>JAKAHJ010000147.1 GCA_021815055.1 Pseudomonadota bacterium | reverse complement strand
TGGCGCGAGGGCGGTCGGGTGAGGGGACGTGACCGCGTGCCTGAGGTTGGGGAAAGGCCCCCTTACCATAGCCGACGCTTCGCGTGGGGAGGGAAGCAGAGCGCCCTTCCCCCTTGGCAAAACCCTTGCGCCCGTCGCCGATACGGCCCTCGCCTTTGCCGAAACGCGCGGCGCCGCGCGTGCCGCGCGGCATATGGCGCGGCCCGGCCTCGCGGCGTCCACCGCCGGGCTGGCGCGGTCCGCCTTTACCGCGTGCCATGAAGCACTTTCTTCTGGTTCTGCATTGCTCGTTCTTTCGTGAGCGCAAGCCGCGCCAGGGGCGCCGGGGCGCCAGTCCTATCAGGCAGGACGCTCCTTGACATCACATTCACGCATGCGAATATCATGATTACTACAAACGCGTCCCGAGGATCCGAAAAACCGGGGCTTGCGATCATAGGGAGGGAACAATCATGAAAAGCGTGCAATTTGTGGTGGCGTCGGCCGTTGCCCTTTTCGGCATGACGCAAGCGGCCGCGGCAGCGGAGGCCAACGGCAATTGGGTGCGACCGAACGGCGAGGTCGCGCATGTCTCGCAAAAGGGCGGACATCTGTTTTGCACGATCGTCAAGGGCAAGTCGCCCGGCTTCGAAATGTGCCACGGCATGGCCAAGACCGGCGGCAGCACCTGGCAGGGCAGCAATATGAAGCATCCGGAAATGCCCGGCTTCATGACCTTCAACGGCACCGTGACCGTGCAATCGGCCTCGCTGACCATCAAGGGCTGCGCCATCGGACAGACGATGTGCGACGCCGAAACCTGGAAGCGGCAGAAGTAACTTCACCGCATATCTATCCCTCCCCCGCAAGCGGGGGAGGGATAAGCGGCGCCGGACCAATCAACTCGCCCCCCGGCCGCGCTCCTTGCGCAGCTTGGCCCAATACTCCAGCCGTTTCCGGATCTCGCGTTCGAAGCCGCGTTCCGGCGGATCGTAGAATTGGCGGCGCGGCAGCGCGTCGGGAAAATAGTTTTGCCCTGAGAACGCCTCTTCCTGATCGTGGTCGTAGGCATAGCCGCGGCCGTAGCCTTCGGACTTCATCAGATCGGTCGGCGCATTGAGGATGTGCTTGGGCGGCAAGAGCGAACCCGCCTGTTTCGCCACCTGCATCGCCGCGCCGTACGCAACATAGCCCGCATTCGACTTCGGAGCGGTGGCGACATAAAGCACCGCCTGCGCAATCGCCAGTTCGCCTTCCGGAGAGCCCAAAAAGTCGTAGGCCTCCTTGGCGGCATTGGCGATCACCAGCGCCTGCGGATCGGCGAGCCCGATGTCCTCGCTGGCCATGCGCACCACGCGGCGCGCAATGTAAAGCGGCGGCTCGCCGGCATCGAGCATGCGGCACAAGTAATAGAGCGCGGCGTCGGGATCCGAGCCGCGCACCGATTTGTGCAGCGCCGAGATCAGATTGTAATGCCCGTCCTGCGCCTTGTCGTAGAGCGGCGCGCGCCGCTGCACGATCTCGGCGAGCTTGCCGGCGGAAAACTGTTCGCCCTTGCGCGCCGCGCGCCAGACTTCCTCGGCAAGCGTGAGCGCGGCGCGCCCGTCGCCGTCGGCCATGCGCACGAGCGCGGCGCGGGCCTCCTCGTCGAGCGGCAGCAGCTTCGCCTCGATCCGCTCGGCGCGCGCCAGCAGTTTCTCGATCGCGGTCGCGTCGAGCGACTTGAACACCAGCACGCGCGCGCGCGACAGCAGCGGCGCGTTCAATTCGAAAGAAGGGTTCTCGGTGGTGGCGCCGACCAGCACGATGGTGCCGTCCTCCATCACCGGCAGAAACGAGTCCTGCTGGGCACGGTTGAAGCGGTGGATCTCGTCGACGAACAGCAGCGTGCCCTGCCCCATCTCGCGCCGGCGGCGCGCTTCCTCGAACGCCTTCTTCAGATCGGCGACGCCGGTGAAGATCGCCGAGATCTGCTCGAAATGGAGATCGGTCGCCTGCGCCAGGAGCCGCGCCACCGTGGTCTTGCCGGTGCCGGGCGGACCCCAGAACACGAGGCTGCCGAGCGAGCGCGTCTCCAGCATGCGCGTGAGCGCGCCGTCGGGACCGATGAGATGATCCTGCCCCACCACGTCGTCGAGCGTCTGCGGGCGGAGCTTGTCGGCAAGCGGGCGCGGCGCATCCTTGTCGAGGCCCGCGGCAGCGAACAAGGTCGGCCCGGAGGATTTGGGGCGTGGGGTCATGACGAGCGCCTTTCCCTCTCCCCGCTTGCGGGGAGAGGGTGGCGAGGGCCAAAGGTCCGAGCCGGGCGAGGGGCAATGGTCAAGCACTCAGAATCGTGGAAGCGCCCCCTCACCCGGCTTCCGCGCTGCGCACGAAAGCCGATCTCTCCCCGCACGCGGGGAGAGGTGAAAACAGGCGCTGTGCCTGATTGCTTCATCCCCCGAACACCGCGGAAATCTTCTGGCCGCCGCGCACGATGACGAGACGCCAGGTGCGGTTGGGCACGCTGGCGATGCGCTCGAGCTCGCGCGTCTTGTGGATTTTCTGGCCGTTCACTTGGGCGATCACGTCGCCGCGCTGGAAGCCGAGATTGCTGGCATAAGAGCCGGGCTCGACATCGAGGATCACGACCCCGTCGATGGCATCGCGCAACTGCAATTCGTCGGCGAGCGCCGGCGACAGATTGGCGACCTTGGCGCCCGAGAAGGGCGATCGCGAGCGGATGGTGAGTTCGTCGCGCGGCACGTCGGGCGCGGTCTGCAAGGCCACCTTGGCGCCGAACTCGCGCCCGCCGCGCAGATAGCCGATCGCCGCGCTGCCGCCGAGCGGCTTGGTGGCGAAGCGATAATCGAAGGCGTTGGGGTCGTCGACCGTCTGTCCGTCGACCGCCACGATCACATCGCCCGGCTTGAGCCCTGCTTGTGCGGCCGGACTGTTCGCCAGTACATTCGCGACGAGCGCGCCGGCCGGACGCTTGAGACCCATGCTGTCGGCGATGTCGGGCGTGACGGCCTGCAGCCGCGCTCCGAGCCAGGGCCGTTTCACTGCGCTGCCGCCACCGCGCGCCGAGTTCACCACCACGCGCACCATATTGGCGGGAATCGCGAAGCCGATGCCTTGCGAGCCGCCCGAGCGCGAGAAGATCGCCGTATTGATGCCGACGAGCTTGCCGGTCATGTCGACCAGCGCACCGCCGGAATTGCCTGGATTGATCGGCGCGTCGGTCTGGATGAAGAACTGATAATCGGTGATACCGACCTGGGTGCGCGCGAGCGCCGACACGATGCCGTGCGTCACGGTCTGCCCGACGCCGAACGGATTGCCGATGGCGAGCACGATGTCGCCCACCTGCAGTGCGTCGGAATTGGCCATTTCGATAAACGGAAAGCGCGCCGATCCGTCCTTGATGCGCAGCACGGCAAGATCGGTGCGCTTGTCCTTGAGCACGATCGAGGCCTCGAACTCGCGCTTGTCGGCAAGCGAGACCTTGACCTCATCGGCGCCTTCGATCACGTGCACATTGGTGACGATGAGGCCGGAGCCGTCGACCAGCACGCCCGAGCCGAGCGAGCGCTGGACCTGCTCGCCGCCGCCGCCCGGCATGCCGAAGAAGCGGCGGAAGATCGGATCGTCGAACAGCGGATTGCGGTTCTGCACCACCTTGGCGGCATAGACATTGACCACCGCCGGGGCCACGCGCTGTACGATCGGCGCGTAGGACAGGCGCAGCTCGTTCTGGGTGGGTACGCGCCGATCCTGAAACTGGGCGGCGGCGGGCCGTGCGGCGGAACCGGCCGCCAAAGCGGCGGCCAGGAGCAAAACGGTCGGACGATAAGAAGGGGGCATAGGGCTCGAATCCCGGCTGTTTACCGAGATATAGGCCGGTGCCGGGACGAAATGAAGGCGGGGCTGTTTTCCCCGCTCCCCGATTGCCCAACTTGTCGTGGCCGGGCATAGCCCGTCGACGACGGGCGTGAACGCCCTTATGTCCCGGCCACCTCGATAAGGAGGCGGGGGTGCCTACCTGAGCGGGCTCACCGGGACACGGCGCAATCGCGCCGGCCCGGCGATGACAAGCCTACTCCTTCGCCGGCACCGTGCGCAGATAGGCGACGACGGCGTCGAGATCGGCCGGCCTGACGGTCGCGTAATAGGAGAAGCCCATCGGCGGCAGAAGGTGCTTGCCGTGCAGGTCGATGCCCTTGGCGATCGCCCGCTTGATCTGGGCGTCGGTCCAGGCCCCGATGCCCTTGGTCTTGCTCGACGTGATGTTGCGCGACACCGACTTGCCCCAGGGGCCGGGAAATTCCATGCCGCCCTTGCCGAGATCGGCCCAATTGCGCCCGCGCGGCCCCATCGGCGTATGGCATTCCATGCAATGCGCGATGGTAACGAGGTAGAAGCCCTTTTTCACCTTGTCTTTCATCATCGCTTCCGTATAGGGCTTTTCGCCGCCGGGGACCGGCGGATGCACCTGCGGCACCCGGTAGATCGGATCGGGGACCTTGTTCTTGATCGGCTTGAGCGTGCGCAAATAGGCGACCACCGCGTCGAGGTCGCGCTCGCTCATGATCTGGTAGAAGCTGGACGGCATGACCATCGCGACCGGCGTTCCGTTCGGGCGAATGCCGGTGCGCAAGACCTTCTTGATATCGGCATCGCTCCACTTGCCGATGCCGGTTTCCGGATCCTGCGTGATGTTCGACGCCGTCACCTTGAACGGCGGCTCGTCCCAGGACAGGCCGCCGGAGAACTGCTTACCGGGAATATCGCCTTTCGGTCCCTTCGGCGAATGGCAGTTGCCGCAGGTCAGGATGCCGTTGACCAGATAGTCCCCGCGCTTGATCAGCGCCTTCTTCGAATCGGCCGCATGGACCGGAACCGTGCCGATCAGCGCCGCGCCCAGCGCCAGTGCAAATAATGCCGTCCTCATTATGTCCTCCCCTGCTCCAATTCGGAGTCCCCGATTGAACGCTTGCATAGTAATATAACGAGCGCGCAACCGCCACGCCGGCCGCGCGCTGTTCACACAATAGCATGTGCGCGCCCAGCGGCCCGGCCGGGCGCCTGCGCGAGCAAGTCTATAAGAAAAAAGCGGCGCCGAAGCGCCGCCATTTGAACTCTGCGATCGGGCGCGCGCTCAGGCCGGCGCGGTCGCCTCTCCCGCGGCCTTGGCTTGCACCGGGCCGGAATCCTTGCCTTTGGCCTCGACGTCGCGGTCGACGAACTCGATCACGGCCACCGGCGCCGAATCGCCGTAGCGGAAGCCGGCCTTCATGATGCGGGTATAGCCGCCCTTGCGCTCCGCGTAGCGGGGCGCCAGCACCTCGAACAGCTTCTTGACCATGGCGACGTCGCGTACTTCCGAGATCGCCTGGCGGCGCGCATGCAGGCCGCCCTTCTTGCCGAGCGTGACCAGTTTCTCGACCACCGGGCGCAATTCCTTCGCCTTCGGCAGCGTGGTCATAATCTGCTCGTGCTTGATCAGGCTCGCGGCCATGTTGGCGAACATGGCCTTACGGTTCGCGGGCTTCTTGCCGAGCTTGCGATGAACCTTGCCGTGACGCATTGAACTGATCCTTCTCTTCTTCGCATGTCACGACGGTCCGTCGGACTTTTGTGCTCAGGTGGGCTTCCTGCGTTCGCCCTTGGGAGCGAATAGTTGTTAGCGAATAGCGAGTAGTACCTCTTTCTATTCGCTACCCGTTATTTCGCTATTCGCTCAGTAATGATCCTCGAAGCGCTTGGCGAGCTCTTCGATGTTCTCCGGCGGCCAGCCCGCCACTTCCATGCCGAGGTGCAGGCCCATCTGCGCCAGCACTTCCTTGATTTCGTTGAGCGACTTGCGTCCGAAGTTCGGCGTGCGCAGCATTTCGGCTTCGGTCTTCTGCACGAGGTCGCCGATATAGACGATGTTGTCGTTCTTCAGACAGTTGGCCGAACGCACGGACAGCTCGAGCTCGTCGACCTTCTTGAGGAAGGCCGGGTTGAAGGCGAGCTCCGGAATGGCCTCGGCGGCGGCTTCCTTGCGCGGCTCCTCGAAGGTGACGAAGACGCTGAGCTGGTCCTGCAGGATGCGCGCCGCATAGGCGAGCGAGTCCTCCGGCGAGACCGCGCCATTGGTCTCGATCGTCATGGTGAGCTTGTCGTAGTCGAGGATCTGGCCCTCGCGGGTGTTCTCGACCTTGTAGGAGACCTTGCGCACCGGCGAATAGAGGCTGTCGACCGGGATGAGGCCGATCGGGGCGTCTTCGGGACGATTGCGCTAGATCG
>JAKAHJ010000146.1 GCA_021815055.1 Pseudomonadota bacterium | reverse complement strand
GATCACATTCTCGGCCACCGAAGCGACATGGCGCTGCGAACGGCCCGACGTTACGACCAGGTAGTCGCAGATCGGGGACTTGCCGGTTTGATCGATGGTGACGGTGTCCTCGGCTTTCATGTCATCCAGGCGCGCGAGGATGATGCGCAACGTCTCCTGCGCGTCGGGGCGCCGGGAGACGGTTTCGGGCGAGCTTGTGGCGGCCCGAGAAATTGCAGGCGTGGCCAGGGGGTTTCGTCCTTTCGTTCGGTTGCTTTCTTCAGTTCGTTACAAGCGCCCGCGGCGAAGCGGGACCGCACCGAAGATAACTATTTCGGCTCCTTTTCGCCATGCGCGCCGCAGTTTTTGTCGTCCGCCCCATCGGGGGCGCCGTCGCCCTGCCCGGTTCCCTGGCCGGTCCGGCGTAGCGCCCGTAGCGCGGTCGACGACAGCGGCGATTTCAGGCCATGCAGGAAGGTCCAGGCAGGCGGGCGGCGGTCCGGCAGAATGGTGATCGTGTGTTCCGGAATGCGCGACAGGCGCAGCGCCTGTCCGGCCGGGCTCGCGCCGGCATAAAGGCTCGGCCCGAGCCGGTCGATGACGGCGATGGGCATCAGCTTGGCAATTTCGCGCCATCTCTGCCAGCGGTGGAAGCTGCGCAAATTGTCTGCGCCCATGATCCAGACGAAGCGGACCCCGGGGCAGCGGGCCTTCAGCCAGCAAATGGTGTCATAGGTGTATCGCGTCTTGATGACGGCCTCGAGCCCGGTCACGTCGATACGCGGATGGCGGATGAGCGTGCGGGCCGCGGCGATGCGCTCGCCGATCGGCGCGAGGCCGCTGGTATTCTTGAGCGGATTGCCCGGGGTGACCAGCCACCAGACGCGGTCGAGCTGGAGGCGCTTGAGCGCCAGCAACGAGGCGGCAAGATGGGCCTGATGCGGCGGGTCGAAGGTCCCGCCGAACAGGCCGATCCTCATGCCGGCGGCATGCGGGGGCAATACCCGCTCGGAGCGGTCTAGTTCCTGCGGTTTCACGGCCGGATCTGACCGTTTCCGCGGATGCGGTATTTAAATGTCGTCAGTTGCTCGACGCCGACCGGTCCGCGCGCATGCAGGCGGCCGGTGGCGATGCCGATTTCGGCGCCGAAACCGAACTCGCCGCCGTCGGCGAACTGGGTCGAGGCGTTGTGCAGCACAATGGCCGAATCGACCTCGCGCAGGAATTTTTCGGCCGCCGCCGCATCGTCGGTGACGATGGCGTCGGTGTGGTGTGACCCGTGACTTTCGATATGGGCGATGGCATCGCCGACGCCGTCGACCACTTTCGCCGAAATGATGGCGTCGAGGTATTCGGTGGACCAGTCCTCTTCGGTGGCCGGTTTCACGCGCGGATTGACGCTCTGGACGTCCTTGTCGCCGCGAATCTCGCAGCCGGCAGCGATCAGCATCTCGATCAGCGGCCCAAGATGGGAGGTGGCGCAGGCTTTGTCGACCAGCAGCGATTCGGCCGCTCCACACACCCCGGTGCGGCGCATTTTTGCATTGAGCACGATCGACTTCGCCATATCGAGGGACGCGGCCCTGTCAACATAGACATGGCAGACACCTTCCAGATGCGCAAAGACCGGTATACGCGCCTCGGTCTGCACACGGGCGACCAGGCCCTTGCCGCCGCGTGGGACGATCACATCGATATTGCCGCCGAGCCCGGCGAGCATCAGCCCGACGGCGGCGCGGTCGCGGGTCGGCACGAGTTGGACCGCGGCCTCGGGCAGGCCGGCCTCGCGCAAGCCCTGCTCGAGCGCCGCATGGATGGCGCGGCTGGACCGCGTGGAGTCGGAGCCACCGCGCAGGATCGCGGCATTACCCGATTTCAGGCAGAGCGCGCCGGCATCCGCGGTGACGTTGGGGCGGCTCTCGTAAACGATGCCGATGACACCGAGCGGCACCCGCACCCGCTCGATCGACATTCCGTTCGGCCGGGCCCAGGCTTCCGTGACGGCGCCGACCGGGTCTTTAAGGTCCCGGATGACCTCGATTCCGGCCGCGATCGCCTTGACCCGCGCCTCATTGAGCGCCAGCCGGTCGAGAAAGGAGCCGGCGATACCGGCGGCGCGCCCCTCGGCCAAGTCCTCGGCGTTGGCCGCCAGAATCTGCACCGTCTGCCCGCGAACGGCCGCGGCCATGCCCTCAAGCGCCTGGTTTTTCTGTGCGGTCGGGGCGAGCGCCAGCACCCGGGCGGCCGCGCGCGCCCGGACACCGATTTCGGCCATGACGACGCCGATATCGCCGGTTCCCTCGATGCTTTTCAGTGGCGCAGTCATCGTCGCCAAAGTCCGTTGCCCCTTCGTCGAGCTGTTACCTAACATGGCCTTGTTCCGGCCGCGAGGTCGCGCGAGTGCCGGCATGGCAGCACCCACGTCTGGGGATAGCGTGGATAAAACCGTCGGGAGCGGGCACGATCACCGGGCCTACACATTGTGATGTGACGGTGCCGTCGGTTTCCAGGTCCGCGCATGATCCTATTGGAAAACCGCTTTTGGTCCCAGTCGGGCGCCGCAAACGATTTTTCCAGGATCGTGCGCTTGGAGGGTAACATGGCGTATCGGTCGACAAGACTGCCGAGCCGTTTTCCAGTCGGTACGAAGTTCGTGATTGAAAGCGGCCAGCGGGTGGAAGGCCAGGAGCCGGTCTACAGCCGCTATATCGAATTCCCGGACGGTACTTTGGTCGCGCTGCCCGCGCGGGCGGCGCCCGGCTTGCGCAAATCGGGCGTCCCCAAGTCAGGCACCCAGCCGCGCCGGCGCAGTCGCGGCCAACGTCCGCGGCCGTATTGAGCTGCGGTCGGAAGTTCAGTCCAAGCGGCTGAAAAGGCAAAAAGAAAGGGCCCGTAGGCCCTTGGGGGTAGTGCTACCCGCAGCGCCGCTGGAGCGCCGCCGGCTGCCGCAGATCGACGGCCAGGATGGGGTGCAGGAAGATGCTGGGCCCGGCCGCCCGCGACTTTATGAGCGATATTGGACCCCGGCCGGCGTCCGGCGACAACTTGTCAAATCGTCGCGAGCCAAATCGTCGCGGCCGGCGCCTCTTGAAGCGCCTTTTGCCAGCCGGCGGCGGCCCGATCGGAGTCACCCGCCCTATTCGCCGCGCAAGGCGAGATCGTCGCGGTGGATCATCTCGACCCGGCCCCCTGAGCCCAGAATGACCAGCACGTCGGCCGACGAGCGCCGTTTGATCTTGTCGGCGTCCTCGGCGTCATAGGCGATCAGTCCGCGACCGATTTCCGCGCCGTCGGGCCCGCGCACCACCACCGCATCCCCCTTGCCGAAAGCGCCCTCGACCTTCACCACGCCGGCCGGCAGCAGGCTTTTGCCGGTGCGCAGCGCGCGCACCGCGCCGGCATCGATATGCACCGCGCCGCGCGGCTCGAGCGAGCCCGCGATCCATTTCTTGCGCGCGGTGACCGGATTGGCCGGCGTCAGGAACCAGGTGCAGGGCGCGCCTTCCGCGATGCGCGCGAGCGGATGCGGGACATGGCCGGACGCGATGACCATATGCGTGCCGGCGGTGGTGGCGATCTTCCCCGCCTCGATTTTCGTGACCATGCCGCCGCGCGAGAGTTCCGAGCCGGAGGCGCCCGCCATGGCCTCGATTCCGGGCGTAATGCGGGCGACCACCGGCACCAATTTGGCGTCGCTCCCCGGCACCGGCGGCTTGTCGTAGAGCCCGTCGATGTCGGAGAGCAGCACGAGCAGATCGGCGCTCACCATGGTCGCGACGCGCGCAGCGAGCCGGTCGTTGTCGCCGTAACGGATTTCGGTGGTGGCGACCGTATCGTTCTCGTTAATGACCGGCACCGCGCGCCACTCGAGCAGCTTGGTCATGGTGGAGCGGGCGTTGAGATAGCGGCGGCGCTCTTCGGTGTCCTGCAGCGTGACCAGCACTTGGCCCGCGGTGATGTCGTGTACGGACAGCACTTCCGACCAGGCGCGCGCGAGCGCGATCTGCCCGACCGCGGCGGCAGCCTGCGCCTCTTCGAGCTTGAGCGCACCGCGCGGCAGACCGAGCACGGCGCGGCCGAGCGCGATGGCGCCGGAGGACACCACCAGCACGTCGCGGCCTTCCGTGTGGAGCGCCGCGATGTCGGCGGCGAGGCTTTCCAGCCAGGCGCGCTTGATCGCCCCGGCGGCGGAATCGACCAAGAGCGAGGAGCCGACCTTCACCACGATGCGGCGGAAGGACGGGAGGGTGGGAAGAGGAGGAGATGACGGCGCTTTCGACATGGCCCAAGACGTTCGATGTGGGCGCTGTCTAGCACGCCTTTTCACGCCCCGTCATGGGCGGCGTATCTCTTGGCGAACGCGGCGCGCTTACGCCCTGTTTCCGCGCAGCACCATAGCGATGAACGCCGTCAAAAACGCCGCCGCGAACACCCAACCGAAGACGTCGGCCGCATCCGCCACCGTGCCGGCGGCCGGCTGGCCATTCAAAACGAGGGCGGCCGCTCCCGTCACGACGGCAAGCAGCAGGCTGACGATCATAACCGGCAGCAGAAGCACGCGGACGTCTGGCCAGGATCGCGGTTTCAAGGAGCGGGATATCATACGTCGTCTCCTGGACTGAACGTGAAACCGCCCCTATCGCCAGTCTAGCTTTCGCCGGGTGGAGGGCAAGCTCCGATCACCCCATCTTGTCACGCACGGAGCCCTGCGGAGCGCGCGCCGAAGGTGACGCGTGCCCGCACAACTCAATGCGAATTGATGGCGCTCTAGCCGCTCACGCGCTCGACGACAACAGACGTGATACCCGAGAAGCCGAGCGCCCGCGCGCCGGCTGGCGTCAGGTCGATGATGCGGCCGCGCACGAACGGGCCGCGATCGTTGATGCGTACGATCACGCTGCGGCCGTTCTTCTTGTTGATCACACGCACGCGCGTGCCGAACGGCAGCGTCTTGTGGGCGGCGGTGAAACCCGTCGGCGAGGCACGTTCGCCATTGGCGGTGCGTTCGCCCTTGTAGGCGTAGATGGATGCGATTCCAGTTTCAGCATTGGCGATTGACGTGAAGGCAAACAGGATGGACGCGCCGCAGAGCGCGGCGACAAAGCGCAGTTTCATTTCCCCTCCTTCTGAAGTCCCCAAGGTTTGGAGGGCCGCGTCTTAGGTAGTGCGGTGTGCCGTTTGAGGGCGAGAATGAGGTCATTTCACGACTTCGTTATCCTGCTCACCTTCATTCGTTGGAACTCGGACACACGGCGCGAATGCTCTGCAAACGACGTCGCGAACCGATTGAACATTGAACATTGCATACTGAAGATATCGCCATCGGCATTAACCACATCCGATGGAACCTGCACGCAGCCATGGCGTTGCCACGCCGTTACCGCCGGTCAGCGCGATGTCATTCCTCGTCTACTTTCTCGTTTTGCTCGTTGCGGCCGGCAGTGTGCTGTTCGGCTTCGATTGGCTGCAGTCGCCGCTTCCCGCGGCGCCGCCGATCCGCCAAGCGGCTCCCGTTGCGAGCGCGCCGGCAAAATCCGCAAAGCCGGATACCTCCGCAGCCGATCGAAATGCGACGCAAAATGTGAAGCAATCGGACGCCAAGCTGAGCCCGGTATATCCGGCGCGCCCCGTCGTTCCGCAGTCGGCCGAAGCGAACGTCGCAAATGCGGCGATGGAGAGTCGCGCGCGAGCGAAATGCGACATCGACGCCTGCGCGCGCGCCTATTATTCGTTTACCCCCGTCGACTGCACCTATCAGCCCAGCAACGGGCCACGCCGGTTGTGCATGAAAGGCAACCCGCCGAAACCGGCCGCACAGTCGGCATCGGCCGCCACCGAGGCGACGCAGGCGCGCGCGGAAGCGGCGTGCAATATCGCGGCCTGCGCGCGCGCCTATACGTCCTTCAACGCATCGGATTGCACCTACCAGCCCTATGACGGGCGGCGCCGGCTTTGCACGAAATAGCCCGACGCCGCGCGCTTACGTTCGCGTAAACGGAGTCGTTCGGGCCGGCAGCGCCGGAACGCTTTCAGGAACCGGAACCCGCGCTGGCGCGTTCGGCAAGACAACCACACGCTATCAACTCGGAACCGGCCATGTCGTCAACGTCCTATAAAGCGTTGGTCGCTCTGTTCAGTGCGGGGCTGCTGTTCGCACTCGGAATGTGGTTCGGACTCGCTGTGGTATCCGGGCCGAAGGGTCATTCGCGCGTCGCCTCGGTGCCGCTCGGCACAACGCCGTTGTCGACGCAACCGCGCTTATCGACACAAGGGCAGCAAAAAACCGAAAAACCGCACGAAGCCGTTGCGGCAGATCGCGCCGCCGATCGCAAACTCACTCCCATTTATCCGGCGGCGCCCGGTGCAGCGAAAGAAAAAGCCGAT
>JAKAHJ010000145.1 GCA_021815055.1 Pseudomonadota bacterium | reverse complement strand
GATGGAACGGCGGGCGGGGCGCCGAGCTCTCTTTCGGTCTTCAAAGACCCAGGGATAATCGGGCCCCCGCCCGTCACCGCGCCGCCAAGCCTATGCGAGTCGCGGCGATGAAAGTTACAAGGGATAAAGAGACGCCCACGAATAATGAACGCCGGCTAGAGTGGCAACAATACCGGCGCGAGATCGTCTGCCGCGCTGCCGCCCTGGGCCGCAAGTCGCGCCGCCACCGGCGCGAAGGTTTTACGGTGATGCACGGTCGGCCCAAGTCGGGCGAGCGCAGCGACATGTTCCGGCACGCTGTAACCCATATGGCGCTCGAAGCCGTAGCCGGGATGCGCAAGGGCGAGCCGCGTCAGCAGCCGGTCGCGCGTGACCTTGGCGACAATGGAAGCGGCCGCCACCGAGGCGACCAGCGCATCGCCCGACACCACCGCTTCGCAGTCGCAGCCGCAGTCGATCTTCATATTGCCGTCCACGAACACCAGTTTCGGTCTGACCGGCAGCGCCTTGACCGCGCGCGCCAGCGCCCACAGCGAGGCGCGCAGGATATTGTCGCGATCGATGCGGGCAACGGTGCCGAAGGCAACCGCGACCTCGGCCGTCGCGCAGATCTTGTCGTAGAGCTTTTCGCGCGCTTGCGCGTCGAGCTTCTTGGAATCGTCGAGCCCGCGCGGAATGCGCGCGGGGTCGAGAACCACCGCGGCCGCCACCACGGGACCGGCAAGCGGGCCCCGGCCCGCCTCGTCGCAGCCGGCCACCGGCCAGACCCCGCGCACGAGCCAGCGCCGCTCGCGCCGGAAATTCGGGCGCTGCGCGGGCTCTTTCAGCGGCAGGCGGGGAGCAGATCTAGCGGTGCGCGGCATGGGGGCGATGAGTGCCCGCCGCGCTATTTGAAGTCAATTGCGGCAGCCGCGCATGTGGATATTCGCCCGCCACGAAATCTTCCGCGGGCATCCGCAAGGCGGTGTCGGCCTTCTTGATCCGGCCGAGACCGGCGCCGCCGGCGGCGGCGTGCTCATGGCTCGAACAGGCTCAACTGCTGCTCGCCTGTCTTCGGCTTGCGGAAATGCTGCGTCGAAAGCTGCGTCCGCGCCTTGTTGAGGCCAAGCTTCTCGCAGGCCATTTCGAAGCGGCGGCCGATCATCCAGGCATAGGGCCCGGCGCCCGTCATGCGCGTGCCCCACGCCGAATCGTAGTCCTTGCCGCCGCGGGTGTCGCGCACGAGCGTCATGACGTGGCGATAGCGGTCCGGATAATTGGCCATCAGCCATTCGCGGAACAGGTCGCGCACTTCGAGCGGCAGGCGCAACAGCACGTGGCCGGCCTCGCGCGCGCCGGCGGCATGGGCAGCGTCGAGGATGCGCTCGATCTCCATGTCGTTGAGCGCAGGGACAATCGGCGCAACCATCACGGTCGTCGGCACGCCGGCCTGCGACAATTGCCGCAGCGCGTCCAGCCGGCGCGACGGCGTCGCCGCGCGCGGCTCCATCTTGCGCGCGAGCGCCGGATCGAGCGTCGTCACCGACAAAGCCACCTTGGCGAGCTTGCGCTCGGCCATGCGCGCGAGGATATCGATGTCGCGCACGACCAGCGCCGACTTGGTGACGATGCCGACCGGATGACCGACTCTGTCCAGCACTTCCAGAATGCGGCGCATGACCTGGTATTTGCGCTCGATCGGCTGATAGGGATCGGTATTGGTGCCGATGGCGATCACCTTCGGCTGATAGCCCGGCACCGACAATTCGCGCTCGAGCAGTTCGGCCGCCTCCGGCTTCACGAATAATTTCGATTCGAAATCGAGGCCCGGCGACAGGCCGAGATAGGCATGGGTCGGCCGCGCGAAACAGTAGACGCAGCCGTGCTCGCAGCCGCGATAGGGGTTGATCGACCGGTCGAAGCCGATGTCGGGCGAATCGTTTCGGGTTATGATCTTGCGCGTCGAATCGGTCTGCACCGTCGTCTTGAACGGCGGCAGATCGTCGAGCGATCGCCAGCCGTCGTCGAAGGCTTCGCGCGCCAGCGGCTCGTAACGGCCGGAGGCATTGCTCTGCGCGCCGCGCCCGCGCCGCCGCTCGTGCTCGACCACCGCGCCGAGCATGGCGCTGACATCGTCATAGCCGCCCGCCGGCGCGGAGGGCAGCTCCTTGGCCGGCGGGCGTCTCTGGGCTTGGTTCGATCGAGCCATGCCGGGAAGCTAATCATCGAATGTGAACATAACAAGAACAATTTCAAAAGTTCCCAAGTTAGCCCGTTCTCGCCCCGATCTCGTGGCATGCGGGACGGATTCCACATGATATGGTACATATTTACGGATACGATGGCGGGCCATGCTGAGCGCCATCATCGCGACCCACGAATCGGAACGTGCCTTGGTACCGACTTTGTCGGCGCTGGTGCCGGGCGCGATGGCGGGGTTGGTCGGCGAGGTGATTATCGCCGACGCAGGCTCGCGCGATGCCACCGCCGAAGTGGCCGACATCGCCGGGTGCCGCTTCATGAGTTCGGCCGAACCTTTGGGTATCCGGCTGAAGGCGGCCGCGCGCTCGACCCGCACGCCCTGGCTCCTGTTCCTGCGCGCGGGCTGCGTGCCGGAGCCGGGCTGGGTCGCCGCCGCCGATGCCTTCATGGCGCTCGCCGACCGGGCGGATAGCGCCGTGCCTGCCGCGGTGTTTCGCCCGCCGGGAATCGCCGACCTGTTGCGGCCGGGCTTCTCCGAATTGTTTGCGCTGCTGCGCGTCGCCTTCGGCGGCGGCGCGCGGCCCGAGCAGGGCCTGCTGATCGCGCGCCGGGTTTACGACGGCCTCGGCGGTCATCCCGAGGGCGCCGAACCCGAGGCTGCGCTGCTGCGCAGACTCGGCCGCCGCCGGCTCGCGATGCTGGCGGCGGGCGCGCACCTTGCAGGCTGAACCAATGGACTCAAAAACGAGCGGTAAAATGCATCGGGAGGACATGGCAGCGCCCTACATCCTGCGCGAACCGCGCCCCGGCGATTTCGGCTGGATCGTCACACGCCACGCCGAACTTTACGCTTTAGAATACGGTTGGACCGAACCGTTCGAAGGCCTGTGCGCGGGCATCGTCGCCGATTTCGCCAACAAGAACGATCCCGAGCGCGAACGCTGCTGGATCGCCGAGTTGAACGGCGAGAATGCCGGCGGCGTCATGCTGGTGCGGGAAAATGACGAAACAGCCCGTATCCGCCTGCTGCTGGTCGATCCGAAAGGGCGAGGGCTCGGCTTGGGTGCGCGCCTGGTCGACGAATGCGTGCGCTTCGCGCGCGCGGCCGGCTACAAGAAGATCACGCTGTGGACGCACAGCGTGCTCACCGCCGCTCGCCGCATCTACGAGAAGGCGGGCTTTACGCTCACTTCGAGCGAAAAGCGCCATAGCTGGAGCCAGGACGTCGTGGCGGAGTTCTGGGATTTGGATTTGTGAGCCTTCGCTTGGCGGCCGTCACCGGGCCTGTCCCCAGTTCCATCTTGGCACCAGCCTCAAGATTGAATACCTTTGTTCGATTAGCGGCACGGAGGCCGCGAATAGGCAAGTGAACGTCGCCCAATAACGCCAACCAAGAGGGGGCTCCCATGGTGGCACTGATCTATGGCGGAGTTTGCTACGTCATTTTCCTTGGAGCTTTTCTTTACGCCATCGGCTTCGTCGGAAATCTGGCCGTCCCGAAATCAATCGACAGCGGCACTGCCGGGCCGCTTGCGCAGGCCCTGATCGTCGATGTGCTGCTGCTCGGGCTCTTCGCCGTTCAGCACAGCGTGATGGCGCGGCAAGGCTTCAAGCGCTGGTGGACGACGATCGTGCCGCGGCCCGTGGAGCGCAGCACCTATGTGCTGATTTCGAGCTTGATCCTGCTTTTGCTCTATTGGCAGTGGCAGCCGATCCCGACCCCAATCTGGACGGTCAGCAATTCGAACGCCGCAGGGCTGCTCCTGGCGCTCTCATTGCTCGGCTGGGGGATCGTGCTGGTGAGCACCTTCCTGATCAACCATTTCGATCTATTCGGTTTGCAGCAAGTTTTCGCTCACTTCCAGGGCAGAACCGCGAGCCATCCGACGTTCCGTACGCCCCTGTTCTACAAGGTCGTGCGGCATCCGATCTATTTCGGATTCCTGCTCGCGTTCTGGGCGACGCCTGTGATGACCGCGGGGCATCTCTTGTTCGCGATCGCCACCACCGGCTACATCATCATCGGCATCCTGCTCGAAGAGCGCGACCTCGTGACGTTCCACGGGGCGGATTACATCAAATACCAGAAACAGGTATCGATGATCGTTCCGATGCCGCCGAAGAAGGCGTGACGCCGCGGCGCGGGCGCCAGACATCGCAGAGTTAAACCGTCGCGCCTTGCGCCTTCGCCCGCCGCAGGTGCTCGTCGAGCCGCGGTAGGATCTCCACGAAATTGCACGGCCGGTAGCGGTAGTCGAACTGGTGCACCAGGATCTCGTCCCAGGCGTCTTTGCAGGCGCCCGGCGAGCCCGGCAGGCAGAAGATATAAGTGGCATTGGCGACGCCGGCGGTCGCGCGCGTCTGGATCGCCGAAGTGCCGATCTTGCCGTAGCTCACGATCAGGAACAGCGTCGCAAAGCCGTCCATCTTCTTCTCGAACAGCGGCTCGACCGCTTCCGGCGTCACGTCGCGGCCGGTGAAACCGGTGCCACCGGTGGTAATGACGACATCGATCGTCTTGTCGCCGATCCATTGCTTGACCTGCGCGCGGATCGCCTCGACCTCGTCTTTGACGATGACGCGCGCCGCCAGCCGGTGGCCGGCCTCCGCGATGCGGTCGACGAGCGTGGCGCCCGACTTGTCGTCGGCAGGTTCGCGCGTGTCGGAGACGGTGAGCACCGCGATGCGCAGCGGAACGAATTGCTTGGTTTCGTCGATACCGGGCATATCCCAACTCCTGTCATTCCGGGGCACGGCCTTTAGGCCGCGAGCCCGGAATCCATAATCCGAGCGCTATGGAGTATGGATTCCGGCCTCACGCGCTGACGCGCGTGCCCCGGAATGACCGTATCATAACTGCGCAGTCGGACTGAACGTATTGCACGCCGATACCTTGCCCGCTTTCAGACCGGTGGAAAACCAGCGCATGCGCTGCGCCGAGGAGCCGTGCGTGAAGGCGTCCGGCACCACGTAACCGCGCGCGCGTTTCTGCAAGCGGTCGTCGCCGATGGCGGAGGCGGTCTGCAAGGCGGCTTCCACATCGCCCGGCTCGATCGTCTTCCATTTCTGGTTGGAACGGTTGGCCCACACGCCGGCGAGGCAGTCGGCCTGCAATTCGACCCGCACCTGGATACGGTTGGCCTTGAGCTTGCTGCCGGCGCTGCGTTGCGCGGCCTGCGCTTTCGACAGAATGCCGAGCACATTCTGCACATGATGGCCGACCTCATGCGCGATCACATAGGCCTCGGCGAATTCGCAGGCCTTGCCGCTGCAGCCTTTAAAACGTTGCTGGATGTCGCGGAAAAACGAGGTATCGAGATAGATGCGGCGGTCGCGCGGACAATAGAACGGTCCCATCGCCGACTGCGCGTAACCGCAGCCGCCCTCGACCGCGCCGGAAAACAAGCGCAGCCGCGGCGGCCGATAGGTCTGGTTGCTTTCCTGGAAAACCTTGCTCCACACATCCTCGGTATTACCCAGCACCGCCGCAACGAACTGCCCCATCTGGTCGCTCGGCGCGCCGGGGCGCGTGTTCCTCGGACGATATGGCTGCTCGTATTGCGTCCGGCCGCCGGTTGCCACTTCGGCGGTATGGATCAGCGCCCTCGGATCGATGCCGAGCGCCCAGCCGATCAGGCCGAGTACAACTACGGTACCAATGCCGATGCCGCCGCCGCCGATGGGCAGGCCGAAGCCGCCACCGCCCTCATAGCCGCCGCGCGCATCCTCGATATTGTCGCTGCGGCGGAAATCCTCCCAGCGCATTTTCCGAACTCTCCCTGTCACCGGTTTACCTCACCGGCCGCCTAGCACCTACCAGATAGGCAGATTATGCCGACTTTAAAGCGCTTCCCATAAACCGTTTTTTCACCTTGGGCAGCCATTATCGCGGGTGTCGGTTGTAGGTCCCGCGTCGCCGACCGCGTCGTCCCTGAGTCAGAGTTTGTGAGTCATGGTTGTGTCGCGTCGCGGGGCGCCCTCTCGGGCGCCCCGTCGAGTTTCCGGCTGCGCCCTCGAGCATCGCATTCTCGTCGGAGACTGCGTCGCCGAAATGGCAAAATTACCGGCAAGTTCGGTCGACCTGGTCTTTGCGGATCCGCCCTATAATCTCCAGCTCGCCAGCGACCTGAAGCGCCCGGACGATTCCCGCGTCGACGCCGTCGATGACGACTGGGACAAGTTCGCAAGCTTTGCCGACTACGACGATTTCACGCGCGCCTGGCTCTTGGCCGCCCGCCGCGTCTTGAAGCCGGCCGGTACGATCTGGGTGATCGGCTCCTACCACAATATTTTCCGGGT
>JAKAHJ010000011.1 GCA_021815055.1 Pseudomonadota bacterium | reverse complement strand
CACGGCGTCTTTGCGGCGCCGGGCCGCGCTTCCGAAGGAGCCTTAAAGGCTCGCATCGTCAGCCAGCTCCTGGCGGGGGGTCGTATTGCCCCCGGGCGGAGCCCCGACGCCGCCCGAGCGTATGCTTTGCGAGAGCACACCCGCGGGCGCCGATCCGCTCCACACGAGCCGGCGCAACCGGTTCGCGTCCCTCATGGGAGCGGACGGGGAGGATTATAGTCGTGTTTGGAGGGGTGGGGATAAGTTCTCACAGTAATGTGATTACGGTCCTATATGACGCTGGAATCGTAATGCGTTCCCGCAAAAGGAGGGTAAGAAAGGCCCCTTGTGCCACGCGCGCCTCGGCCAATGTTTTCGGCATATGCCAAGGAGGCCCCCATGTCCGATCGCAGACAAGTAAGGCTGTTCCGCAACGGCCGCAATCAGGCGGTCCGCATCCCGGTCGAGTTCGAACTGCCGGGCGACGAAGCCGTCATGCACCGCGAGGGCGAGCGCCTGGTGATCGAGCCGGTGCGCAAACGCGGGCTCGTCGCGCTGCTCAAGTCGATGAAGCCGCTGGACGAGGCATTCCCGGCGATCGACGATCCGGTGCCTGGATTGTGACAAGCCCCGGGCCTTGCTATCTTTCCGCTATGAGCAAAGACACTTCCATATCGGTCGACAAGATCGAACGCCTGCGCACCGCCTTGATCGAAGGCGAGCAAAGCGGCGAACCGACGCCGTTCGATCTGGACGATTTCCTCGACGACATGCGCCGGCAGCGTGCCAAGCCGCGATGAGCGGCTTTGCGCTCACGCCGCGTGCGCGCGCCGATCTCAAGGCGATCTGCTGTCTGAAATCCTGCCGAGTTTACTGTTGGCCCTTGGCAATTCGTCCCTTGTCATGATAAGAACAAAACAAGAACATACTCTTTCGATTGTTTTTATCCCTAAACGGGTATATTTCAATGCGTCTGCGTCTCGCCATTGGCGAAAAGCCGCTCGACTGGGTCGGCTCGGCAAAGCAGGATTTTCTTAGATTCCCGCTGCCGGTCCAGCATGAGATCGGGAACGCGCTCGGACTGGCGCAGTTCGGCGGCAAGCACCCGAATGCCAAGCCGTGGAAAGGCGAGGGGCCGGGCGTCTTCGAGGTGGTCGACGATTTCGACGGCGACACTTATCGCGCGGTCTACACGGTGCGCTTTCGGCTCGTCGTCTATGTGTTGCACGCGTTCCAGAAAAAATCGCCGCGCGGCAGGAGAACCGCGCGCACCGGTATCGAACTCATCGCGCGGCGGCTGAAGATCGCGCGGCAGGACTACGAGGCCCGTCATGGCAAAAGCGAAAACTAGCAAAAGCAAAGCGCGCGCGATCACGCGCGGCAGCGGCAACGTGTTTGCGGATTTGGGTCTCGCCGATGCCGAGGAGCGGCAGACCAAGCTGCGGCTCGCTTATGCCTTGAACACGATCATGGACGAGCAGGGCCTGACGCAGGCCGCGGCCGGCGCGCGGCTCGGCCTCAAGCAGCCCAAGGTCTCGGCGTTGCGCCACTATCGGCTGGAAGGCTTCTCGGTGGAGCGGCTGATGACGCTGCTTACCGCGCTCGATCAGGACATCGAGATCGTCATCCGCGCCAAGCCGCGCTCGCGCGCGGCGGCGCGGATCAGGGTGATGGCGGCGTGAGGGAGGCCGTAGCCCGCATGAGCGTGAGCGAAATGCGGGAGCGGCATCGCGACGCGATGGAAATCCCGGATTTCGCTTCGCTCGTCAGGTCGAGTTGCTGTGTACACTGGAGGCGTGAAAGGTCCGTTATTGCATGTGGGCGCGAGGCGTCGCATCCGACGCTTGAGCCTCGGGCCCCCGAATCTTTGAAGCTTGCGCGCGCCGTTGGCCGCGGACAGATCGTGCTCCTTTCGTCTCATTTCGAACGATACATCTATTCATTGAACGAAGAGCTTGTCACGTTTTTGAACATGCAAAAGGTTCCCGGCGACAAGATATCCGAGAAAATACGTCTTCAGCACTCGATGACTTCCGTGGACGAGCTTGCGAAAGTAGGTTGGGAAAACCGTAGTCAAAAGCTTCAAACCTTTGTTGCTGATGAGAGCTGGCTCTGGGCAAAGAGTACTTCAGGGCTCATCTCGCACGAGCGTTTGCTGGTGTGGATGAAGGCCCCGCACCCGAAAGATCTTGTCAGATTTTTTCGTCTTTGGGGCTGTGATGATATATTTACCGCGATAACGCGGAAGGCCACTTCTCGCACGACGCTGTGGCTCAGCGTGCAGGGCCTCGTGGATCTTCGGAACAACATTGCGCATGGCGACTATGCCGCGCAGGCCACTCAACAAGATGTTCGTCGGTACATACGCGGCATCAGGGAGTTTTGCGAGCGTGCGGATCGATACGTAGCAGTGGTTGTTGCTCGACAATACGCGATACCGCGGCCCTGGTAATATTCGAATATGGTACCTTATCAGACCCGTACACCCCCATGACCCAAAAACACATCGGCTTCCTCTCCTTCGGCCACTGGACCCCGTCGCCGCAGTCGCAAGTACGCTCGGCCTCCGACGCCCTCCTGCAATCGATCGAGCTTGCCGTCGCGGCCGAGGAATTGGGCGCGGACGGGGCCTACTTTCGGGTGCATCACTTCGCGCGCCAGCTCGCCTCGCCCTTTCCGCTGCTCGCGGCCGTGGGCGCGCGCACCAAGCGCATCGAGATCGGCACCGCGGTCATCGACATGCGCTACGAGAACCCGCTCTACATGGCGGAGGACGCAGGGTCAGCCGACCTCATCGCCGGCGGCCGCCTGCAGCTCGGCATCTCGCGCGGCTCGCCCGAGCAGGTGATCGACGGCTGGCGCTATTTCGGCTACGCGCCGCGCGAGGGCATGAGCGACGCCGACATGGCGCGCACCAATGCCGAAATCTTTCTCGAACTGATGAAAGGCCAGGGCTTCGCCAAGCCCAATCCGCGGCCGATGTTTGCGAACCCGCCCGGCCCGCTGCGGCTCGAGCCTTATTCGGAAGGCTTGCGCGAGCGCATCTGGTGGGGCGCCGGCACCAATGCGACGGCGGAATGGGCGGCCAAGTTGGCCATGAATTTGCAGTCGTCGACGCTCAAGATCGACGAGAACGGCCAGCCGTTCCACGTGCAGCAGGCCGAGCAGATCAGACTTTATCGCGCGGCGTGGAAGGAGGCCGGGCATACGCGCACGCCGCGGGTGTCGGTGTCGCGCAGCATTTTCGCGATCACGGACGACCGCGACCGGATGTATTTCGGGCGCGGGGCTGAGGAGGGCGACCAAGTCGGCATGTTGAGCGAGACCGAGCGAGCCATTTTCGGCCGCAGCTACGCGGGCGAGCCGGATAGACTGATCGAGCAGTTGAAGGGCGACGAGGCGATCGCCGAGGCGGATACGCTTTTATTGACGGTGCCGAACCAGCTCGGTGTCGATTACAACGCGCATGTCATCGAGTCGATCTTGAAACATGTCGCGCCGCCGCTCGGCTGGCGGTGAGGCTTCGTGCGCGCGGCGATTGCGCGCCGATGGCGCATGCGCGGCCGTTCGATGTCTTTTCGCCGGCGGTAACATGGCAACGGCGACAGTGCGCGAATACCGGCCATGAGCGGCGACTTTGTGCTTCGGCGCATGCGCCTCGCCCTATCGCGGACAAGATTCGTAGGCCCGTTATCGGCGGGACGATTTCCCGACAATGACATCGACAGCGGGGAGGGTTAGTCCATGTCGAATTTCATCCGCGGGATCGCGATCGCCGCGACGCCGATATTCATCGCTTCCGTCGATACGATCGCGCCGCTGGCGCTCGCGTCGCCGGCCTGCATGACGCTTCAGGAGGCGCGCAAGGCCTTTCCGGGCGATCATCTTTATTGGCACGGGCCGAAGCGCTGCTGGGACAATGTCGGCAAGTCCGGCAAGCCGAAACCGGCGGCCGGTGCGAAGACGGCGGATGCGACGGCTGCGCCCGATGCGAATGGCGAGCCGGCCGACACCGGTCAGCCGCCCGCGAGCGCCAAGCCGGCGGAGGCGAGCCGCACACCGGCCGCGCACGCTTCGGCCGTGCCCTTCATCGCCGACGATCCGAGCCGTCTGGCGTCCTGGCTGGCGCCCACACGTAGCGCTCCTGCACAAGAGGACGCGCAGCCGCAGCCGGCCGCGCAAGGCGAGGGCGCGACCGCGGAGCAGGCGAATGTCGTCATTGGCGCGCCCGATGCCAAACCCGGCAGCCCGGATTATCTGCTCGAGCATTGCTGCTGGCCGCCGGCGCCAGCCGACACCGCGGACAACGCGTCGATGTTGCCGCGCATGGTGGTCGCCTCCGCGGGTGCCTTCGGCCTGGCCGCGGGTCTGTGGCTGTTCGTCTATCGGCGCAGGCGGCCGCTGCGTTTGGAGCGGGTCGAGGCGGCGCCGTCGATCTATCCGGAGCGCAACGCGCTTGATCGCGGCATGCTGGCGGGCATGGCCGGTCCGCCGCGCGATCTGGACCAGCGCGGGCAGCCGGAATCGCCGGACAGCACGCTCGCCATGTATGCGCCGAAGCGCCTGCGCGCCGCCGCACACGAACCGTATGGGATATCCTGAGCGTTACCTGTCGATCTCGGCCAACACCTGCGGGCCGATATCGGCGATGCGGTTGACGCCGGTGAGCGCCATGGTGACGTCGAGCTCCTTCTTCAGGATCTCGATCGCGCGCGCGACGCCCGGTTTGCCGGCGGCGCCCAGCCCGTAGACATAGGCGCGTCCGATCAGGCAGGAGCGCGCGCCGAGCGCGAGCGCCCGCATGATGTCGGCGCCGGTGCGGATGCCGCCGTCGAACATCACTTCGAGGTCGGCGCCGACTGCCTGCGCCACCTTCGGCAGCGCCGAAATGGAGGAGGGCGCGCCGTCGAGCTGGCGGCCGCCATGGTTGGACACCACGATGGCGTCGGCGCCGAGCTTGGCGGCGATTTTGGCGTCTTCGGGATCGAGGATGCCCTTGATCACCAGCTTGCCCGGCCAGATGCTCTTGATCCATTCGACGTCCTTCCAGGACAACGCGGGATCGAACTGGCCCGCCACCCAGGCCGAGAGCTGGGTGACGTTTTCCATGCCCTTCACGTGACCGGCGAGATTGCCGAAGGTCTTGCGCCGGCCGTTGAGGATGCTCCAGATCCAGGCCGGCTTGGTGGCGATGTCGACAATGTTCGACAAGCGGATTTGCGGCGGAACGGTCATGCCGTTGCGGATGTCGCGGTGGCGCTGGCCGAGCACCTGTAGATCGACCGTCAGCACCAGCGTGTTGCAGCCGGCCTTGCGCGCGCGCTCGAGAATCTCCTTTGAGAACCCGCGGTCCCGGATGACGTAGAGCTGGAACCAGAACGGCTTTTTCGTCGCCTCCGCCACGTCCTCGATCGAGCAGATCGACATGGTGGAAAGCGTATAAGGAATGCCCGCTTCGTGCGCCGCTTCGCAGGCGAGGATCTCGCCGTCGCCGTGCTGCATGCCGGTGAGGCCGATCGGCGCGAGCGCGAAGGGCGCCGCGACCTGCTCGCCCAGAATCGTGGAGGCCGTGCTGCGCGCCGAGACGTCCACCAGCACGCGCTGGCGCAGCTTGATGGTCCCGAGGTCGACCCGGTTGGCCTGGAAAGTCTCCTCGTTGTAGGAGCCGCTATCGAGATAGTCGTAAAACGCGCGCGGGACCCGGCGGCGGGCGACCTGCCGCAGATCTTCGATCGAAGGATAGGTTTTCATGGGAGCACTCGAAGGGGATTTTATCGGTATCGGGTAGCACAAGACCGGGTCCGGCGAAACGGCCGCGTCGGCGCCCGTATTGCCGCCCGGCGGGCCGTCGTCGGCGCCGGTTAACCCGGCCCGGTAACGGTTACTCACAATTTTTGAAGTAAGTTCACCATCTTGGCTTTAGTATACAATGGCAATATAGCGGGCGCCCGTCCCGCGTACCGCGGATGCCGGGGGGCTCCTGCAGCGCGTCAAGGATCGAGGCTCATTCATGGTTCGTCGTTATTTTGGCACCGATGGCATCCGCGGCCGGGCCAACAAGGTGATTACGCCCGAACTTGCGCTCAAAGTCGGGCAGGCCGCCGGCCTGATCTTCCGCAACGGCGAGCACCGGCACCGCGTGCTGATCGGCAAGGATACCCGCCTCTCCGGCTACATGATCGAAAACGCGCTGGTCGCCGGCTTCACCTCGGTCGGCATGGACGTGCTGCTCACCGGGCCTATTCCGACGCCCGCCGTCGGCGTGCTCGCCCGCTCGATGCGCGCCGATCTCGGCGTCATGATCTCGGCCTCGCACAATCCGTTCGACGACAACGGCATCAAGCTGTTCGGGCCCGACGGCTTCAAGCTCAGCGACGAGGTGGAACTGCAGATCGAGCGTCTGCTCGATTCCGATCTCTCCAAGCAACTGGCCATGAGCGGCGATCTCGGCCGCGCCCGCCGCATCGACGGCGTGCAGGACCGCTATATCGAATTCGCCAAGCTCACGCTGCCGCGCCAGATCAACTTCGAGGGGCTGCGCGTGGTGATCGACTGCGCGAACGGCGCCTCCTACAGGGTCGCGCCCGGCGCGCTTTGGGAGATGGGCGCCGACGTGATCTCGATCGGCGTGGAGCCCGACGGCTTCAACATCAACAAGGATTGCGGCTCGACCGATCTGCGCGCGCTCGCGGCCAAGGTGCGCGAGATGCGCGCCGACATCGGTATTGCGCTCGACGGCGACGCCGACCGCGTGATGATCGTGGACGAGCGCGGCCATACGGTCGACGGCGACCAATTGCTCGCGGTCATTGCCGAAAGCTTCAAGGAAGATGGCCGCTTGCAGCGTTGCGGCATCGTGTCGACGGTCATGTCGAATCTCGGCCTCGAGCGTCACCTCGCGGGGCTCGGTATCGAGCTCGTGCGCACGCCGGTCGGCGATCGTTACGTGCTCGAGCGCATGCGCGCGGATGGCTACAATGTCGGTGGCGAGCAGTCCGGCCACATCATCCTCTCCGATTACACCACCACCGGGGACGGATTCGTCGCCGCCTTGCAGGTGCTCGCGGTGGTCAAGCGCGCCGGCAAGCCGGTATCGGAGGTCTGCCACCGGTTCGAGCCGCTGCCGCAGGTGCTCAAGAACGTGCGCTATCAGGCCGGCAAGCCGCTGGAGAATGCGGCCGTGCGGTCCGCCATCGCCGATGCGGAGCAGAAGCTCGGACGCAACGGCCGCCTGCTCGTGCGTCCGTCCGGCACCGAGCCGGTGATCCGGGTGATGGGCGAAGGCGACGACAAGCTGCTAGTCGAGGCGGCGGTCGACGACGTCATCGAGGCGCTGACCCGCGTGGCGGCTTAGTTTCCGTCGTCAGGGCGGTGACCGGAGCGATCGCATCGTCCGCTCTTCACTGATTACTGAATGAATTGCGCGGATGCCGTCCGCCCGGCGGGTCCGCGCGCTGCGACGATCCGCCCGGCCTGACCGGCCTGGCATCCGCCATCCGGACTAAGCCGTTCTGCGCCAACGCAAATATTGGTCGCACCGACGTCCGCGCCGTCTTGTTCGCGCCAAAAAGTCCTGATTTTCCAATACTTTAGAACGTTTTTAAAGAGCGTTTTCTTTTGACTTGGCGCAATGAAACCGCTAGCAGATTGCCTCATTCAGGTGGCCGGAAAGGACACCGGCCGAGGTTAGCGATGATCGTCTGCTCCTGTAACGTGCTCAGCGACCATGAAGTGCGCAGCGCCGTGCGTTCGGCTGCGCCGCGCACGACCGGTCAGGTCTACGGGTGCCTGGGCTGCAGCGCGCAGTGCGGACGCTGTGCCCGTACGATCCGCAAGATCATGGACGAAGCGATGGTCGTCGCCGGTTGCCCGGCCGGATGCGCGTGCGCCGCGCACGGCGCAAAGAGTTGATTCGCCGCTCCTTCGTGGGCGAGAAATAAGCGTGCGCCGCATCGACGCGTTTTTCTTCGTTGCTGATCTTGCTGAAGGACAGCGACGGCCGGAGCGGCGTGCATGTCCGGCGGTTCATTCAAAGGAGCCAATGCCATGAAGGGCGAGCCCAAGGTCATCGAATATCTCAACAAGGCGTTGCGCCACGAGCTGACGGCGGTCAGCCAATATTGGCTGCACTACCGGCTGCTCGACAATTGGGGCTACAAAGTGCTCGCCAAGCAATGGCGGAAGGAATCGATCGAGGAGATGGAGCACGCCGACAAGTTGACCGAGCGCATCATTTTCCTCGACGGGTTTCCAAATATGCAGGTGCTCGATCCGCTGCATATCGGGCAGAACGTGAAGGAAGTGCTCGACTGCGATCTTGCAGCGGAGATTTCCGCGCGCGCTCTCTATCAGGAAGCCGCCACGCATTGCCACGCGGTGAAGGACTACGTTACCCGAGATCTATTCGAAAAGCTGATGGCGGATGAGGAACATCACATCGACTTCCTCGAGACCCAGCTCGATTTGGTCGACAAGCTCGGCGTTCAACTCTATGCGCAGCACCACATCGGCGAAGTGGGCGAGGACGCAGATTAGAAAACCGACATTGCCATGCACTGATTCGTTTTGAACGGCCGGACATCGGCCCGGCCGTTCCTTTTTGGACATTTCGAGCTTGGCTGCGGTCGCCGATCGTAAACGCTTTGCTAATTTGCGGCCCCTTGAATGCCCCGAAGTGGTTTCAATTTACCGCGCCGAACCGCATAGCCGTTAACTTTTGTGGTTAAAGAACAAGGTTAAGAGGCACTTAAGGATTTGCTGCCATCGTCCCTCAAACGATCCGTCGTCAGCCGACCGGCGGGATGGAACGAGGGACATCGGCATGGTTGCGCGATTTACGGCCGTCTCATTGACGGCGCTTGCATTGGTTGCGGCGAATGCGGCGAATGCGGCCGACTATTCACAGCCTTTGCCACCGCCTCCGCCGCCGATGCTGGTGCAGCCGGCTCCCCAATTCGCTTCCGGCTGGTATCTGCGCGGCAATGTCGGCGTCGGCATCAACAACGCCTACGAACTGGACTATCTGAAGAACCCGGCGAGTCCTCCCAACAATTTTCAATTCGAGAGCAAGTCGATCGCCGATACCTTCTTCATCGGCGGCGGCGCCGGCTACGAGTGGAATAACTGGCTCCGTTTCGATGCCACCGCCGAATATCGCGCCAAGTCGCGTGTCTATGCTTTCGGCCGCTACACGTTTGGCGGCGGCACGTTCCTCGACACCTACGAAGGGCAATTGAGCTCCTGGGTATTCCTGGCCAATGCTTATGTCGATCTCGGCACTTGGAATTGCTTCACGCCGTTTGTCGGCGCCGGCATCGGCGGAGCTTACAACACCCTGAGCAATTTTACCGATATCGGCATTCCAACCGCCGGACGCGGATTTGGCCGTAATCCGAGCGAATGGAATTTGGCTTGGGCGCTTTACGCCGGCATTGCCTACGACGTGAGCCAGAACTTCAAGGTCGAACTCACCTATCGATATCTCAATTACGGTTCGATCACCGACACCGTCGACTGCGTCGGCGGCTGCAATCCGGACTCTTACAAGTTCAAAAATCTTTCGTCGAACGACATCATGCTCGGGCTGCGCTGGACCTGCTGCGAAGTGCCGGCGCCGCCGCAATACGTCTACACGCCGCCGCCGCCGCCGCCGTTGCGCAGCCGCGGCTGATGCCCGCCGCGCAAGCCGTTAACGCCGACAACGATCATGGTGAAAATTCGTGGTTAATCGGCCCTTTACCTCTGTGAGGCATGGAGTAACTCGCCCGATTGGCTCTGGCGTTCGCGAGCGAAGGAAATTGGTCATGAGTTGGTTGAAGCGTTTAGCTGCCGCCGGTCTGGTCGTTGCCGGTGCCGGTGTCGCCGGTGTCGCCGCCGCGGCGGATATGCCGGGCGAGTTGCCGCCGCCGGTGTTGTCGCCGCCGCCGGCGCTCGGCTTGAACTACGGCTGGTATCTGCGCGGCGATGTCGGCTACGCCTGGGGCACGCTCGGCGGCGCGCGATCGGCCGCGGGCTTCTCCAATCCGATCGACAATAGCCTCGATAGCGGCTTCCTGGGCGGCATCGGCGCCGGCATCAAGAGCCGCTGGCTGCGCACCGACATCACCATCGATTACATCTCGCCGCTGACATACAAAGGCTCGGTCGCCGCGCCCGACGACACGACGGCCAAGGTCGCCGCGCTCGCCGCGCTGTTCAACGGCTATGTCGATCTCGGCACCTGGTACAATTTCACGCCCTATATCGGCGGCGGTATCGGCGCGGCGCAGATGCGCGTCAGCGATTATGCGAGCACGGCCGCGCCGCCCTTCGCCACCGGCCTGTCGAAGATGCAATACAATTTCGCCTGGTCGCTCACGGGCGGCATCGGCTACCAGGTGGCGCCCAATATCGTCGTCGACGTCAATTACCGCTACGTGAGCTTCGGCGACGTCGCGAGCGCGCGCGATCCGTTCGGCGACATGACGCTGAAGAACGTTGCCGCGCACGAGGTCCGTTTCGGCATCCGCTGGAGCTTCGATGATCTGTCCCTCATCCGATAGAATGCTCGCCCGGCACGGAAGGCGTATCGGCGCCTTGCGCGGCACCTTGCGCGCCGCTTTGGCCGGTCTCGCGGCAGGCGCGGCGATCGCCGCTCTAGCGCCCGGCAGCGCCGCCGCCGCCGACATGCCGGACTTCCTGCGCGGCTCGCTCGCGCCGCTCTTGCCGGCGCCGATCTATATGAGCTGGAGCGGCTTCTATTTCGGCGCGCAGGCCGGCTATTCGAACATGAATACCGATTTCGGCGACAGCTCCAACGCCATCGGCAAATGGGTCGCGCAGACCTTGCGCAACACGACGCTCGACAACAATCATCACCCCGATCGATGGGTGAACATGCCTTCGGATCTGAGCAACAGCGCGTCTTACGGCGCGTTTCTCGGCTACAACATGCAGTGGGATCAGCTCGTTCTCGGCTTCGATCTCGCCTACAACCGCATGTCGTCGATGCATACCGCCGCCGCGGACGCGATCAGGCGCGTCGTGGCCAATCCCAACGACAAGGTTTCCATCTACGGCCGGTCGTCGACGGACCTCGTCGACTATGCGACATTGCGCGGGCGGGCCGGTTATGCGTTCGGCCAGTTCCTGCCCTACGGCATTCTCGGCCTCGCGGTCGGCCGTTTCAATTATACGACATTCGCGCGCATGCAGGTGCGGGGGGACGATACGCTCGGGCCTGTCACGATGCAGGAGCGCAAGAACAACGCGGCGGCCGCCGGTTTCGTGACCGGCCTCGGCATGGATGTGGCGCTGATGCCCAATGTATTCCTGCGCGGTGAATGGGAATACATTGCGTTCACGGAGCTTTCCGGCATCAGGAGCACGCTCAACACCGGTCGCGTGGGAATCGCCCTCAAGTTCTGATCGCGGCGGGCGTTCCGCCGCCCGAGTCCGGCGCGAAGAGCGCCCTTCCGCGATGACGGTCAGGTCCAACCCTTTCCCGAGGCCGAGGATTGCGACGGGGCGGCCTGTCCGGCCGCCTTCGCAGCGGCAATTCGGCAGTTGACCGCGCGTGTCCGATCCCTTATCTCCGCCAGTGGGACACCCCTCCCCACCGAGGGGCGCCTATCTGAAAGGGTAGACACATGACAGCGATGAAGCCCGGCATGCGGCCGGTTATTCCGCATTTTTCGTCCGGCCCCTGCGCCAAGCGCCCCGGCTGGAACCTCCAAGCCCTCACCGACGCAACCCTCGGCCGCTCGCACCGCGCCAAGATCGGCAAGGCGAAGCTCAAGCGCGCCATCGATCTTACCCGCGACGTGCTGCAAGTGCCGGCCGATTACCGAATCGGCATCGTGCCTGCTTCCGATACCGGCGCGGTCGAAATGGCCCTGTGGTCGCTTCTGGGCGCACGTCCGGTGACTATGCTCGCCTGGGAATCTTTCGGCGAAGGCTGGGTTACCGACGTCGAGAAGCAGCTCAAGCTCAAGGACGTGACGTTGCTGAAAGCGCCTTACGGCGAGTTGCCGGACTTGAGCAAGATCGATTTCAATTCCGATGTGGTGTTCACCTGGAACGGCACCACCTCCGGCGTGCGCGTGCCGAACGGCGACTGGATCGCAGCCGACCGCGCCGGCCTCACGATCTGCGACGCCACCTCGGCGGCCTTCGCGCAGAAGCTCGATTGGGCCAAGCTCGATGCCGTCACCTTCTCGTGGCAGAAGGCGCTCGGCGGCGAGGCGGCGCACGGCATGCTCGTTCTGTCGCCGCGCGCGGTCGAGCGGCTCGAGATCTACAAGCCGGCCTGGCCGCTGCCCAAGATCTTCCGCATGACCAAGGGCGGCAAGATCAACGAAGGCATTTTCCAGGGCGAGACCATCAATACGCCGTCGATGCTGTGCGTCGAGGATTATCTCGATACGCTTCAGTGGGCGAAGTCGATCGGCGGCCTCGACGCGCTGATCGCGCGCGCCGACGCCAACACCAAGGTGCTGGCGGATTGGGTGGCGGTCACACCCTGGGTGGACTTCCTCGCGGCGGCGCCGGACATCCGCTCCAACACGTCGGTGTGCCTGAAGGTGGTCGATCCGGCCGTGATCCGGCTCTCGGCCGACGGTCAGGCGGCTTTTGCCAAGACGTTGGCCGGTCTGGTCGAGAAGGAAGGCGCCGGCTACGACATCGCATATTATCGCGACGCGCCGCCGGGCCTGCGCATCTGGTGCGGCGCCACCATCGAGCAAAGCGATGTCGCGGCGCTCACGCCCTGGCTCGACTGGGCCTTCGCGGAGGCCAAGGCAGCGCTGCCGAAGGCGGCGTGACCGTGTCCCGGACGCGGTGCAGCGCAAAGCGATGCGCCGCTGATCCGGGACCGCACCAAACTCCGAATTCGTGACGGTCCCGGTTCTGCAGCGCACCACTTCGTGCTGCGCTGCGCCCGGGACACAGCACCGAACGATCAATCCGTTTTCAGGGATCGCACCATGCCCAAAGTTCTCATCTCCGATGCTCTCTCTCCCGCCGCCGTGCAGATCTTCAAGGACCGCGGCATCGAGGTCGATTTCCAGCCCGGTCTCGGCAAGGATAAGGAAAAGCTCGCCGCCATCGTCGGAAACTACGACGGGCTCGCCATTCGCTCGGCCACCAAAGTCTCGCCGAAGATTCTGGATAATGCGAAGAACCTGAAGGTGATCGGCCGCGCCGGCATCGGCGTCGACAATGTCGATATCCCGGCCGCCACCGCGCGCGGCATCATCGTGATGAACACGCCGTTCGGCAATTCCATCACCACCGCCGAGCATGCGATCACGCTGATGCTGGCGCTCGCGCGCCAGATCCCGCAGGCCGACGCCTCGACCCAGGCCGGCAAGTGGGAGAAGAACCGTTTCATGGGCGTGGAGATCACCGGCAAGACCCTGGGCGTCATCGGCTGCGGCAATATCGGCTCGATCGCCGCCGACCGCGCGCTCGGCCTGAAAATGAAAGTGATCGCCTACGATCCGTTCCTGTCGCTGGAGCGCGCCTTCGATCTCGGTGTCGAGAAGGTCGAGCTCGACGAACTGTTCAAGCGCGCCGACTTCATCACGCTGCACACCCCGCTCACCGACAAGACCCGCAACATCATCGATGGCGCGGCCATCGCGAAGATGAAACCGTCGGTGCGCGTCATCAACTGCGCGCGCGGCGGCCTGGTCGACGAAGTGGCGCTGCGCGCCGCGCTCGACGCGGGCAAGGTGGCGGGCGCCGCCTTCGACGTGTTCGTCGCCGAGCCGGCCACCGCCAATCCGCTGTTCGGCCATCCCGACGTGGTGTGCACGCCGCATCTCGGCGCGTCCACCAGCGAGGCGCAGGAGAACGTGGCGCTGCAGATCGCCGAACAGATGTCGGACTATCTCTTGCGCGGCGCCATCACCAATGCGGTCAATTTCCCCTCGATCAGCGCCGAGGAAGCGCCCAAGCTGAAACCGTTCGTGGCGCTCGCCGAGAAGCTCGGTTCCTTCGCCGGGCAATTGACCGAGACCGGCATCAGCAAGGTGCAGATCGCCTATGAGGGCGCGGTGGCGCAGATGAACACCAGGGCGCTCACCTCGGCCGCGCTCGCCGGCCTGCTGCGGCCCATGCTGGGCGAAACCGTCAACGTGGTGTCGGCGCCGGAGATGGCGAGGGAGCGCGGCATCGTGGTCGAGGAAGTCACCCGCGAAATGCCGGAAGACTTCGAGAGTTTGATCACGGTGACGGTGACCACCGAGCGGCAGTCGCGCTACGTCTCCGGCACGGTGTTCGCGGACGGCCGCCCGCGTATCGTCAACATCAAGGGCATCCGCATGGACGCCGAGTTCGGACCGTCGATGATCTACATCACCAATCTCGACAAGCCGGGTTTCATCGGCAAGTTCTCCTCGACGCTGGGCGAGGCCGGCATCAACATCGCGACCTTCCATGTCGGCCGCGAGGCGCCGGGCGCCAATGCGGTGTCGTTGATCGAGATCGACGGCGAATTGCCGGACGACGTGCTCGCCAAAGTGCGCGCGCTGCCGCAGGTGCAACAGGCCAAGCCGCTGCATTTTTGAGCCTGCTGAGGGCATTTTCAGCCTCTTTTAACGGAGGCCGAAAATGCCTATAGTGTTAAAATGACGAAGCTTTTGCAAAAAGCTTTCGAAGCGGTGCGACTATTGCCGCCGGAAAATCAAGACGAGATCGCGCGTGCGATGCTTGCCTTGGCCGGCGAAGATACTGCACCCGAAGATATCGACCCGGCGCATCTGCCCGATGTGCTCGAGGGCCTTGCGCAGGCCAAGCGGCGCGCTTTTGCGAGCGATGCCGAGGTTGAAGCGGTCTTCCGTCGTTTCGACCGATGAAGCTCCGCTTCACGGAGCGCGCGACTGAAAACCTCATCGATATTGCCGATTATCTGCACGAGCGAAATCCGACGGCGGCGCGGCGGGTTCGCGCGACCATATACGACGGCCTGCAGAACCTGTTGCTGTTCCCGCGCGCCGGTCGTCCGCAATCGACCGAAGGCGTGCGGAAATTCGTGACGCCACGCTACGGTTATCTCATCTACTATCTCGTTGACGAGGCATACGATGAAATCGTGATTCTTGCGGTGAAGCATCCGGCTCGGGAACGCGATTTCGAAGATCGTTGATTTTTCACGGTCCGTCTCACGGGCGCCGCGGCCCCGCGATCGCCTTGTTGCCTTTTTAGAAATCGAGCAGGATCAAGGTCTTGGGGGTGAGGCCCGGGAGCTCCCCACCCGCTCTCCAAGCTTGCCTCGGCCGCCTCCATCCTTTATCCCGGGGCGGACCCGGCCGGCGGCACCCGGCCTGAACAGTCCGGGCGCTGCACGAGGGAAGGTCGTTTATGGCGAATGTGGTGGTGGTCGGCTCGCAGTGGGGCGACGAGGGCAAGGGCAAGATCGTCGACTGGCTGTCGGAACAGGCGGATATCGTCGTCCGCTTCCAGGGCGGACATAATGCCGGCCACACGCTGGTCATCGGCAATGCCGTCTACAAGCTGTCGCTGCTGCCCTCGGGCGTGGTGCGCGGCGGCAAGCTCTCGATCATCGGCAATGGCGTGGTGATCGACCCGCAGGCGCTCGTCGACGAGATCGCGACGCTGGCCAAGCAGGGCGTCGAGGTGACGCCGGAGAGTTTGCGCGTCGCCGAAAACGCCGTCCTGATCCTGCCGCTGCATCGCGAGCTGGAAGCGATCCGGGAGAGCTCCTCGGCCCGCATCGGCACCACCAAGCGCGGCATCGGCCCGGCTTACGAGGACAAGGTCGGCCGCCGCGCCATCCGTTTCATGGACCTCGCCGATCTGCCGGCGCTGGGGCCCAAGATCGACCGGCTGCTCGCGCATCACAACGCGTTGCGCCGCGGCTTCGGGCTCGACGAGGTCAAGCCGCAAACGGTCTACGACTACCTCGCCGGCATCGCGCCTAAGGTGCTGCCCTATATGGATTCGGTGTGGCTGCTGCTCGACACCAAGCGGCGCGAGGGCAAGCGCATCCTGTTCGAGGGCGCGCAGGGCGCGCTGCTCGACATCGACCACGGCACCTATCCTTACGTGACCTCGTCCAATACGGTGGCGGCCTCGGCGGCGACCGGCTCGGGACTGGGTCCGAATTCGATCGACTATGTGCTCGGCATCTGCAAGGCCTACACCACGCGGGTGGGCGAAGGGCCGTTCCCGACCGAGCAGGTCAACGAGATCGGCCGCATCATCGGCGAGCGCGGCCGCGAATTCGGCACCGTCACGGGCCGCGCCCGCCGCTGCGGCTGGTTCGACGCCGTGCTGGTTCGCCAGACCGTGCGGACCTGCGGCATCGACGGCCTGGCGCTGACCAAGCTCGACATCCTCGACGGCTTCGACGAGATCAAGGTCTGCGTTGGCTATCGCCTCGATGGCCGGGAGATCGAATATCTGCCGGCCGGCGAGCAGGCGCAGTCGCGCGTCGAGCCGATTTATGAGACGATCGACGGCTGGAAGGAGCCGACCGCCTTTGCCCGCTCTTGGGCGCAGCTACCGGCGCAGGCGATCAAATATGTCCGGCGCATCGAGGAGTTGATCGGCTGTCCGGTCACTTTGCTCTCGACGTCGCCCGAGCGCGAAGACACTATTCTGATGAAGAATCCTTTCGAGACCTGATTGCCGAAAAAAGACACGAACGGGAGGCACGAGAGCGCTGTTCTGTAGAAAAGTCGGATCGGGCCCGGGGGCGGGGGCCGGAAAACCGATGGGACCGGGCTCCAAATGACGCGCAATGGCTGACTATTTTCCCCTGATCGTGCGCGCCGTCGGCGGGCTCGACAAGAACACCGGCGAGAACCGCCGGGCCTTGTACGAACGGGCGCGCAATGCGCTCGTGGCCCAATTGCGCAGCGTCGAACCGCCGCTCGAGGAAGCCGACATCACGCGCGAGCGCCTCGCGCTGGAAGAGGCGATCCGCAAGGTCGAGGCGGAGGCCGTCAAGCGCGCGCGCGCCGAGGACGAAACGGCCCACGCCGCGCCGCCGGAGGAGCCGCCGCCTTCCCTAAGCGATCAGGCCCTGCGCGATTTCCGCGAAACGGTGGCCGAGGCCGAGGGCCTCGGAGCCGCGGCAGCCGCAGCCGGCCGCTCGGCGCGAGAGAGCATCGACCATGGGCTCGGCGCGCCGGCGCCAGAGCCGCATTATTTCGAGCCGCCGCGCCAGGAGGGCGCGATGCCCGGCGAGGCGGCTGAGGCCTGGCCGCCGCCAGCGGAGCCGGCCGAAGGCGAGGACGAGCAATACACCCGCCCCGCCCGCAGCTACGGCCGCGTCATCAAGATTGCCGTGCTTCTGCTCGTGGTGCTCGGCCTCGCCGGATTGGCCTATTCGCAGCGTCAGACGATCGGCACCATGGTGGCGAGCCTGCGCAGTCCCGCGCCGGCGCCGAAGCCGTCGGCGACGCCGCAACAGCAGCCGGCCAAGCCCGCGACCCAGCCGAAGATCGCCGACCGCATCGGCCCGTCGAACGAGTCCGGTCCGGCCGCTCCCGCCAATGCGCCGGCTGCCGCCGTGGCGCAGAAGGTCGTGCTCTACGAGGAAGACCCGAACAATGCGCAGGGCAAGCGCTATGTCGGCTCGGCGATCTGGCGCACCGAGACGGTTTCGCCCGGCACGGGGCTCGCGCCAGAGCTTGCCGTGCGCGCCGACGTGGAAATCCCCGAGCGCCGCATGCGCATGACCTGGTCGCTCCGCCGCAACACCGACAAGGCGCTGCCGGCGAGCCACACGATCGAGATCATGTTCACGCTGCCGGCCGATTTCGACCAGGGCGGCATCGCCAACGTGCCCGGCGTCCTGATGAAGCAGAGCGAGCAGGCGCGCGGCGTGCCGCTCGCCGGCCTCGCGGTCAAGGTGACCAACGGCTATTTTCTGATCGGCCTGTCGGCGGTCGACATCGACGTGCAGCGCAACATCCAGTTCCTGAAGGAACGCGACTGGTTCGACATCCCCATCGTCTATGCCAGCGGCAAGCGCGCCATCCTCGCGATGGAAAAAGGCACGCCCGGCGTCCGCGCTTTCGAGGAAGCATTCCGGGCCTGGGGGGAGTAGGGCGCGTGCCGCGATCTCGCTTATCCCTCCCCTGAAAGGGGAGGGTGGCTCCGCGCGTAGCGCGGAGTCGGGTGGGGTTTATTGTCAATCGCGAGTGCCCCCACCCGCCCGTCTTCGCCCTGCGGGCTTCGACGGGCACCCTCCCCCGCAAGCGGGGGGATAAGAAGGCCTCAATGCGCCGCGAGCGCTTCCGGCTGCGGCGCCTGTTCCATCGCCGCCATGCGGGTCTTCACCGCCTTCTGCACCTTCTCGAAGGCGCGCACCTCGATCTGGCGCACGCGCTCGCGCGAGACGCCGAATTCGGCGGCCAGATCCTCGAGCGTGATCGGCTCGTCGGCGAGCCGGCGCGCCTCGAAGATGCGCCGTTCGCGCTCGTTGAGCACGTCGAGCGCGCCGATCAGCGCCTTGTGGCGGTTGTCGCTCTCCTCGCTCTCGGCGAGGATGCGCTCCTGGCTCGGCGCGTCGTCGACCAGCCAGTCCTGCCACTCGCCCGACTCGCCGTCGTCGCGGATCGGCGCGTTGAGCGAGGCGTCCCCGCCGAGCCGGCGGTTCATGTCGACCACGTCCTGCTCGGTGACGCCGAGGCGCTTGGCGATGATCTGCACCTGATCGGGACGCAGGTCGCCTTCGTCGAGCGCGGAAATCTTGCTCTTGGCCTTGCGCAGGTTGAAGAACAGCTTCTTCTGGTTGGCGGTGGTGCCCATCTTCACCAGCGACCACGAACGCAGGATGTATTCCTGGATGGCGGCCTTGATCCACCACATGGCATAGGTCGCGAGCCGGAAGCCCTTTTCCGGTTCGAAGCGCTTCACCGCCTGCATCAAGCCGACATTGCCTTCGGAAATGACTTCCGAGATCGGCAGCCCGTAGCCGCGGTAACCCATGGCGATCTTGGCGACCAGGCGCAGATGGCTGGTGACCAGCCGATGCGCGGCGTCGGTATCGCCGTGCTCGCGCCAGCTCCGCGCCAGCATGTATTCTTCCTGCGGTTCCAGCATGGGGAACCGGCGGATTTCTTCGAGATAGTGTGACAGGCCGGATTCGGCCTTGAGTGCCGGCAGTGCGGCGGTACGGGCCATGATAGCGCCCTCCTTAATTGCCCCCGGTAGACGGCAGGCGGTTAACGCCGCCGCTCCCCGAGCCAACGGCGCGCATTGTTGCGACCGCGAAAAGCATGATCGCAGGTGCAGCATACTGAAACGGCTGGTTTAAAGGAAGGGTTTCGCCCCTCACGTCACCGTGTGCTCCGGTCTGCGCCCGGTCATCTGAACCAACCCATTCTTTTGTCAACCGAATTCCCGTTATTGCTGGGGCGTCCCGCCACTGTCGCGCGGGGGACAAACGGTCAACATGCGAGAACGCCCGGCGTTCCGGGAGCGGTCGGGAGAAATTGGAGGCGGGTTTGCCTGTGGCATATGGGAACCGGCGGCCGAATTTCAAGGGCCGGACCGGCTGGGGCTCAAGCTCCCAGCAAGGCCTCTCGCAGCGCGGCGAGATCGGCCGGCAAGGGCGAGTGGAATTCCATCGCTTCGCCCGTGTCGGGATGCTCGAACACGAGCCGTTCGGCATGCAGCGCCTGGCGGCCGAGCGCCGCCAACGCGGCGCGGGTGCCCGGTGGTAGACGGGCTGCCTTGGTCTTGAAGCCGGAGGCATAGGTTTCGTCGCCCAGGATCGGGTGGCCGATATGGGCAAGGTGTACGCGGATCTGGTGGGTGCGGCCGGTCTCCAGCGTGCAGCCGAGGAGGCTCGCCACCGGCTTGCCATCACTACCGACGTAGCGCTCGACCAGTTCCCAATGCGTCACTGCGTCGCGCCCGCCTTCGCGCACGGCTCGTTTTTCGCGCGCATGCGGATGGCGGTCGAGCGGCGCGTCGATGGTGCCGCGCGGCCTATCGGGCGTGCCCCACACGATGGCGAGATAGCCGCGTTCCATCGGTCCCTCGCCCTTGTTGGCGAATTGCTTGCTGAGCGCGCGGTGGGCGCGATCGTTCTTGGCCACCACCATCAGGCCGGTGGTGTCCTTGTCGAGCCGGTGCACGATCCCCGGGCGCTTGACACCGCCGATGCCGGACAGGCTGTCGCCGCAATGCGCGATCAGCGCGTTGACTAGTGTGCCGGTCGCGTGACCGGCGGCGGGATGGACCACCAGGCCTTTCGGCTTGTCGATCACGATCAGCGCATCGTCTTCGTAGACGATGTCGAGCGGTATCGCTTCGGCAGCCGGCTTGGCCGGCGCCGGCATTGGCACCGTGACGGTAACGATATCGCCGGAATTGACCTCGCTCGCCGGATCGCGGACTGTGCGCGCCGCGATCGCAACCTGACCGGCGAGAATGAGCGCCTTCAGGCGCGAGCGCGACAGCGACGGAATGCGCGCGGCCAGCACGCGGTCGAGCCGCTGGCCCGCCTCAGTGGGCTCTATCGTCACTGTCTCGATGCCGCTGTCCGTCATGTGGGTTCTTTAGATCCGGTCCGTCCGATGTCCGAGCAAACACCGACCGAAGCCGAACAGGCGCAATTCATGGCCAAGGTGCGCCGGCTGATGTTGATCGCGAGCGCGACCACCGTGCTCGCGGTGGGTGCGGTCATTGCCGTTATCGGCTATCGCGTTTTTCACTGGCAGGGAAGCGCGCCGGCGCAGGTTGCGCCCGGACCGCCACGGCCGGAAGCGGCGGCGATGCTGCCGCCCGGCGCCAAAGTGCTCTCCAGCGCGGTCGGCGAGGGCCGCGTCGTGCTCACGGTCGAGGTCGCCGGCGGCATCGAACTGCGCAGTTTCGACCTCAACACGCTGAAGCCCTTGGCCGTGGTCCGGCTGGCGCCGAATCCTTGACGGTGCTGCGATCGGCGTTGCGAGGCCGATCGCGCGAGGACGCGCGAAGCGGACGTGTGACGGCTCGATCGGCGGCGCGTTCCGCTTTGCAGCATCGGCAGCAAGCAAGCAATGAAGTTCGCCGGATGCGTTGCTTACCATTGGCAAGCTTAAGCCGCCGCGCGGTCACGCGATACCGTTTCGCTCGATTGAAACGCCCCTGACCACGGGGGCGCAATCGCTCTCATTAACCATGTTGCGGAACGCGCCGTTCGATCTCGCGTTATCGTACCGGTCGCAGGCGATATCGCGCCTGGCTTGTTCTTCTCCTGCACCTGGGGACCCTTCGGGGCTGACGTCTCTCGTTGATGACAAGCGGGCGAATTCATCTGGAGGACGGGTATATGCGTAATCGCGAAGAACCTGGCGAATTCGGCAGCGGCTCGACGCTCTCGAAGACGGCCATTGCCCTTATTGCCCTCACGATTTTCACCGGCGCATCGAAGGCCGAGGGTCTTCCCGGCGTCTTTCAAGGATCGGGCTATGGCGTGAAAACCAGCTCCGACATCGGGCCGGCTACGAACGAAGTGCAGCGCGTCGCCAACGTCTATGCAGGCTGCGCAGGGACCGGCGGCAAGCTCCGCCAGAACGAAGCGGTAGGGATCAAGCTCCGTCATGGCGGGAGCTTTATTCTCCGCATCGACAGCGTCAAGAGCACGGCTTTAACGAAACGCACCGCCAGCACGGCCACGGCTCACATGACCGACAATATCGCCCATTTGAACCTGTTCGACGGGCTGATTTCGGCGCGCAGCATCTCGGCTGACGCACGGGTTGCCGCGGATGCCAACACGATCAAGACCGACGCGAGCGCCTCGAGTTTCCAGAACCTGCGGATTGCCGGCAAGGACATCAACAGCAATGTCGCGCCCAACACACAGATTCCCGTTGCCGGCCTCGGCACGGTGACCGTGAAGCGCATCGTTCGCCACGACGAGGCGAAGAAGGGCTCGATCAAAGTCGATATGCTGCATATCGTCGCGCGGCAGAACAATAATTTCGGGCTGCCGGCCGGCTCCCTGATCAATATCGGCCATGCGCTTGCCGGCTTCGAGCGGACGTCGCTCACGAGCCTGGTGGGCGGCGGCGCCTTTCTGGCCACCGCCACCTCGGCAGGCCCGATGGCCAACCAGATCGGGAAGCTCATTGCGCTGTCGGTGCCGTGCGGGGGAACGAATGGCAAGACGGTCACCGCCAGCCTGGATGCGCTCTCGGTTGCCAACCTGCTGCAGATCAATAATGGCGAAACGACCGTGTTCGGCGGCATGCAGAACGGCGCCGTGGTGGTCAAGACGACCGCGGCGGCCGACCATGTGCGCCTGCTCGGCAATCTGATCGGGGCAAAGGCCATCAGGGTGGTTGCGCAAGACACCTACCGCAGCGCGAAGCGTCAGAGCTCGACAGCGGGAACCGAGATTGCCGGATTGGTGGTCGACGGCGCGTCTCGCGGCACGGTCAAAACGCCCAATGAGCGGATCAACATCAAAGGCATGGGTTACGTCGTCGTGAACGAGACCGAACTGGCCAGCCCCAGTTCGAACGATCCCACTATCGTACGGGGCCTGCACCTCTATGTGACCCAGCAGAACTCATACGGCCTGCCGGTCGGCGCCGAAATCATCGTCGGGCAGGCCAGCAGCGTCGTGCACCCGCGCGCCACGACGCATTTGGCGACGGCCGGGCAATAGGGCCCGCGCGGGCATTATGCCGCCCGCGCGGTTCGGCCGCGGGCGGCGGCTTTCGGACACCAACGAAGCGAAACCGATGGTCTGAGCCTGTCTCCGGCCATTTCCCGATCGGGGCGGACGGCGGCGCGCTTGCGCGCCCGCCCGATCGCGGCTATCTGAGGGCCTCGCTCGCGCTACGCTCCCTTCGTCTAGCGGCCCAGGACGTCGCCCTCTCACGGCGAAAACAGGGGTTCGAGTCCCCTAGGGAGCGCCATTCTACGCCAGGGCACCCCAGTCGTGACCGCCGCTGCGCCAGCGGTCGCTCGTCGTCAACGCCGTTACGCTTGACGTACCACGTTAGGCGTTGTAGCCTGACATGTGATCCGTTCGTGGGACAATTCGGCGACACGCCGACTATTCGAGTCTGGCAAGTCTCGATTTCGCGGTCTCGATACCGAAGCGGTGCTGGAGCTGCTGGCAATCTTGAACGCGGCCGAACGACTGGATCACATCAGTCCGCTCAAGAGCGTCGGGCTGCACCCGCTTAAGGGAAACCGAAGAGGTCAATGGGCGATCACGGTCAACGGGCCGTGGCGCATTTGCTTTCGCTTCAAAGGCGGCGATGCCTATGACGTAGAGATTGTAGATTACCACTGAGGAGCATCAATGGTTCCGATCCATCCCGGTCGTATCCTGAGGCGTGAACTGAAGGCTCGACAGCTCTCGGCCAATGCACTGGCACGGGCGCTGCGTGTACCGTCAGGCCGTGTTGTCGATATACTAAACGGCAAACGCTCGGTCACGGCCGAGACGGCGCTACGCCTCGGCCGTTATTTCGGCAACGCTCCGCAATTCTGGATTAACCTGCAGGCTCAGTACGATCTCGCCGTCGCTATGCGTGATGTTGGCCCGCTTGTGGAGCGCGAAGTCCAGACGGCCGCGTAACCGGGCAGCACGGCAGGTGCGGCCCTCTTCCAGGTCCGTCCCTAGCGCAGAATCGCAGCGCATCGCAGAATTGCCGAATGAAGCGCGCGCCCGGTTCCTCCATCATAGTGCCGCGGCGAAGTAATAGTGCCCCTCTTTATCGGCCGTGGCGCGCCAGAAGCCTAGCCGTTGAAACCGCTGCGTTTTGTATCGGAAACGCCCCGGCGGCCGCTCATCGGCTCGCTTTCAAGGCTAGGCGTGTCGGCAGGTCCTTAGCTATACGCGGCGCATTTTTCGCAAGGCGTTCCGCTGACGTCCCCCTTTAAATGGGCTGCACGCAGTCGTTGAAATGTGATTGAATTCCACGCCTCGCTGAACGGCGACGTCGTCAGATCGGCCATATGGAAACGTCCGTCGTGATCGAAACAGCACGCCGACAGTTTGCCATCCCACGTGATATGGCCTTCGGTGAAAACCGCCCAACACGGAATTGGGTCTCGCAGCGCGCCGACACGTCCGCGATTGCCGGCCGTGGGCTTCCAGCCAAGGCGCTTTTCGGCATCCGTCACAAGATCGGCCTGGCTGTAGAGCGGAAGCGCATAGATCTGGTCGACATAGTCGCGAATTTCCTCCAGCGCGTTGCTCATGCGTTTGCCCTGCTCGCCATCGTATTCGATGTACGACGCGTAGAGACCGCATTTGTGACCGGTGCCCTGAAAAACCTTGTCGCGCATGTCCCGCGCGTGGCGAAGATTATACAACATGTTCCGGTAAAGCTTCGGCTTAACCTGCGCAATTTCCTCGAATTGCGTTTCGTCCGCATAGTTGAATGAGAATTTCAGGCTATCCAGTCCGGCCCGGAAGCACGCTTCCATCCGGTCCGGTTTCGCCAGCGAGCCGTTTGTGGTGAGGAATACATACGGGTAACCGCATTCTTCCTTTGCGAACGCGATGGCCTCTTCAAGCCAACGGCAAAGAAAGCTTTCCCCAAGGTAGAACAAACCGATTTCCTCGACGCCTGCCCGCCGCATCTCACGCAGCAAGCGCTCGAACAGTTCACGCGGCATGTCTTTTTGGTCCCGTAGCGCCATGGACCTCGCACAAAACCTACACGCATAGTTGCAGCGGCCCGTCAGCTCGATCTTGACCGACCGTGGTGTCGGCAGGATCGTTCCGCGATATTCAGGCGCGATCCTCGTAATTGCATCGATACGGTCTGTGATCATGACGCCCCCACGAGTGGCAGTGTGCGCTCACGCTATGAACTGTAGAATGGCCGGTATTGATTTGGATCAAATGGCCATCGGGCGGTCGTTTTCAGCTCATCGCGGACGCGGTGTCGACGCTGTCAAGCGTCTCTTTTTGGAGGAAAAGCGGACGTGGCATCGAATATGAAGGTGGGACATTTGCGAAGCTTCCGCGTTATTCTCTGCGGCCTCGGGAATTCAGACACGCGCGCCGGGCGCGCCGCCGGCTTATGGCACCGCCGAAAGGATGGACCGATGATGAAATCCCTCGTGATCGCTCTGACGACCGCCGCGATCGGCATGACGGCCGGATCGGCGGAAGCCGGCTACCGCTATTGGGCCGGTGACGGCGTCTATGGGCCGGCGCCCTATTGCGGCTATGCGGTACGCCGCCGCGGCCATCCGAGCGCGATCGAATATTATTTCGTTTATCGTTGTCTCGCCCCGCGGCCGACGCGCTATTGGCACGGGCCGGTTCTGCGCTCGCGCGGGTGACGGCAATCGGCGGCTCCGGTGCCGCCGAACAGCGCGAGCGGGCTCGCCTCCTGGGGCTGCCCTGCGTCGGGGATTGACTGGCGATCCAAAGCCTTCTCGATGGCTCCGATCTGCGCCAGAAAATCGACCGGCACTTCCGAGGTCACCTGCAAGGATCGGTCTTCCAGCGCGTCGCGCTCCGGATGGGCGGCACGAAACTGCGCGAGGCAGGCGTCGCGTGCGTGCAGCAGGTCTTCGATCTGCGGTCGGAACATGCGCACGACCGCGGTCACCCAGCGATTGAGCTCGGCCGAGGGCGTTTCGGTCGTCATCGCAAAGCGCTCGAGCATGCGGATCGCGCTGCCGGCGTCGTACCAGACCTCGCCGGTCACCCAGCAATTGGTAGTGAACAGCCGGATGACGCGCCCCGATGCATCGGTGGAAATACCGACGAGATGCGCGACCCAGCTCGGCTCCGCGCCGGCTTTCTCAGGCACGGAAGCCGGTGCGATATCGGGAAAAAGCTGCGTCGGCCGCACGAAGGTATGGAAGTGGCCGTGCTCGCCGGCGGCACGTTCTTCCGCGGCATGGGCGTGATAGTAGAATTGACTGTGCGTCGCCGGATCGACAATGTCGGCTTCCGGGAAATGCGCCCACTCCGTCACGGCGTCGGCGCCAGCAAGAACTTCGGTCACCGGATTGGTGCCGTTCTCGGCGAGCGCCGCCGCGCAGGCGACGGCGTCCGCCGCGGCGTCGTAGAGCGCCAGCAATTCCGGGCGCGGCAGTCTCAGCAGTCGCGCGACCAGTTGCCCGTCGATGTCCGCCGCCGCCACCATGGCTCAGGATTTCGAAGGCGCGCAGGGGCTCGCGGGGCCGCATGGACTCGATCCGCCGCGGCCGGAGGCCGGCGCGCAAGGGCCGCCGGCTGGACCGCAGGGCGACGTGGATGGCGAGGGTGCCATGCGCCTGCGGCTCGGCGCGCAAGGATTGTCCGTGCCGGACGTCGCCGGTCCGCAGGGACTGGGCGCGGCAGTGCCACGGCCGGTCGCGGGCCCGCAAGGGCTGCCCGGGCCGCACGGATTGCGCATCGCCTGCGCGAACTGGATTGGATTCTCCGCCGCGGCGACCGGGGTCGGCGCCGGCGCGGTGGCCGCGATCGTCGCGGCCAGCGTCGACAGGCTGCCCGCCAGCATGGCGGATTTCAGTCGCTTGGTTTGCATCGCGGCTCCTTGTCAGGCCGTTTGAAAGGCTGCCCGGCGTTGGTCCCCGGCTACCGTGGCGGATTGCGCCGGTGCTTGTAGACGATATCGAAGCCGCGCGGTTTGGCGACTCCCCACTCCGATTTCGAGAACGCCCTGTGCCACACCGGCATCGATCTGGCTCAAGCCGGCGCGGCGGTTTCCGCTCACCCCCTCGAAGCCGGGCCGGCAAAGGCGCAGCCGGCCTTCAGACCGAGCTTGCCGAAGATCGCCGCGGCCGGGCAGAAGCCGGTGAAGGCGGCCTGCAGCATGTTGAGCCCGACAAAACCGGTCAGCAACAGCCAATAGGGGCTGACGAGCCAGACGAGCGCGGCGCTCAAAAGCACCATGCTGCCGGCAAGGACGAAGACGGCGCGATCGACATTCATGGGGACTGCTCCTTTCAAGGGTCCGGGCCGGCGGGCCGTTTCCGTCGAAGAAACCGCCCCGGCCGCACTTGACGATATATACGATGTTTCGTATATTCGCAACCATGAAAGTACACGCAAGCGACATGCTGACGGCGGCGGACGAGGCGAGCGCGCTCCTGAAGGGCCTCGCCAACCGCCACCGGCTGCTCATCATGTGCCAGTTGACCGAGAAGGAGCGTTCGGTGGGGGAACTCGCCGAATTCCTGAACATTCGCGACTCGACCGTGTCGCAGCATCTCGCGCTGCTGCGCAAGGACGGGCTGGTCAGCGCGCGGCGCGATGCCCAGACCATCTGGTATTCGATCGGCAGCAAGAAGGCGCGCGAACTGGTCCGCACCCTCTATCGCGTCTATTGCGCGCCGGTCTCGGCCTGCAAGCCGCCGCCGAAGTTCAACGCAAAGCCGGGCGCGCGCCGCACGCTTGCGCCAAATCAATGACCGGACCGGCGGCCCACGCGACCAACATCCCCGCTTACCGCCCTTAGACGCCCGAGGAAAACAGATGCCACGTATTCTTGTCCTGGCGGCCATGCTGGCGCTCGTCGCGCGGCCGGCGCTTGCCGCCGACAGTTTCACCGTCGAGCCGCAGAAGATCGCCGACGAAAAAGCGGTCTTCGCCACGGTCGAAAGCACCAATGTGGTGCCGGCGCGCGCTCGCATCGGCGGCACGGTGGCGGAGCTCTCGGTCAAGGAAGGCGACCGCGTGACGCAGGGCCAAGTGGTGGGCGTGGTCGGCGACGAGAAGCTCGTGCTGCAGATGAAATCGCTCGATGCGCAGATTGCCGGGCTCGAGGCCCAGCTCGCGCAGACGCAGTCCGATCTCACGCGCGCCGAGGATTTGTTTTCGAAAGGCACGATTCCGCGCACGCGGTTCGACGAGGCGCGCACCGCCTTCAATGTCGCCACCAATGCGCACCGTGCGCGCATCGCCGAGCGTTCGGTGGTCGAGCAGCAGCTCAGCGAAGGCAAGGTGCTGGCGCCGGCCGCCGGCCGCGTGCTGAAGGTGCCGGTGACGACCGGCACCGTGATCCTACCGGGCGAGCCGGTCGCCACCATCGCCGAGCAGAATTTCGTGCTGCGCCTGCGCGTGCCCGAGCGGCATGCCCAGTTCCTCAAGAAGGGCGACAGTGTGCGCATCGATGGCGACGAACTCGGACGGAAGGAAGCGCTGTTCGGCACCATCCAGCTTGTGTATCCGCAGATCGAAGACGGCCGCGTGGTGGCTGACGCGCAGGTGGCCGGACTCGGCGATTATTTCGTCGGCGAGCGCATCCGTGTCTGGGTCTCCGGCGGCGAGCGCGAGAGCTTCATCGTGCCGGCCTCGTTCATTGTCACCCGTTTCGGCATCGACTACGCGCGCGTGCACAAGGACGACAAGACCGTGATCGACGTGCCGGTGCAGCGGGGACGTTTTCTGCCGCGGCCCGATATGCCGGACGCGCTTGAAATCCTGTCCGGCCTGCGCGCCGGCGACGTGCTGGTGCGCCCATGAATCTCGGACTTTCGGGGCGGCTGACCCAGGCGACCATCCGCTCGCCGCTGACGCCGCTGTTCCTCTTGGCGGCGCTCGCCGTCGGCTTGCTCGCGCTGTTGACCATACCGCGTGAGGAGGAGCCGCAGATCAGCGTCCCCATGGTGGACATCCGCGTCAATGCCGACGGCCTCAAGGCGCCGGACGCGGTCGAACTGGTGACCAAACCGCTCGAATCTATCGTCAAGGGCATCGACGGGGTCGAGCACGTCTACAGCCAGACGGTCGACGACCGCGTAATGGTGACCGCGCGCTTTTTGGTCGGCACCAGCGCCGACGACGCGGTGCTGCGCGTGCACGACAAGATCCGCGCCAATCTCGACCGCATCCCGGTTGGAATCCCTGAGCCGCTCATCGTCGGCCGCGGCATCAACGATGTCGGCGTGGTCGTGCTCACTTTGTCGCCGAAGCCGGAGGCGGCCGGCCGCTACACCGACAAGGATCTCTATCAGCTCGCGCAGCAGCTCCAGTACGAGCTGGTGAAGACCGAGAATGTCGGCCTCACTTATATTTCCGGCGGCAATGCGCAGCAGATCAGGGTCGAGCCGGACCCGGAAAAGCTTGCGCTTTACGGCGTGACGCTGCAACAGCTCATCGGCAAGGTGCGCGATGCCAACCGCTCGTTCCTGGCCGGCAATGTGCGCGACGCCGGCCGTGCGCGGAACGTCGCCGCAGGGCAGACGCTGTCCGGCATACCGGATATCGGCCTGCTGCTGGTGACGACACGCGACAACCGCCCGGTCTATGTGCGCGACCTGGCCAAGATCGTCATCGGCCCCAGCCCGCAGGAGCACCGCGTCTGGATGGAAATGCCGGACAAGGGCGGCCAGTGGGATCGCGTGCCGGCGGTGAGCGTCGCCTTCGCCAAGCGCGCCGGCGCCAATGCCGTTGTGGTGGCGGAGGAATTGCTGGCGCGGCTCAAAAGCGTCGAGGGCCGGCTGGTGCCGCACGACGTCAACGTCACGGTCACCCGCGACTATGGCGAGACCGCCAACGACAAGGCCAACGAGCTTTTGTTCCATCTCGGCCTTGCCACCATCTCGATCGTGGTGCTGATCGCCTTTGCCATCGGCTGGCGCGAGGCGCTG
>JAKAHJ010000144.1 GCA_021815055.1 Pseudomonadota bacterium | reverse complement strand
GCCGGCGCCTTTTCGGCCTCCTTGTGGATTAGCTTGTTCATGGCGCGGATCTCGAGGAAGAGCACAAGAGCGATAATGATAAAGTTAATTGTTATTGTTAGAAATTTTCCGTAAGCCAATACAGCACCTTGCTTTTTCGCATCATCCAACGACGCGGCTGTGACCTTGGCCGAGAGCGGGACGAAGTGATTCGAGAAGTCGAGCCCGCCGGTGACGGCGCCGATCACCGGCATGATGACGTCGCTCACCAGCGAGGTCACGATGGCGCCGAAGGCCGCGCCGATGATCACGCCGACGGCGAGATCGACCACATTGCCGCGCAGCGCGAATTTCTTGAATTCCTCGAGCATGGGCCCTTCCCTTCCGATGCCGGAAACGCCCGGCAGCGCGTGACGCCCGCCACCCGGGAAACGCCTCCGGCTAATTGATCAGCCCGGCATGCACCATGGCCTCGCGCACCTTGGCCTTGGACACGTCCGACAGCGGCACCATGGGCAGGCGCACATCGTCCGAAATCTTGCCGAGCACCGAGAGGGCATATTTGGCCGGCGACGGATTGGTCTCCACGAACAGGTTCTGGTGCAGCGGCATCAGCTTGTCGTGCAGTTCGAGCGCGGCAGGATAGTCGCCCTTCAAGCAGGCGCTCTGGAATTCCGCGCACAGCCGCGGCGCCACGTTCGAGGTGACCGAGATGCAGCCGTGCCCGCCATGCGCCATGAAGCCGAGGCAGGTGCCGTCTTCGCCCGACAACTGGTTGAAGTCCGGTCCCATCGCCGCGCGCTGCTGCGACACCCGCACCATATTGGCGGTGGCGTCCTTGACGCCGGCGATGTTCTTCAACTCGTAGAGCCGCTTCATGGTGTCGACCGACATGTCGATCACCGAGCGCGGCGGGATGTTGTAGATGATGATCGGAATGCCGATGGCGTCGTTGATCGCCTTGAAGTGCCGGTAGAGCCCTTCCTGCGTCGGCTTGTTGTAGTAAGGCGTGACGATCAGCACCGCGTCGGCGCCGGCCTTTTCGGCGTGCTGCGCGAAGTCGATCGCCTCGGCGGTCGAATTCGAGCCCGCGCCCGCAATCACCGGAACCCGGCCCTTGGTCTGGTCGACGCACCATTCCACCACGCGCTTGTGCTCGTCGTGCGACAGCGTCGGGCTCTCGCCCGTGGTTCCGACCGGAACCAGGCCGTTGGTGCCCTCCCCGATCTGCCAGTCTACCAGCGCGCGGAAGGCTTTTTCGTCGACCGCGCCGTTCTTGAACGGCGTAACGAGGGCGGTGAAGGAGCCTCGAAAGCGCGTCTTGGCGGTCATGGGTCGGTACTCCGGCGGATGGTCAAGCACCATAGATATCGGGTCGCAGCCCGCGATGAAAGCCCCGAAGCGATCCGCGCCCTCCTGCCCCGCTTTCGCCCTGCTCCGGCGCTAAGGACACAGGGTCCGGAATGGGGGGTATCCCTTCGTCGATCAAGATGGCCTAATGGCATCGTCGATCCCGCGCGAATCGGGCGGGCCGGCGGTGCGCTGGCAGGGAATTCGATGAACGTGAAAGATCGCAAGCGCCTTGGCTTGATTTTGGCAGTGGCGGGTGCCGTCGCGCTGGGTGCCGGCGCGGCTTCGGCTGCCACCAAGAAAAAGAAAGTGCCGATGCCGCGGGTGCGCCCGGGAGCGATCCATAGCGCGGTCGTGCCCCCGGCCAAACCGGCCGCCCATCGAGCGGTCGCGGTCCGCGGCGTGCCGATGCCGCCGCGGCGGCCCGAGACCGTTGCCGGACCGCTCGTCCCGGCCCGGGTCGCCATTGCCGATGCCGAGGCCGGCTTTACGCTGCGCGGCGCCGTGGCGGCACCGCATAAATTCGTACCCTCGCCGGCGCCCGCCGCCGCGCCGCTGCCGGCGGCGCCCATCGGCCCGGGCGCAAAGCCATTTGCAATCGCGGCGACCGCCGCCACCTCCGCCGCCGATCTCGCGGCGCTCCGGAACGTCGTCGCAGCCGCGCGCAAGGGCCGCGAGGGCGACGCCGACGACGCCGAGAAATCGATTTCCGATCCGCTCGCGCGCAAGCTCGCCGAATACGTGATCCTGCGCTCGGACAATACCAGCCCGAGCTTCGCCCGCTACGCCGCCTTCATCGACGCCAACCCGTCCTGGCCGCATCACGCGCTGTTCCGCCGCCGCGCCGAAAACGCGCTGTGGAACGACAAGCTCGACAACGCCACCGTGCGGAACTTCTTCGCGCATCGTAAGCCGGCCACGGCCAAGGGACGCTTCGTGCTGGCGCGGGCCCTGCTCGCCCAAGGCGATCGCGAGGGCGCGGCCGCACTGGTGCGCACGGCCTGGCGCTATGAGGACTGCAGCGCAGACGTCGAGAAAATGGCGCTCGACCTGTTCGGCAGTCTCATCACGCGCGCCGACGACAAGGTGCGCATGGAAAGCCGGTTCTACGCCGACGACGTCGCGGCCGGCATGCGCGCCGGCGAGCGGCTCGGCGGCAGCGATCTCGCGATCGCGCGCGCCCGCGCGGCGGTCATCCGGCGCGCCCGCAATGCCAAGGCCCTGCTCGACGATGTGCCGGTCTCGGCCCGCCGGGACGCCGGCTACATCTTTGCGCGCGCGCAATGGCTGCGCAAACAGGGCAAGCCGGAGGACGCCGGAAGCCTGATCCTGAGCGCGCCGCACGACGCCGCTTCGGTCGTCAATCCCGACCAGTGGTGGATGGAGCGGCGTCTCCTGGTGCGCCGCCTGCTCGACGAGCGCGACGCGCAGACCGCCTATCGCGTCGCGCGCGACGCGGCGACGCCGCAGCGCGGCAATTTCCGTGTCGATCAGCAATTCACCGCCGGCTGGATCGCGCTGCGCTACCTGCACGATCCCAAAACCGCGGCGGCGCATTTTGCCCTCATTCCGGAAGACACGACCAACCCGCAGGCGCTCGGGCGGCGCGGTTACTGGCTCGGGCGCGCGGCCGAAGCTATGGGCCACATGGCGCAAGCCAAGGCCTATTACGAGCAGGGCGCACGGCAGAGCGCCACCTATTACGGCCAGCTCGCGCGGGCGCGGCTTGGACTTCCCGATCTCGGCCTGCGCGGCCCGCCTCACCTGACACCGGAGCAGCGCGCCACGCTGGCGAAGGCGGAAGTCGTGCGTGCGGTCGAACTGCTTTACGCGCTCGACGAGCGCGACATGCTCGCTTCGATCTATGCCGAACTCGGCGAGAGCGCGACCGACGTCGCCGGCATGACCATGCTGGCGGAAATTGCCGCGCGCCATCATGACGGCCGGGCGGTGGTCCTGATCGGCGGCGGCGGCTTCAGTCACGGCCTGCCGCTCGATTACTACGCCTATCCCACGATCGGCCTGCCAAACTACAAGCCGGTCGCGCCGCCGATCGACTGGGCCGTGGCCTATTCGATCGCGCGCCAGGAAAGTCATTTCAATCAGAAGGTCGTCTCCAGCGCGCACGCCATGGGCCTGATGCAGGTGACGCCGGAGGCCGCCATCGACACCGCCAAGCGCTACAAGGTCGCCTACAACCGCGACCGCCTGCTCAGCGATCCGGTCTACAATATGCAAATGGGCGCGGCCGAATTGTCGATGCTGCTCGACACCTATAACGGCAATTATCTCCTCACCTTCGCCGGCTACAATGCCGGCCGCGGCCGCGTGCGGCAGTGGGTCGCAGCCTATGGCGATCCGCGCGACCCGCATGTCGATCCGATCGATTGGGTGGAGCGCATTCCATTTGCCGAAACGCGCAACTACGTGCAGCGGATCATGGAAAACCTGCAGGTCTATCGCGCGCGATTCGGCGGCGGTTCGAAGCTGGTGATCGAAGCCGACCTCAAACGCGGCGGAAAGAATTGATGCGCGTCGTTCCCGCGAAGCTGCGTAAGCGCTGATTTCGGAAACGTGTCCCGGGCGCAGCGCAGCGCGTAACGCAGTGAAGCGGTGCGCTGCAGACCCGGGACCGTCGCGAAATCGGAGTTTGGAACGGTCCCGGCTCTGCGGCGCACCATTTCGCGCCATCGGCGCGCAAGCGCGCTTATGGCGCTCATGCGGCACCGCGTCCGGGACACGGCGGGTTTATGTTGCCGCGTTTGCCCCTGCGCGGGCGCGACAACCACCAAGACTTGCGAACGCCATGACCTCCGCCGCACCGACCTCCACCTTCGTCACCGCCGCGGACGGCCTCAGGCTGCACGCGCGCTGCCATGGACGGCGCGCCGGCGGCGCGCTGCCTGTGGTCTGCCTGCCGGGCCTCACGCACACCGCGGCGCATTTCGAGCCGCTCGCGACTGCGCTGGCGAATGACCCGGCAACCCCGCGCCGGGTGATTGCACTCGATTATCGCGGGCGCGGATTGTCCGACTACGATCCGGAGCCCGCCCACTACAATGTGCAGACCGAGCTCGCCGACGTGCTGACGGTGACGCAGGCGCTCGATTGTCTTCCCGCCGTCTTCATCGGCACCTCGCGCGGCGGCATCCTGTCGATGCTGCTCGCTGCCGCGCGGCCGGAGACGATCGCCGGCGTGGTGCTCAACGACATCGGCCCGGTGATCGAAATCGAAGGCCTGCTGCACATCAAGTCCTATGTCGGCAAGCTGCCGCGCGTTCAGAGCTTCGAACAAGGCGCGGCGATCCTGCGCCGCCTGTTCGAACCCCAGTTTCCCAGGCTGACGCGGGACGACTGGCTCGCCGCCGCGCGGCGCACCTTCAAGGAAGATGAAGGCCGGCTGGTGCCGACCTACGACAGCGCGCTGGCCAAGACCCTGGACGGCGTCGATGCCGAGCATCCGCCGCCGCCGCTGTGGGACGCCTTCGATGCTCTGGCCGCGGTGCCAGTGCTGGCGATCCGCGGCGGTAAGTCGACATTGCTTTCGGCCGAGACGCTGCATGCCATGGCCGCGCGCCATCCGGCGCTGGAAACGCTGGAGGTCCCCGACCAGGGTCACCCGCCCCTGCTCGCCGAAGCGGATGTGATTGCGCGCATCGGCGGCTTTGTGGAGCGTTGCGACGTCGTCTACACCGATCGAGGCGATGTCCGCCACATCATTTCGGCGCGCCGCGCCAATCGGAAGGAGCGCAAATAGTCATGCCGCTTGCGTCGGCAAGGTGGGAATGCGGCTCACATCGACGGCGCGTGCGGCGTGCCACGTATCGTAAGCTACCTGCATCCGCATCCAAATTTCCGGGCCATCCCCGAATAACTTGCCGAGGAGAACCGCAACCTTGGGCGTTACCGGCTTCTTCTCAGCCATGATTGCATGAAGGTGCTGGCGTGAAATGCCGAGCAGCTCGGCGATCTCGCTCACCGGGCGGCCAACGGCCGGGATGATATCCTCGCGAAGCAAAGCGCCGGGATGCGTGGGGCAACGCTTGGGATTGCGCTTGGCGATGTAACTCATGTCATTCTCCGCTAGTGGTATTGTTCCAGATCGACCTCGCAAGCATAACCTTCCGTGAACTCGAAGGTGATGCACCATGGGCCGTTCACGTGGACCGTGTAACGTGTTGGCTTGAACCCTCGTAACGCATGAAAGGCCGTACCGGCATAGTCCATGTCTTGCGGACGTGCCGCCTGATCGAGACGGTCCAGCAAGCGCAGGATGCGGCCGTGTAACCGTCGATCGATCCTGCGGGCCCGGCCTTCGCTCCATAATTCCGCCAGCGCCTTGTGCTTAAACGTCTTTATCATATTAGCATTGTAATCAAATAGGCGACATGTGTCAATTTATCGGCGACAGGCAGTGCCTGACGCTCAAACTCGATCCACCCAACCCCTATACAGAAACCCCCGGCGGTTTCCCGCCGGGGGTCTTGCATCAAGCAACGATCCCGATCTTCCGATCTGCCTGCGCGAAGTCAAAGCGGCTTCGCTTCGGCGAAGGCCGGTCAGGGGTAGAAGTTGCGCTGAATGCGGAAGATGCCCTGCCACCAGCCCTTGTCCGCGGCGTCGGCCGTCGCGGTCGCGGTGTTGATGTGATTGTACATCACGTCCACGCTCAGATCGAGATTCGCCACCGGCGTCCAGATCGTGCGCGAGCCGGCCTGCCAGAACTGCCAGTCGCAGGACCCGGGAGCGCCAGCAGACATCGCCGCGCAAGCCGCGTCGGAGTAGCTGATGGCGCCGTAGGTGCCGTACAGCGAGGTCTTCCAATGCGGGTTCCAGCCATGCGAGAATCCGCCGACCACGCTCCAGCCCTGGGTCAGATCCTGGCCGGTGCCGACGACGACGGAGTCGTTCGCCAGACCGCGGCCGAAGGTCACGCCGTCTGTGTTCACGGAGAAAGTGCCGAGACCCGAACCGACATAGCTCAGCGCGCCCTTGCCGTAGGTGACCTGCGTCGAGAGGCTGTCACCCTTGCCGAGCATCGGCAGCTTGACGGTCAAACCGCCGCCGACCGCATAGCCAATATCGTCGCCGATACCGACCGTGCCCGAACGGAGCTGATGGATCGCACCCATAACCTGGGCCGAACCCCAACCCTGATCGATGCGCAGGTTGCCGACGATATCCGGCCACTCGACGCCGCCGTAACCGGCCCCCACGATGGTGCCCTTACGACGATAGGCCTGGTCTTCGGCCGACACCGACGCCGACAGACCGCCGCCGAACTGCGCGGTATAGGCGAATACGTTCTCGCCGGTGCCGCCGCTATCCGAACCCCACACGTTGACGGTGTTCGAATAGGCCGGGGTCGAGTAGAAGTCGAAGAACGACTGCGCGTGACCGGCCGTGATGCCCGCCCACTGGATGAAGGCGCGGGGGGTATAAAGGCCGGACAGAT
>JAKAHJ010000010.1 GCA_021815055.1 Pseudomonadota bacterium | reverse complement strand
ATCTGTCACCATGCGCTTGGGCGCGGCCTCGGTGACGGTGAGCCGCACCTTGCCATCGTCGATCAGGAGCGTATGGCCCGGCTCCACCGCGGCGAAGATTTCCGGATGGGGCAGGAACGCGCGCTCGGCGTCGCCCGGCGTATTGTCGGAGTCGAGCACGAAGGCGTCGCCGGTCTTCACCACGGCCGAACCGCCCTCGAAGGTGCCGAGCCGGAGCTTCGGCCCCTGCAGGTCGACCAGGATGCCGATCGGCCGGCCGGTCTCGCGCTCGACGCTGCGAATCGTGGTGACCAGCTCGCGCATAGGGTCGTGGCTGGTGTGGCTCATATTGATGCGGAACACGTCGGCGCCGGCCGCGAACAGTTTCGCGATCGTGGCGGCATTCGAGGAGGCCGGCCCCAGCGTGGCGACGATTTTGGCGCGGCGCATGCGTCTCATCGTTTGGCGCCTCCGTTCGACGGCTGGGCAGGCGGCAGCGCCAGCGGCGGGCGGCCCAAGCCGGGCATGCGCGGGGAGGTCCCCGGCGAGCGGTTCGGGGCGCTGCGGTCGGATGTCGTCCGCTCGGCGCTGTCGGTCAATTGCACCGTCCACGAGCGCTGCTCGCCGGTGTCGACCTCGAAAAACCCGGTGCGGTCATAGCCGCGCGCGAGACAATTGTCGGTGCCGCGAATGGTAAACTCCTTTTCGCGTGAACACATATAGGCGTGGCCGGACCATTCGCCGCCGCGGTCGTAATCTACCGCGTAAATGTAATAATATCGTGCCACCAGCGCGCCGCGCAGCAGGGTTTCGCAGGAACGGGCGGAAATGTTCCACCAGCCCTCCGTCGTCCAGCTCTCGGCGTCCTTGTAGCCGATGGCGACGCCGACGCGGCTGCCGGTGTTGTTGCACAGCCGGAAATCGGCTTTGGCCGTCATGGCGGATAAGAGCACAAACAGCAAAGCCGCCGCGGCAGTGCGGACAAGATGCAAGGCCGGCACTGGACGGTCGGAGATGGCGGGCAATCCGGTCTCGATGCGGTCGGTTTGGAACTATAATGCGCGGTTTTCGCGTGACCCGTCAGGGCCTGTCAACGACGATGGCGCGGAAGTCGTTGACGTTGGTGAAAGTCGGCCCCGGTTGCAGCAGGTCTCCGAGGGCGGCGAAGAATCCGGTGGAATTGTTGTCGGCAAGAAACGCGGCGGGATCGAGGCCGAGGGCGCGGGCGCGGGCGACGGTGTTGCCGTCGACGACGGCGCCGGCGGGGTCGGTGGCGGCGCCGGCGCCGCCGTCGGTGCCGTCGGTGTCGCCGGCCAGCCCTGCCACCGCCGGCATGCCGGACAGCGCGATGGCGAGCGCCAGGGCATATTCCTGGTTGGGGCCGCCGCGGCCGTGCCCCCGGATCGTCACGGTCAGTTCGCCGCCCGACAGGATCACCGCGCGGGCGCCTCTCGCGCGCAACGCGCGCGCGCGTTCGGCATGGGCCGCGGCCACCTCGCGCGCCTCGCCCTCAACCCGGTCGCCGAGCGAGACGCATTCGTAGCCCGCCGCCCTCACAGCCGCTTCGGCCGCCGTCAGCGCATCGGCCGGGCGCACGGCCAGCGTGAAACTGCTGCCGGCGAATGCCGGATCGCCGGGTTTGGGCGATTCGTTGTCCGGGTCCTCGAGCGCGCGCGTGACCGCGGCGGGCAGAACGAGCCCATATTTGGCGACGATGGCGCGCGCGTCGGCGAGCGTCGTCGGATCGGGCACCGTCGGCCCCGAGCCGATGACGGCGGGATCGTCGCCCGGCACGTCCGAGACGGCGATGGTGACGAGCCTGGCCGGAAACGCGCGGCGCGCCAGCCGGCCGCCCTTGATGCGCGAGAGATGTTTGCGCACCGTGTTCATCTCGCCGATATTGGCGCCCGAGCGCAAAAGCGCGCGCGTGACGGATTGTTTGTCATTAAACGATACCTCCGCGGCCGGCGCGATCCAGTTCGCCGAGGCGCCGCCCGACATCAGCACCAGGACCAGGTCGTTGGGGCCCCCACTATCTGCATAGGCGAGCGCACGCTCGGCCGCCGCGAGGCCGGCGGCGTCGGGGACCGGATGCCCGGCCTCGATCATGTTCACGACGCGCGTCGGCCGGCCATAGCCGTGGCGCGCCACGGCAACCCCGCAGAGCCGCTCCGGCGCCATGCCTAACCGATTGAGATAAAAGGCTTCTGCGGCTTCCGCCATCGAGCCCGCAGCCTTGCCGGCGGCGAGCAGAATTATTTTCCCGGGCGGCGGCGGCGGCAGTAACGACGCGAGAAAATTCGCGGGATGCGCCGCCGCCACCGCGATGCGATACAGGTCTGCGAGAAAAGCGCGCAGGCTGTCATTTCTATTCACCATTGCTGCCCACTTTCAAAACCCTGTTTAAGGTGCGCGGCAAGCGCAGAGACTGCCGAGCGACACTGTCCAAGTGCGCGATCCAAATGCGTGCCGGCGGGGTCGGCTTATCGCATTTTCGAACGAAAAGTGCATCACCGGCGGCAGGATGCCGTGGTGCAACGGGCGTAGTTGGGCGGGGAAGTCAGATCGACGTCCGTTCCGCCCTTATCCTGAGGAGGCCACGGAACGCGGCCGTCTCGAAGGATGCGGGCGGCCACCTCGTCTTTCGAGACGGCGCTTCGCGCCTCCTCAGGATGAGGTGGAGAGGGGCCTTCAAACCAGCCTCTACTGGGTTTATCTTGTCGGCAGGCAAAGGAATTCCTCATGGACGACAAAACCCGCACCGAACTGGAAGCCGCCGCCTTCCGGCGCCTCATCGAGCATCTGCGCGCGCGCACCGACGTGCAGAACATCGACATGATGAATCTCGCGGGCTTCTGCCGCAACTGCCTGTCGAACTGGATGAAGGACGCCGCCGACGCCCAAGGCGTGCCGCTCAGCAAGGACGAGAGCCGGCAACTCATCTACGGCATGCCCTACGAGGAATGGCGCGCGAAATACCAGAAAGAAGCCAGCGCGGAAAAGCTCGCCACGTTCGAGCAGGCGCGGCCGAAGCATTGATACGCGTTCCGCGCGCGGAATGCGGGGATACCAGGCGCAAGCCAAATATTGCAGCCATGTGAACAGCGTGGATGACGGCGGGCCCGCCTTGACCCGGGAGCGGGCAATTCCGAAACCTTCATGGCAAATCCGGCGGCTTCGCCCGCCGCGTTCACGTCATGGAGACCTCGATGCCAGCCACCGCCGCGGCCGAAAAAGAAGAGCAAACAGCGCACCGCTTCGCCAAGGACCAGCTCAAGGCGATCATCGAGCGGATCGAGCGGCTCGAGGAGGAAAAGAAGGCGACCTCCGACGACATCCGCGACGTCTACGCGGAGGCCAAAGGCAACGGATTCGATGTCAAGGCGCTGCGCACCATCGTGCGCATGCGCAAGATGGACTCGGACGAGCGCCGCGAGCAGGAAGCCGTGCTGGAGACCTACATGCACGCGCTGGGGATGCTGCAGTAGATGGTCTCGTGTCCCGGGCGCGGCGCAGCGCGCAACGAAGTGAAGCGGTGAGCCGCAGACCCGGGACCGTCGGAAAGTGTGGCGGTCCCGGATCAGCGGCGCATCATTCACGCCATAAGCGCGTAAGGCGCTTATGGCGCTCATGCTGCACCGCGTCCGGGACACGAGGCTGAAAATCTACCTTAGCGCCGCGGTCGTCTGCGTCACGAATCGCGCGGTGGCGACGAACACCACGGCCTTGCCGGTGAAGCGGTCGGTGAGCATGCCGAGCGCGGGATCGGCCGAGAACGTCATCAGCACCGACTGCGCCGGCTTATGCATGAGCGTGCGCAACGGCCGCGGATCGACGGCGCCGAGCCGGGTCATGGTCAGGAAGCCGCTCACGCTCGGCGTCAGCATGGCCGCGCGCAGCCATGGGCTGCCGGCGTGCTGGCCGCCGATCGCCATCGCGGGGGCGAGCACCGCGTTTTCAACGGGGCTTGCGGCGAGCGGCAGCGGCAGGGCCGCCGCTTCGCGCGCGAATTTCGGAATGCCCGTGCCCATGGGCCGGGTGCGGGTCACGGTCTGCGGCGGGTCGGATTCCGGGGCATAAGCAAGCGTGGCGCCGTCGGCGCTGCCGGTGATGGCCGCATCGGAATAGGCAGCGAGGCCCGCGAAGGGCGCGTCGTTTGGCTTCGGCGCGGCCGAGGCGAAATCAAGCGGTTTGGGCCGGGCGGTGGGCAAGGGCACGGCGCTGGCGACCTTGAGGGGTTGAGACGCGGCAGGCACGGCCTGTTCGTCGGCGACCTCTTCGGCGTCTTTCTGCTTCGTACCGAAGCCGAACAGGTCAGCCAGCAGATTGCGCTTCGGGTTCTGCACGGTCTGCTCGGCCTGACGCTCCTGGCTGGCCGTGATCTTGCCGGCCTCGCGCGCGGCCTCAAGCGAGACGCCGTTCGGCGCGTTGCCGCGCCGCTCGACGTCGGCGAGCGCCAGCGCGTAGCGCGGCAGCGGGCGCCCGTCGGAGGCGACGTGCACGGTGCGGCCGTCGGGGAACACCTTCTGAAGCTGCGCATAGGTCATGCGCGGCCAGTGCCGGACAGAGCCGGTATCGAGATGCACAAAAGGCGAGCCCGAGGTCGGATAGAAACCGACGCCGCCGCTTTGCAGCCGCAGGCCCGCGATGCGCACTTTCTCCAGCGGCACGCCGGGAATGTAGAAATCGATGGCATGCCCGCGCGTGTGCTGTGAAAATTGCGCGACGCCGCTCGAGCGCGCGCGCAGCATGGCGTTGGTCGCCGGCGAGCGGTATCCGCCGATCACCTCGATCGGCTGCGTCGCGCCCACTTCGCGATAGGTCTCCCACAACAGATCGAACAAATGGGGATCCATGCGGGTCGGCTGATTCGTGCGCCAGTCGCGCATGAACCAGTCGAGTTTCTTCAGCGCGGCCTGGTCGTACCGGCCGTTGCGCTTGAAGGTGACGGTAAGGTCTTCGCCGCTGTGGACGTGATGGAAGGAAAGCGTGCGGGTGTCGCCCTCGGCGATCGCGCTTTGCAGCGCGCTGCCGGCGGCGATGAGGCACAATCCGGCCACGCCGATCCGCGCACCGGCGCGCGCAAATCCAGGCAGCGGAGAAAACCCGCGCGCAACACTCGGCAACACTGTCTGCTTCCGCGAAATTCGTCGTCCCACAATCGTCGCCACATCAAACGGGTCGTCGCGGCGACGACCCCATCAGCATTGTCGGGATTGGTTAATGGCCTGTTAGCAAGCCACTGATGCCCCCGGTAATTCCGTGGCTATTGGAACACCATGGCGGAAAATGGCCGCGCGCGGGGCAGCGCCGCGGCGGCCGGAACCCGGGCGGTATTTCCGTCAGTACATAGTTACGTGCGCGTCGACGTCCGGCTTCGCGCCTTGCTGGGCGAGACCGAGCCCATCCAATTTGCGATAGAGCGTCGAACGGCCGATCTTGAGCCGGCGCGCCACTTCGGACATCTGCTCGCGGTAATGCGCAATGGCGAAGCGGATGACGTCCTTCTCGATCTCGTCGAGCGGCCGCACTTCGCCATCGATGTCGGTCAAATGCAGCGTCGGCGGCTGCGGTACGGCGTGAAGCGCATCGCCCGCCTCCGGCCAGGGTGCGATCATGGCAGGCGAAGGCTCGATCAAGACCTGCGCGTCGGCCGGCGCCTCGCCGGCCTGCATAGCGATTTGCGGAAACTCGGCGACGCCGATCTCCTCGCCTTCGGCCAGCACCACAGCGCGAAACAGCGTGTTCTCGAGCTGGCGCACATTCCCGGGCCAGCGATAGGCCGTAAGCAGCGCGAGCGCGTCGGCGGAAATCGACTGCACGCGTTTGCCTTCTTCCGCCGCGATGCGCGCGAGGAAGTGGCGGGTCAATTCGGCGATGTCCTCGGGACGCTTGCGCAAAGGCGGCACGGCGATCGGAAACACATGCAGGCGGTAGAACAGGTCCTCGCGGAAGCGCCCGGCCTTTACGTCGGCGATCAGGTCGCGGTGGGTGGCCGACACGATGCGCACATCGACTTTCACCGGCCTGCGCGCGCCGACCGGCTCGACCTCGCCCTCCTGCAGCGCCCGCAACAGTTTCACCTGCGCGGCCGGCGGCAATTCGCCGACCTCGTCGAGGAACAACGTGCCGCCGTCGGCTTCGACGAATTTGCCGGTGTATTTTTCGGTGGCGCCGGTGAAGGCGCCCTTCTCGTGGCCGAACAGGATCGACTCGATGAGGTTCTCCGGCAGCGCACCGCAATTGACCGCGACGAAAGGCTGCGCGCGCCGCGCGCCCGAGCCGTGGATGGCGCGCGCGATCAATTCCTTGCCGACGCCGGATTCGCCTTCGATCAGAACCGGAATGGTGGAGGCCGCCGCTTTCTCGATCGCACGCAGCACCGGGCGCATCGCGGGCGCGCGCGTAACGATGTCGTCAATGGTGAGGGTGCCGTCCTGCTTGCGCTTGAGCCGCTGCAATTCGCCGGCCAGCATTTTGGTGGCGAGCGCATTGCGCAGCGAAACCTGAAGCCGCTCGACGCCGACCGGCTTGACCACGAAGTCGGCGGCGCCCGCGCGCATCGCCGACACCACATTGTCGATGCCGCCATGGGCGGTTTCGACGATCACCGGGATGGTCACGCCGGCCTCGCGCATGCGCGCGAGCACCCCGAGCCCATCGAGATCGGGCATCACCAGATCGAGCACCACACAGTCGATGTGCGGGCCGTCCTCAGCCGTGAGCAGGGCGGCAGCGGCATCGCCGCCGTCCGCCGTCATGGCCCGGTAGCCCAGCCGCTGGACCATGGCCTCCGTCAGGCGGCGCTGGACCGGATCGTCGTCGACAATGAGCACGGTTTCGGACATGAACTCCCCCACAGCACGCGACCGAACGCCGGACTGTTCCGATTTGGGGCAATGTCGCCGTTCCTGCTTAACGGGGCATTAAATGGAAGCGTAAGATTGGACCCGCTCCCCACCGCCATCGCAACGCCACGCGCGGGCCTCTAAATAAGGCTCGATCCTTCGAATTTTCCCTCCAAAAGATTGTGTCCCATGGCCAAGACCGCAGCCCGCAAAAAACCCGCGACCGCCTCCAAGCTCGGGTCGCTGCCCGAGTGGAACCTGAACGACCTCTATCCCGGTACCGATAGCCCGGAGCTGAAATGGGACCTGGAGAACACCGAAAACCAGTGTGTCGCCTTCGAGCAGGCTTTCAAGGGCAAGCTGGCGGCGCTCGCGGCAGGCGAGGGGGCGGGGAAGGCGCTGGCCGAAGCGGTCAAGCGCTACGAGGCGATCGACGACAAGCTCGGGCGGCTCTATTCCTATGCCTCGCTGCTCTATGCCGGCAATACCACCGATCCCGCGCGCGCCAAATTCTATGGCGACGTGCAGGAGCGCATCACGGCCGCTTCGCTGCATCTCTTGTTCTTCACGCTCGAATTGAACCGCATCGACGATGCCGCGCTCGAGGCCGCCATGGCCGATCCCGCGCTCGGCCATTACCGGCCCTGGGTCGAGGACGTGCGCAAGGAGAAGCCCTATCAACTCGAGGACCGCGTCGAAGAGCTCTTCCACGAGAAATCGATCACCGGCTATTCGGCCTGGAACCGGCAATATGACGAGATGGTCGCGAGCCTGCGCTTCCGGATCGGCGGCAAGCCGATGCCGATCGAGCCCGCGCTCAACCTGTTGCAGGACGCCGACGGGCAGAAGCGCAAGGCGGCGGCGCAGGCGCTCGCGAAGACCTTCAAGGAAAATCTGCGCGCCTTCACGCTGATCACCAACACGCTCGCCAAGGACAAGGAGATTTCCGACCGCTGGCGCGGCTTCAAGGACGTGGCCGACGCACGCCATCTGTCGAACCGCGTCGAGCGCGACGTGGTGGAGGCGCTGGTCTCTTCCGTGCGCGCCGCCTATCCCAAACTGTCGCACCGCTATTACGCGTTGAAGGCGAAATGGTTCGGCAAGAAGAAGCTGCCGCATTGGGACCGTAACGCGCCGCTGCCGAAGGTCGCGCAGCGCACGATCTCCTGGGAAGACGCGCGCGCCACCGTGCTGACCGCTTATGGCGCTTTCTCGCCGCGCATGGCGGAGGTGGCCGACCGCTTCTTTACGCGCAACTGGATCGATGCGCCGGTGCGCGACGGCAAGCAGCCCGGCGCCTTCTCGCATCCGACCGTGCCCTCGGCGCATCCTTACGTGCTGCTCAATTATCAGGGCAAGCCGCGCGATGTGATGACGCTGGCGCACGAGCTCGGCCACGGCGTGCACCAGGTGCTGGCGGCGCCCAACGGCGCCTTGATGGCGCCGACGCCTTTGACCTTGGCCGAGACCGCCAGCGTGTTCGGCGAGATGCTCACCTTCCGCAAGCTCTTGGCCAATACCAAGGACAAGAAGCAGCGCAAGGCTATGCTCGCCGCCAAGGTCGAGGACATGCTCAATACGGTGGTGCGGCAGATCGCGTTCTACTCGTTCGAGCGCAAGGTGCATCTCGAACGCCGCAATGGCGAGCTCACCGCCGACAAGATCTGCGAATTGTGGATGTCGGTACAGGGCGAGAGCCTGGGGCCCGCGATCGAACTGAAGGCGGGCTACGAGACCTTCTGGACCTATATTCCGCACTTCATCCATTCGCCGTTCTATGTCTACGCCTATGCCTTCGGCGATTGCCTGGTGAATTCGCTCTATGCGGTTTACGAGCAGTCGGCCTCGGGCTTCGCCGAGCGTTATCTGGAAATGCTGGCCGCCGGCGGCACCAAGCACCATTCCGAACTGCTGGCGCCGTTCGGGCTCGACGCGCGCGATCCGAAATTCTGGGACGGCGGGCTTCAGGTGATTGCGAATTTGATCGGGGAAATCGAGACACTGGACGCGGCGAGGTAGGCCTTGCCCGCCCCGCGATTTGGTAATACATTTGTATTACAGAAGGTGGAGCATGAACGAACGGCCAGACAATCCAGAAATCGAAGGCTACCTTCTTCAAATCAAGAAGGTCGGTAATTCCCTCGGACTTATCCTTCCGAAGGAACTGCTTGCGCGTCTCAAGCTGAAGGAAGGCGACAGGTTCCACATCGTCGAGCAGACCGAGCGCGGCATCAAGCTCAGCCCTTACGATCCGAAACACGCGAAGGCGATGGAGTTCGCGCGCCGTTCGTTTCGGGAATATGCCGATGCCTATAAGGCGCTGGCGAAATGACCGAGCCGGAATGGCTCGATCTCGACATTGTCGTCGACTTTCATGCCGAGCAACTGGCGCTGTTTGGCGGCCCGGATGGAATTCGTGACCCTGGGCTCCTCGAGTCGGCCCTCGCAAGACCGCAGAATAAATTTGCGTATGGCGAAACCAATCTTGCAGCGCTCGCGGCTGCTTATGGGTTTGGCATCGCGCGCAATCACCCGTTCATTGACGGCAACAAGCGCACGGCGCTGGCCTCGATGATCGTGTTTCTGAATCTTAACGGGATCGCGCTCGGTGCGCCGCAGGAGACGGCGGCCGCGATCGTGCTTGCCCTGGCGGGCGGCGAAATCGGCGAGGACGTACTCGCCCGCTGGATTGCCGACAATAGCAAGCCGCTCGATGCGCCTGGCATCCAGCCGTAACGTGCTTATCTTGCGGGCGAGAAACGCCTGATCATGCCCCCCACCGACGACCAGGAAAAGAACCGCTTTTCCGCCCGCGCCCGCCGATACGCCAAGGTCGGCACGCGCGTCGGCGGCGTCGCCGCGCGCATCGCCGGCCAGCGCCTGATCGGTGCGCAGGGCGGCCGCGAGGGCAACGCCATGGCGCTTGCCGCCGCGCTTGGCGGACTGAAAGGTCCGATCATGAAGGTGGCGCAACTGCTCGCCACCATCCCGGACGCGCTGCCGCCGGAATATGCCGGCGAACTCATGAAATTGCAGAGCCAGGCCCCGCCCATGGGCTGGACCTTCGTCAAACGCCGCATGAGCGCGGAGCTCGGGTCCGACTGGCAGAGCAAGTTCGCGGACTTCGAGCACCAGCCCGCCGCGGCCGCTTCCCTCGGGCAGGTGCATCGGGCCCGCGCGCTCGACGGCTCGGCGCTGGCCTGCAAGCTGCAATATCCGGACATGCAGTCGGCGGTGGAAGCCGACCTGCAGCAGCTCAAATTCCTGTTTGCGCTGCGCAGCCGCTTCGATACCGCGATCGACACCTCCGAGATCGCGGTCGAGATTTCCGCCCGCCTGCGCGAGGAGCTCGACTATGTGCGCGAGGCCAGACATGTCGCGCTCTACGCCGATATGCTCGAGGACGCGCGCGCGGTGCGCGTGCCGAAGGTCTGGCCGGAACTGTCGACCGGACGCTTGCTCACCCTCGACTGGCTCGAAGGCACCAAGCTGCTCGCGCACAAGAACGACCCGCTTCCCGATCGCAACCGCATCGGCGAGGCCATGTTTGCCGCCTGGTGGCTGCCGTTCAGTCGCTTCGGCGTCATCCACGGCGATCCGCATCTCGGCAACTACACGATCTTCGCCGACGCAAAGGGCAAGCCCGCCGGCATCAACCTGCTCGACTACGGCTGTATTCGCATTTTCCCGGCGAGCTTCGTGGGCGGGGTGGTCGACCTCTTTCGCGGCCTGCTCAACGGCGACGACGCGCGGGTCGTGCACGCCTATGAGACCTGGGGATTCAAGCGGCTGACCCGCCCGCTGATCGAGGCGCTCAACATCTGGGCGCGCTTCATCTACGGCCCGCTGCTCGACGACCGCGTGCGGACTATCGCCGACGGCGTGAAGCCCTCCGAATACGGCCGCAAGGAAGCCTTTCGCGTGCACCGCGCACTGAAGGAACTCGGGCCGGTCACCGTGCCGCGCGAATTCGTATTCATGGACCGCGCCGCGATCGGGCTCGGCGCCGTCTTTCTGCATCTGGCGGCGGAGCTCAATTTCCACCGGCTATTCATGAAGACAATCGATGATTTCGATCGCGAAAACGTGGCCGCGCGGCAAAGCGCCGCGCTGACGCGCGCGGGACTTTCGCCGTCCGCGGACTGACCCGGACCGACCCGACTCGTGTTGCCCTGGACGCGCAATTGCGCTACCCACGTCCGGCCCGCTGACCCGAGACTTCCGGAGAATTTTCGCTATGGCCGACCACGGCACCGTCGAATACGCCACCGCCGCCGGTAACGACTATCCGGCGCACGAGAACACCTACGAACGCTTCATCCAGTTTACGTTCGTGGGCATCCTCTACCTGGTCACCGTACTGTTCGGCCTGGCGGTCGGCGGCGTGGTCGGGCACTGGTTCTGGGCGTTTCTGATTTTCATCATCGGCATCGTCGGCGCTATCCCCGGACTGCTGACCGGCTCGCGCACCTCGAGCTACGTGGCTTTCGCGCTTTCCGCCCTGATCTTCCTTTACAACACGCTGTCTTGAGACCGGGCGACGGGCGGAGGAGCGCGAATGCGAATTGCCATAGCGCGTGAGACTGACGCTCAAGAGCCGCGCGTCGCCGGGACCCCTGAAACGGTGAAGAAGTTCAAGGCCCTCGGCGCCGACATTGCGGTCGTCCGCGGTGCCGGCGTCAAGTCGGGAATTCTCGACGCCGATTACGAGGCGGCCGGCGCGACGATTGGCGACGGCGTCACCAAGGATGCCGACCTTGTGCTGAAGGTGCGGCGGCCGGAAGCCAGCGAACTCGCCCAATATAAAAAGGGCGCGCTGGTCGTCGCCATCATGGACCCCTATGGCAACGAGGCCGCCTTGAAGCAGATGGCGGATGCCGGCCTCGTCGCGGTCGCCATGGAACTGATGCCGCGCATTACCCGCGCCCAGTCCATGGACGTGCTCTCGAGCCAGGCCAATCTCGCCGGCTATCGCGCCGTGATCGACGGCGCCGCCGAATACGGCCGCGCGCTGCCGATGATGATGACCGCGGCCGGCACCGTGCCCGCCGCCAAGGTCTTCGTGATGGGCGTCGGCGTCGCCGGGTTGCAGGCGATCGCGACCGCTCGCCGGCTCGGCGCGGTCGTCACCGCCACCGACGTGCGCCCGGCCACCAAGGAGCAGGTGGAAAGCCTGGGCGCCAAATTTCTCGCGGTCGAAGACGAGGAATTCAAGAACGCGCAGACGGCCGGCGGCTACGCCAAGGAAATGTCAAAGGAATATCAGGCCAAGCAGGCCGCGCTCACCGCCGAGCACATCAAGAAGCAGGACATCGTCATCACCACCGCGCTGATCCCGGGGCGCCCGGCGCCGCGGCTCGTGAGCAAGGAAATGGTGGCATCGATGCGTCCGGGCTCGGTGCTGGTCGATCTCGCGGTCGAGCGCGGCGGTAATGTCGAGGGCGCGGAGTTGGGCCGTGTGGTGGAGGTTGGCGGCGTCAAGATCGTCGGCCATGCCAACGTGCCCGGGCGGCTCGCCGCCTCGGCCTCGGCGCTCTACGCCAAGAACCTGCTCACCTTCGTCGAGACCCTGATCGACAAAAAAGAAAAGAAGCTCGCGGTCAATTGGGACGACGAGCTGGTCAAAGCCACCGTTCTCACGCGCGACGGCGCCATCGTGCATCCGGCGTTCCAGCCCAAGACGGCGGCGTGATCGCCATGATGACGCGGGCTGTGCAGCAGGCGCTCTTCATCCCTCCCCTTGAAAGGGGGAGGGTCGCCGAGCAAAGCGAGGCGGGGTGGGGATCGTCGCGACGCGACCCCCACCCGGCTCGCCGCTTCCGCGGCTCGCCACCCTCCCCCTTTCATGGGGAGGGATAAGAAGCAGGAGCCCATCCCATGTCGTCCATCGCAACCGCGGTCGATCCGTTCGTTTTCCGGCTGTCGATTTTCGTGCTGGCGGTGTTCGTCGGCTATTACGTGGTCTGGTCGGTGACGCCGGCGCTGCATACGCCACTGATGTCGGTGACCAACGCCATTTCCTCGGTGATCGTGGTCGGCGCGCTGCTCGCCGTCGGCGTTTCGCTAGCGACCGACGATAGCGGGCCTCTGTGGGCGCGCGGGCTCGGATTCGTTGCGCTCATCTTCGCCTCGGTCAACATTTTCGGCGGATTCCTCGTCACCCAGCGCATGCTGGCGATGTATCAGAAGAAGAAGAAGTGATGGCGATGGGCGGGCGACACATTCATCGTGTCCCGGGCGCAGCGCAGCACGCAGTGCTGCGTTGCAGACCCGGGACCGTTCCGGTCTCGGTCTTTGTAACGGTCCCGGATCTGCGGTGCACCGCTTCGCGCTGCACCGCGTCCGGGACACGCTCGCGGAGCGGCCCATGAGCCCCAATCTGGTCGCGCTGCTCTATCTCGTCGCAGGCGTTCTGTTCATCCTGGCGCTGCGCGGGCTGTCGTCGCCCGACACCAGCCGCCGCGGCAACATGTTCGGCATGATCGGCATGACCATTGCCGTTCTGACCACGCTCGGCTCGCATCCGCCGGCCGACGGCCTGTCCTGGGCGCTGGTGATCGGCGGCATTGCGATCGGCGGCGGCGTCGGCGCGGTGATCGCGCGCCGCGTGCCGATGACCTCGATGCCGGAACTGGTCGCGGCCTTCCACTCGCTGGTCGGCATGGCGGCGGTGCTGGTGGCGGCCGGCGCCTATTACGCGCCCGCGGCTTTCGATATCGGCACACATGGGCATATCCATGCGCAGAGCCTGATCGAAATGTCGCTCGGCGTCGCCATCGGCGCCATCACCTTCACCGGCTCGGTGATCGCCTTCGCCAAGCTGTCGGGCCGCATGAGCGGCAAGCCGATCATGCTGCCGGCGCGCCACGCCATCAACATCGCGCTGGCGCTGGCGCTGGTGTTCTTCATCTACCACTTCTACACGACGCAAAGCGTGGCCGATTTCTGGCTGATCGTCGCGATCTCGCTCGCGTTCGGCGTGCTGATCATCATCCCGATCGGCGGCGCCGACATGCCGGTAGTGATCTCGATGCTCAACTCCTATTCGGGTTGGGCGGCGGCGGGCATCGGCTTCACGCTCGGCAACTCCGCGCTGATCATCACCGGCGCGCTGGTCGGCTCCTCGGGCGCGATCCTGTCCTACATCATGTGCAAGGGCATGAACCGCTCCTTCATCTCGGTCATCCTCGGCGGCTTCGGCGGCGAGGTGGCGGGTCCCGCGGGCGGCCAGGAGCAGCGACCGGTCAAGCTCGGTTCGGCCGAGGACGCCGCCTACATCATGAAGAACGCGTCCAAGGTCATCATCGTGCCGGGCTACGGCATGGCGGTGGCGCAGGCGCAGCACGCGCTGCGCGAGATGGCCGACCATCTCAAGAAGGAAGGCGTCGAGGTCAAATACGCCATCCATCCGGTGGCCGGCCGCATGCCCGGGCACATGAACGTGCTCCTGGCGGAAGCCAACGTGCCCTATGACGAAGTGTTCGAACTGGAAGACATCAATTCCGAATTCGCGCAGGCCGACGTCGCCTTCGTCATCGGCGCCAATGACGTGACCAATCCGGCGGCCGAGGAAGACAAGACCTCGCCGATCTACGGCATGCCGGTCTTGCAGGTGTGGAAGGCGGGCACCGTGATGTTCATCAAGCGCTCGCTCGCCTCGGGCTATGCCGGTATCGACAATCCGCTGTTCTACCGCGACAACACTATGATGCTCTTGGGCGACGCCAAGAAGATGACCGAGAGCATCGTCAAGGCGATGTGAGGCCGCGCGAAACCGCGTCAGCCGGCCAATAGCCTCAGATTGCTCAAGCGCGCAATGCGACGGAAATCTTCATCGGCTGTGAGCATCGCCAGATTGTGCCGAATGCAGAGTTGCGCCAGCAGCGCGTCAATTGTGCCGATCTGGACTCCCCGACGACGGCAGTAGTTGCGAAGTTCCGCGGCTTCGACGTGATCGCGCCGATCGGGGACGAGAAAAGCCAGCGTACCGAAGTGTTCGAGAATCGCTTTGCGGTCCTTCGGTCCGGAGAAGCCCTGGAGCAATTCCTGCAACACAAGGCCCGTGGTGAAAACCGTTTCTCCCGCTTCAAGGGCATCACCGAGTCTGCGTACCTCGGTGTGGGACGATGGACTGTCGCGTCGGAGCGCGAGCGACCATACACTTGTGTCGACGAACAGGCTCAATCGCGCTTCCGCTCGGCCTTGTAGTCAAATTCCGGATCCCATTCGAGCTTGCCCATTAACTCAATCAGACGCTTCTGCCGCCGTCGCGCGATGAATTCCTGCAACGCGCGCGTCACTGCGGCTTTCTTGGTCTTTTCGCCGCTGACCTCGAGCGCTCGCTCAATGAGTTCAGGATCGATCGATAGGTTGGTCGCCATGTGTATAACTCCACACATCATGTTACATCACGCACCATCCGACCACAACCGATGACCTGCGATGGGCGGACGGACAGGGTCGCTCGCTCGCCCTGGGGCCGGCGGGCCCGGTCTAGGATTTTTATTGAGAAATACATGATGTCGCTCGGCAACGCCGAAAAGATGACCGAGAGCACCGTGAAAGCGATGTAGTCGGTACCGTCATCGTCCGCGTAGGCGGGCGATCCAGTACTCTCCAATGTGTAAGATCTATCATGAAGCCGGCGTTGACCCCATGCCCCGCTTTCGCGGGGCATGGCCCCCGGTTTTCGTGCCAGCGACTATACCGCCGGCCCCGCCTCCGCCGGCAGCGGCACCGTGCAGTGCACCTGCACGCCTTGCGGCGCATAGGCGATGCGCGTCTCGGCCCGGATCTGCGACGGCAGCACGAACGTGATGAGCCGCGCGCCGAAACCCTGGCGCGCCGGCGCGGACACCGCCGGACCGCCGTTTTCGACCCAATCGATGTCGAGCCGCCGCCGCTCTGCTTCGATGGTGACGCTCCATGTGATGTTCACCCTGCCGTCGTGAACCGAGAGCGCGCCAAACTTCGCCGCATTGGTCGTGAGCTCATGCAGCGCCATGCCGAGCGTCACCGCGAGCTGCGTCGGCAGTTCCACCGGCGGCCCGCTCAGCGTGATCCGTCCCTGGCTGCCGTCGAAGGCCGCGAGCTCGTTGCGGGCGATGTCGCGGAACGAAGCCGCGCCCCGCTCCTCGCTCAACAGGAGATGCGTCTTGGCCAGCGCGCCGATGCGGCCGGTGAGCGAGGTCTTGAAGTCCTCGATGGTTTCGGACGAGCGCGCGGTCGAGCCCATGATCGCCTGCACGGCGGCCAGCGTGTTCCGCACGCGATGGTGCAGTTCGCGCATGAGCAGCGCCTGCTGCTCTTCGGCGCATTTGCGGTCGGTGATGTCGACGAGCATGTTGACGGCGCCCAGCAGCCGGCCGTTCTCGTCGTGCAGCGGCGTCGGGTAGGGGATGAAGGGGACGCGCGTGCCGTCGGGGCGTTCGGCGGCGGCCTCCGAGCCGCGAACGGGCCGGTTCTCTTTCAGCGCCACCGCCATCGGGCATTCCTCATGCGCCATCGGCGCGCCGTCCGGCCAGAACAGCTTCCACGATCCGCACCACTGGCTCGAACCGAGCGGCGGTCGGTGGCCCCATAATGCGGCGGCGGCGTCGTTGTAATAGGTGATGCAGCCTTCGGCGTCCGTTGTGTAGACGGCGGCCGGCAGCGCATCGAGCAATTCACGGAACCGGCGGTCGTGCTCATAAGGAGCCGGTTCCTGCCTCACGGCGCCGACAATCTGCCCAATTTGCGCGCTTGCGGCCTTGTCCATCGCGGCGCCGCGAAATTCGTTCTCCTGCAGTCCTTCGAGCCGGATCATTGTCGCGTCCCCCGACAGCCAACCCGCACGGCCGCCGCAAGAATCGTTCGGTCGCAAAGCTTCGAACCCGATTAACGCCTGGGCTGCCGAATTGTTGCCGCGAAATCCGCGATTTTCCCTGGATTTAGCTGTTATCCTTAGCGTGCTTTCGCGTGCAAATTGGCGCCCGTAACTCAGGGCGATCTGCTCGGATCCCCGCCGAAAGGCGGTGAAAACAACCGGAAACGGCGGCGGTCGATCGGCATGATATGACCGGTGTCGACGACGGCCTTCCGCCGTTGACCGTTCCCACGGATGTACTCGCCGATGACTGTGCTGAAATGGCTTATCATCCTTGCCCTGCTCGGCTATGGCGGGCTTCTCGCGCTGATGTATGTGTTTCAGCGCGCGCTGATGTATTTCCCCGACATGGCGCGTACGCCGCCCGCGCAAGCGGGCCTGCCGCAGGCCGCGGAGGTGACGCTCATGAGCAGCGACGGCGAACGGCTGGTCGCCTGGACCGTCGCCCCGCGCGAGGACGAACCGGTCCTTCTCTACTTCCACGGCAATGGCGGCGCGCTGAACCTCCGTGCTCATCGCTTCGCCTGGGTCGCCGCCGGCGGCTTCGGTCTCGTCGCATTGTCGTATCGCGGTTACGGCGGCTCGAGCGGCACGCCCAGCGAGGACGGTCTGATCCGCGATGCGCGCGCGGCCTACGATTTCGCGCTCACGCGCTACCCGGCCCGGCGCCTGGTGCTGTGGGGAGAATCGCTCGGCACCGCGGTGGCCATCGCGCTTGCGGCCGAGCGCGAGGTCGGCGCGGTCATTCTCGATGCGCCCTTCACCAGCGCCGCCGATGTCGGGGCGGCCGCTTTTCCCTTTGCGCCGGTGCGCTGGCTGATCAAGGATGCCTACCGCTCGGATCGGCGCATCGCGCGGGTGCACGCGCCGCTCCTGGTCCTGCATGGCGAGCGCGATAGGGTCGTGCCGATCGGTTTCGGGGAGCGGCTGTTTGCGCTCGCCAACGAGCCCAAGCGCATGGTGCGGTTTCGCGATGGCGACCATGTCGATCTCGACGACCATGGCGCGGCCGAGGTGGTGAAGGCGTTTTTGGCGGGGCTGTCCAAAGCACGCTGAACGGCTACATGGCTCGCCGCCGCGCAACGCCGCGTCTGGGACACGCGTAAGAATCAGTTCGTCTGATAGGTCCGTCCGAACTCGCCGCCGACGCGCGTAAAGCCGGCGCGCGCCGACTGGCTGTTCTGGTCGATGTTCATGGCGCGCGCATAGGAACCGGCGGCCTTTTCCTTGTCGCCCAGCCGTTCATAGGCCAGCCCGCGGCTGACCCAGGCCTGCACGTTCTGCGGATCGATCGTCACGGCGTCGTCGAGATCGCTCGCGGCGTTCTTGTTGTCGTTGACGGCCATGTAGCTCAAGCCCCGCGCGACATAGGGCTCCGCCTTCTGGATCGACAGGCCGATGGCGGTGGAGAAATCGTCGATCGCATAGCCGTGCTGACGGCGGGCCTGATAGAGCAGGCCGCGATTGTAATAGGCCTGCGCATTGTCGGGCCTGATCGCGATCGACTTGTTGAAGTCGGCGAGCGCGAGCACCGGCTGGTTTTGCTGGCGGTAGACCATGCCGCGGCCGAGATAGGCAGTGGCGTAATTGGGGTCGATGGTCAGCGCCTTGTTGTAATCGGCGAGCGCGAGATCGAGCTTGCCGCTCTCGCGATAGACCAGCCCGCGGTTGGCATAGGCCTGCGCGTAATTAGGATCGATGGCGATGGCTTTGTCGAAGTCGGCAAGCGCTTCGGCGAAGCGCCCGGCTTGGCCGAACACCGAACCGCGCATGTTGTAGGCCTGCGGGTCGTTGGGATTACGCTGCACCACGTCGGTGAGCGAGGCGATATTGGCGGGCGAGGTGGCGTATTGCGCGTCTTCGCTCTCGGGCGCCCCGGTCGAGGCCATGTTGAGCGTGGTGGAGCATGCGGCCAGCGCAAGGCCCAAAAGCGTAAGACCCATGAGCGGGGCCAGCATCAGCGGCCTGCGGGCGCGGGTTTTGTCCGGCTCTTTGGTCATCAGGCGGATCCTACTGCCCCTTGAACTTGCGGTCCCAAACAGCCCGCGAATGCGGCGAAGGTGCGACGCCGGCCGCAGGCGGAAAAGCCATAGCGCGGCCGGATGGCGTTGCGCTACAGGCGCGCCTGCCGGGCGCCGTGAATGGCCGGCGCAATCGGTTCGAGTTTAATGCCATAATTTCCGCAAAAGTTGTAAATTTTCGGCCTGCGGTTGTGCCTTCGGTAGCGCCATTGCTGGCGCGGTTGACGTTGCTATATTGTTCTTGCCGGCATCGAAGTGACGTGGGGGAGACCCGTTGCCCGCTCTGGAGCAGGAAGACCGGTATTGGGGAATTCGCGCCTTGGAGTTCGTGGACGCGGTCGATACCGCCCGTTCCGCCGAGGGCGTCACGCGTTTGTTCAAGGACTCGATCGCGCAGGCGGGCTTCGACGCTTACGTGATGTGCGGCCTGCCCGACAGCCAGACCGAATTCCGAAACCGCATCATCGCCAATGGCTGGCCTGAGGAATGGGCATCCATCTATGTGCGTGAGGACCTCGCCAAGCACGATCCGGTCGAGCGCCATTGCCTCCGCACCGTCGAGCCGTTCAACTGGAGCGCCGCGCCTTACGATCCCGAGCGTGAGCCGAAGGCTAAGGACGTGATGCGCCGGGCGACCGATTTCCGGATGGCGGAAGGCTATTGCGTGCCGATTCATTATGGCGACGGATCGGGCGCCGCGGTCAGCATCGCCGGCGAGCGCCCGGAAATGGCCCGCGGCGTGCGCGCGGCGATGCATCTTATGGCGCTCTATGCGCACCACACCGTGCGCGGTCTGTTGAAGCCTCCGGCGCCGAAGCCGGATCGCCTGCTGACCGAGCGCGAGCGCGAAGTCCTGCGCTGGGCGGCGGCGGGCAAGACCGACTGGGAAATCAGCATGATCCTGCATATCAGCCGCCGCACCGTCCACGCGCATATGCAGAACGCGGCGCACAAGCTGAACGCGGTCAACCGGGTTTCGACCATCGTCCGCGCGCTGCGGGCCGGCGAGATCACCCTCTAGCAGCCGAAATCGCACGGCAGCCGCACGGCCGCGGCGCGATTCCTTTCTCGAGCCGACGCGAAAGTCCCCGGCGGTATTGTCTCTAGTGACAATACCGCCGTGGCCGGCATCGCGGCCAACGTCAGTCTCATGGCCCCGCCAGACGAGACTGCACGATGACCGAGCTGCACGTGGTGTCGCACGTCAACCGCCATCTATATGAAGGCGTGCTCGACGAATATTTCCGCTTGCGCCACCAGATCTATGTCGAAGAGCGGCGCTGGACCGAGCTCGCCCGGCCGGACGGCCGCGAAATCGATCAGTTCGACACGCCGGACACCATCTATCTGATGGCGATGGAGGGATCCCGCATCGTCGGTTCCCACCGTCTGGTGCCGACCACCGGTCCCACCTTGATGAGCGACGTGTTCCCGCAGCTTGCGCTGCGCGGGTTCGTGCGCAGCCCTTTCGCCTACGAATTGTCGCGCGTGTTTGTCGTCCGCGACCGTCGCGGCGACCAGGCGGCGCAGCCGCGCGTCGAGTCCGTCATCATGGCCGGGACCATGGAGTTCGCCCTGATCGAGGGTCTCAGCCAATTCACCATCGTGATGGAAACGTGGTGGGTGCCGCGCTTCCAGGAAATCGGATGGAATCCGCGCCCGCTCGGCGTGGCAGTCGACATCAACGGCATGAGCTGCATCGGCGTCACCATCAATGTCAGCGAGAAAGCGTGGCGCGAGACATGCCGCAAGCGCAACGTCGATCGGCCGGTCCTGGTCTGGAACGGGCTCGATGCGCCGATCCTCGGACGGCCGCAACCCGCGGTATTGCGAGCGGGGTGATGTCAGTGGCTGGAGGCCGGCGACACGGATGTAGGACTGTGCGCGCCGGCGTTGAGCGCGAGCGTGATCGACCGGATGCGCGCGCACAGTTTGTCGGCGGTCTCGTTGTCGCCGCCGCACTGGTTCACATCGAGCACGAATTTGAGCAGGAAGGCGACCGCCAGCGGAACCGACGCCAGCAGTTCCAGATCGGAAGTGCCCGCGCGGCTCGCCGCGATCAATTCCGAGAAGACCGAACGGGTCGCCGAGCGGCCGATCGTCAGCGCAAGGTCCGCGAACCCGTCCAGTTCGGTGGCGGGTGCGGTCTCGAGCTCATCGTACAGCGCCTGAAGACGGTCGACGAGAGAACTATCCATTGCAACGCGCTCCCCGCGCTCCCCGCACAGACAAGGGCAAGGCCGTGAAAAAACTATCGCACATAAGTCCCGCCGCGCGCACGGCTCGCGACGCGACCGAGCTCGCACTCCTGCGTCTCGCGGCGATCGCCATCGATGTTCGCGGCATGCTCGCTCCGCACGAAATCAGCAAGCTGCCGCCCCTCGACAGAGCCCTGCTTGCGCTCGATGAATTTTTCCGGGATCGCTACCAAGAAGGACACTACTCTCGTCCGGAAAGCGGCCGGCCCCGCTGACGGTGCCGAACTGTACCCCGTGAGAATTCAGCCAAACGCGAGCGCGATTATCGCAGCCGCGCGCGGGGTGTCCAGCCCGCACAACTACTCTGTGGCAATAGCGGGAGTGCCGTGGCCGCCATGCCGCCCAGCGGCCATCCGCATTCGACGAATCCGCTCAGGCTCATCGGACGAACCTCGGAATGCGAAGAGCCTCTGGTCGGCTGCATCGGCGGAAAGCATAAGCGCGGGCGAATATGGCCCGCGCCAGCATAATTTCGAACTCGGCTCGGCTTGTTTTCGGCCCGGGCGCCGCGTCAGCCCATGCGGCGTCCGCCGCTGCGGCCCGCGCCGCCGGCTCCGGGACCGCCCGCGCCAGGCACCACGCGCGGCTTCATCGGCAAAAGACCCTCGCGCTGCATCTTCTTGCGCGCAAGCTTGCGAGCCCGGCGAATCGCTTCCGCCTTTTCCCGCGCCTTCTTTTCGGATGGCTTTTCGTAATGACCGCGCAGCTTCATCTCGCGGAAAATGCCCTCGCGCTGCATCTTCTTTTTCAGCGCCTTCAGGGCCTGGTCGACATTGTTGTCGCGAACGAGTACTTGCACGCTTGCTCCTTCGTTGTGGGCCGGACGGGTTAGGGTCGAAAGTTCTGCAATGGCGGGACACTTTCGAGTCGCGCGGCTTTAGCAGAATTGGACCGACGAGTCCATTCCGGTTGTAATTGCGCCCGTCCGGCATGGCTTTTTGGCCCGGATAGCGCCTGTACCGGATGGCGCGCGCCAGCCGGGGCCCTGAGCGCGATCGCTCTCCAGTCGCCATCATAGTTCCGGGTCACGAAATGGGCGGTCCAGCCGGAGGCCGAGAGCCTGGCCAGGTCGGCGGAAAGGGGCGCGGGCTCAAAGTCGAGCGGCAGGCGCAGGCGATCGGGGAAGCGGGGCGCGGCCATGACAGGCTCTCCGAAAAAGAGCAATCATAGAGAGATCTTTTCTTATATAATATACTTCAGGTTGATTTTTCGTGCGGGACCCAATGCAGGAACGGCTTCGCGTCGTCCAAAGCCCGGGCATAGGACGGCCGCTGCTTCATCCGTTCGAGATAGGCCAGCAGATTCGGATAGGTGCCGGCGAGCGGCGCCAACGCCGTATCGACATAGAACAGGGGCGGCGCGGCTGCGCAGTCGGCCAAGGTGAAGTCGTCGCCGGCCGCCCAGGTCCGCGTGGCCATGTCCTTCTCTGCCAGACCGAGCGCGACATTCATCGCGGCACGCGCCTGCTCGACGCCATAGGCATCCCGCTTGTCGGCGGGGCGCAGGCGGTCGCCGATAATTTTCTGCAAATGTGTGTGAACATGCAAATCGAAGAAGCGATCGAGCGCGCGCACGGCGAAAGCCGCGTCGGGTTCGTCCGGAATCAGTTTCGCAGCGCCGGGATAATGCTGCCCCAGATAGTCGATGATGACGGTCGATTCCGCGATGGTCCGGTTGGCCGCCTCGTCGCGCAGCACGGGGAATTTGCCGACCGGCCATAGCTGCTTGAATGCCGCGCTCGCCTCGGCATTCGAAAGATCGACCAGGTGCGGCGCGAACGGCGTGCCGTTCTCATAGAGCGCGATCAGCACCTTGTGGCAGTAGGACGAGAGCGGATGGAGATAGAGCGTGAGCGGCATCGCAACCTCCGTTTATATCCGACGAATGCGGCTAGTTCGATTGGCGGGCCAGCACGATGTGCGTGGCATTGGGCGTCGACACATGCGCGCTGCGCTGAAAGCCGAGCTTGGGCAGATCGATCCCGGCGAAGAGATGTTCCCCGGCGCCGAGAAAGATCGGCGCGACGGCAAGATGCATCTCGTCGACAAGCCCCGCCTGCAGATATTGCCGCAGCGTTGCCACGCCGCCGCCGAGCCGAACATCGCGGCCCTGCGCGGCTTCCCGCGCACGCTCCAGCGCCGCGTGAATGCCGTCGGTCACGAAGTGGAAGGTTGTGCCGCCTTCCATCACGGTCGAAGCACGCGGGTAATGGGTGAGTACGAAAACGGGGCAGTGATAGGGTGGATTGTCGCCCCACCACCCTTTCCAATTCTCGTTGGGCCAGTCGCCACGGATCGGGCCGAACATGTTGCGGCCGAGGATCCACGCTCCGATATTCGCAAAGCTGCGCGCGGCGAAATCGTCGTCCACCCCGGCCGAACCGCCGTCCTCGCCGAACAACTTCTTGAACGTGCGGGTGCCGAAGGCCCATTCATGCAATGCCATGCCGCCGACGCCGAGCGGATTGTCGAGGCTCTGCGCCGGTCCCGCGCCGTAGCCGTCGAGCGACACCGAAAAGGCCCTGATCGCCAGCTTCGACATGGGTTACGTCCTCCCCTGACGCACATTGAATCGGGATTGGAAGCAATAACGGGACGGCGCGCCGCATATCGCGCCTTCATTTCGCCGGCCAGATCCGCGTCACATGCCCCATTTTGCGGCGAGGGCTCGGCCTGCCCTTGCCGTAAACGTGGATCGCTGCGCCCGGCACGCTGAGCCAGCGCGCATAGTCCTCGACCTCGTCGCCGATGAGATTGACCATCTCGACCTTGCGGCCGAGCCGCACGGGCTTGGCCAGCGGCAGGCCGGCGACCGCGCGGATATGCTGCTCGAACTGGGAGACAGTTGCGCCGTCGATCGTCCAGTGTCCGGAATTGTGCACGCGCGGGGCGATCTCGTTGACCAGCACGTGCTCCTTGCCCTTGGCGCGCACCACGAACATTTCCACGCCCAACGCGCCGACATAGTCGAAGGCCTTGGCGATGCGCGCGGCCACCCGGCGCGCCTCGGCGGCGAGCGCGGGCGAGGCCTTCGCCGGCACGCGCGAGGTATGCAGGATGTGGTCGCGGTGCTCGTTCTCCGTGACCTCGAAGCATTGCACGTCGCCGTCGGCGCCGCGCGCGGCGATGACGGAGACCTCCCGCTCGAATGCGATGAATCCTTCGAGGATGCAGGGCACGTCGTGCAGCGCGCGCCACGCCGCGTTGGCGTCCGCAGCTTTCAGGATCTTGGCCTGGCCCTTGCCGTCATAGCCGAGCCGCCGCGTTTTCAGCACTGCCGGTACGCCGATCTTTTCGAGGCCTTCGGCAAGCTGGCTGGCGCTATGCACGGGCGCGTAGGGCGCGGTGGCGATCTTCAAGGCGCTGATGAAATTCTTCTCTTCCAGCCGGTCCTGCGTGATCTCCAGCACCCTGGGATCGGGCAGGACCGGCTTGCACGTGCTCAAGAAAGCGGCGGTGCGCGCCGGCACATTCTCGAATTCGTAGGTGATGACGTCGACCGCATCGGCGAAGCCGGCGAGCGCGTTCTCGTCCTCGTAGCCGGCGCAAGTATAGGCGTGCACGACCTCGAAGGCGCAGGATTCCTTCTCCGGCGAATAGACATGGCAGCGCAGGCCGAGCGGCGCGGCGGCGAGCGCCAGCATGCGGGCGAGCTGTCCGCCGCCGAGAATTCCGATCGTTGCGCCGGTTTTCAGCACGACGCAGGCCTGGACCCATTCGTCCTCGCGGAAGCGGGGAGCCCGCGCGGCGAAGCCCAACTGGATTCCCGCATTCGCGGGAATGAGCGGAGTGTGTGGTTGCCCATCGCGCTCAATCCTTCGGACGCTTGGCCACGGCATTGGTCTGGCGCGCGCGCCATTGGTCGAGCCGTTTGGCGATCCTCTCGTCCGACAGTGCCAGCACGGCGGCCGCGAGCAGCGCGGCATTGATCGCGCCCGGCTTGCCGATGGCGAGCGTGCCGACCGGAACGCCGCCCGGCATCTGCATGATCGAGAGCAGCGAATCCTTGCCTTCCAGCGCATGGGTATGCATCGGCACGCCGAGCACGGGCAGCGGCGTCATCGCGGCGGTCATGCCCGGCAAATGTGCGGCGCCGCCGGCCCCCGCGACGATCACCTTGAAGCCGGCTTCGCGCGCGCCGTGCGCGAATTCGTAAAGCCGCTTTGGCGTGCGATGGGCGGAGACGATGCGCGTCTCGTAACCGATCTTGAGCGCATCGAGCGTCTCGGCGGCGTGCTTCATCGTGGCCCAGTCGGACTGGCTGCCCATGATGATCGCGACCGGCTTTTTGGTCATTGTCGCTCCCGATATCGCTCGCCCTGCGCGAAAGGAAGCGGCGGATTATAGGATTAGACCCTCCGCTGGCAAGGCGAAAACAGGCGAAAACAGGTATTCTACAGGCCTGAGGGGCAGATTCGGGAAGGGATCGGACGTGGCCGCAGATCGTAATTTCGTGGCGGGGCCGGAGGGGCCCGCCTACCAGCCGGCCGCACTTTTGCTCGCCGAAATCGAGCGGCTGAAAGCCGACTTGGCCAAGGCGCACCGAACCATCGCCGAACTCGAGGCGCGCGCCGATGTCGACCCGCTGCTCGACGTGCTCAACCGGCGCGGTTTCGAGCGCGAGCTGCAGCGCTCGCTCGCCTATATGCGGCGTTACGGCACGCCAGCCGTGCTGGTGTTCATCGATCTCGACGGCTTCAAGGGCATCAACGACGACAACGGCCATTCGGCCGGCGACGCGCTGCTCAAGGCGGTGGCGCGCGAATTGGCCGCGCATGTGCGCGCGTCCGACGTGGTGGCGCGGCTGGGCGGCGACGAGTTCGCCGTGCTGATGTGGAACGTCGGCGGCGAGGCGGCGGCGGTCAAGGCGCGCGAATTGGAACGGCTGATCGAACACGTCGCGGTGCCGCACGAGGGCGCGCGCCTGTCGGTCGGCGCCAGCGCCGGCGTGGTGCCGCTCGCCCCCGATACGACCCCGGCGCGCATCATCGATGCCGCCGACCGCGCGATGTATGCGAGGAAGCGCGAGCGGCGGACGGCTACGCAATGATATCCGGCGTAAGCTGATCCTCGATCCGCCTGATCTTGTCGCGCAGCACCAGTTTGCGCTTTTTGAGCCGCTGTACCTGGATAAGGTCGGAGCCGGGCGACGAGGCCAGGGCGGCGATCGCGGCGTCGAGGTCGCGGTGTTCCTGCTGCAGCCGGGCCAACTGCTCACGCAACGTCCGTTCTTCCTCGTCGGTCATTGCCACGGCTGATGCGCTTGAGGGCGGGATTGGCGGTGTCGCCAAAAGCCTGGAATTATCGCGTTTTCCACAATCGTCTTCAAGACTTGTAAAAATCGTCATTATTGCAATGGCTTTTCATTCCGTTGGCGCGCGGGCGGGTGCGCTTTACCGTCGCATTTGTAACAGATTTGTGGTAGCCTATTTGTGAAAAGGGGCCACTGATTGAGGAGACATAGTGCATGTCGATGCAATCGCACCTTGCGGAATTGGTCAAGAAACACCAGGCGCTCGAGAACGAAATTACGGATTGCCTGGCCCACCCCGCGGTCGATGACCTGAAAGTCGTGGAACTCAAACGCCGTAAGTTGCAAGTCAAGGAAGAGATCGAACGGCTGCGCCTGAACGGGCAAGCCAGCGTGCACTGAAAGCGGCCGCTCTCTTCGCTGCTTTTCCCCTGATTTGATCGCCGGTTTGCGATCACAGGCGTGATTTTCCCATTGCGATTGCATGGTGTGGCGCCGATCCCATGCGGCACCGCCGGGGTGCAGCCCTGTGCATTTCGTCGCAGGGCGACCCGCGGCCAATTGCACATGGTGATTTCAAATTGCATGATGTGGTAGCTTCCTCGGCAAGCGGCCGGTGACTGGCCCGTGATCAATGCCTATTGGGAGGAATTCCATGCAATCGTTCGTCGCCTTGGCCGGCCGCGCGTTGGCGGTGTTCACGGTTTTGCTGGCCGCCATCGCCGGGGCTGCCGCGGCCGACTATCCGAGCCGCAACATTACGCTGGTGGTGCCCTATCCGCCCGGCGGGGGCGTCGATGCCATGGCGCGCGTGGTGGCGGCCAAGCTGACCGAAGCGCTCAAGCAGCAGGTCGTGGTCGACAATCGCGGCGGTGCCGGCGGCACCATCGGCACCAAATACGCCGTCCACGCGGCTCCCGATGGCTATACTTTGCTGCTCGGTCATACCGGTACGCTCGCGATCAACCCCAGCCTTTACGTCAAGCTCGGGATCGATCCGCGCAAGGACTTCGCACCGATCGGGCTGGTCGCCTCAATGCCGGTCGCGCTGCTCGCCAACGCGTCGTACCCGGCCAAAACTGTCACCGAGGTGATCGCCGCTGCCAAAAAGGAACCCGGCAAAATCAATGTCGGCTCCTCTGCAGTTGGCACTGGCGGCTACATGACCGCCGAACTGTTCAAAGCCGAAGCCGGCATCAACGTTGCGATCATTCCTTACAAGGGCACGGCACCCGTGATGAACGATCTGCTCGGCGGGCATGTGCCGATGGCATTCGGTGTGCTCCCGCCCGCGCTCGGTAACATCAAGGCCGGCAAGCTGCGCGCCATTGCCGTCGCCAGCAAGAAGCGCTTCACATTGCTGCCGGACGTGCCGACTTTCGACGAATCCGGCATGCCGGGATTCGAAGCGGTGCTGCGTTACGGCCTCCTGGCGCCAGCCGGCACGCCCAAACCGATCGTCGACAAGCTGAGCGCCGAGCTGCGCAAACTTATTGCCGATCCCGACGTGCAGAAGCGCATCCACATGGCGGGCGGCGATCCGTTGACCTCGACGCCGGAGGGATACGCGGCCGATATCGATCGCGAGGCAAAAAAGTGGGGTGGTCTCGTCCACAAGCTCGGCCTGAAAGTGGAATAGGACGCCCGGCCCAGCTCTGCCGCCTTGCGGCCATATTGTTTTGGCGTTCTGATAGGTACCCACGATCCGTGAGGACATCATGATGCTTTCGCCGCTTTATTGCCGTGGCTTGGTTGTCGCCGTTGGTTTTGGCTTGGCCGTTCTGGCCGCCGGCGCCGCGCACGCATTCACCATCGAGGATAAGGGCGGTGGAGGCACTGCCAACGGCTTTACCGATCTCAATGTCCCGAATGTTCCGCAGGCGGGCACGCCGGACTCCCGTTTCGGCAGCAAGGACGGCATGGCCACCTACAAGAGCAACTACGGGACGTTCCAGTTCGGCTCGCAGCCGTCCTTCGACCAGCGCTATAATTCGAATTCGCTGTTCGATCCGTTCGCGCGCGACGGCCGCTGAGCGCGCGGCGCTTTACCGTTTCCGCCCGAGAAAGGCGGCGAAGGCCGCCTTCGCGTCCGGCGATTTGAGCCTGTCCTTGAAAGCGGCCGCCTCTTCGTCGATGCGGGCAATGATCCCTTCGACCGGCCCGCGCATCAGGCGCCGCGAGGCGGCGGCTGCGTGCGGCGGCAGCGCGGCGATCTCGCGCGCCGCAGCGAGCGCGGCGTCGTCGAGCCCCGCCGGCGGCACGATGGTATTGACGATGCCGCTCTCCTTCGCAGTGGCCGCGCCGAGCGGTTTTCCCATCACCAGCAGTTGGAACGCGCGGGCGTGGCCCATCAGCCGCGGCGCGATCAGGCTGGAGGCGGCTTCCGGCACCAGGCCGAGCGGCACGAACGGCGTCGACAGACGCGCATCGTCGCCCGCGACAACGTAATCGCAATGCAGGAGCATGGTGGTGCCGACGCCGACCGCGACGCCCGACACCGCGGCGACCAGCGGCTTTTCGTTGCGCGCAAGCGCATACAGAAAACGCAGGATCGGCGCGCCCAGTTCGCCTTCTTGCGTCATGGCCATGAAATCGTTGAGGTCATTGCCGGCGCAGAAGGCGCCCGGCGCGCCCGCGATCAGCAGGCAGCGGAGGGCCTCGTTCGCCTGCGCGTCCTCGATTGCCTGCGCCATGGCATCGTACATCGCGAGCGTGAGCGCATTCTTCTTCTCCGGCCGGTTCATCCGGATGATGCGGATCGGGCCGTCGTCGGTGACGAGGATGGGGGGCATGGTCGCCTCAATTGTGGTCCTAAAACAGGTCGTTCCGAGTCTGTCGTTCTGAGTCTTGACATTCGGACAATATTGTCCGACATTTCATTGGGCGCTCGACCGAACCGATCTGATGATGAACAAGCGCGATCGTTTCATCGCCGAGGTAAGGGAAGGAGCGCGTCGCCTTGGGCTATCCTTCCGCATCGAGTATCGGCGTGGCAAGGGCGGCCATGCGATGGTGTGGGTCGGCGAGCGCTTCACGACCTTACCCTCGCGCGAAATCGATCCAAAAACGGGCCGCAAGATCAAGAAAGCGCTCGGGCTTGAGAACTGATCAGGAGACACGGCCATGAAGGCATATGTCTATCGGGCGCTATTCGAGCCCGGTGACCGCCGCGGCAATATCGTCATCAGCTTCTCGGACGTTCCAGAGGCGATCACGCAGGGCAGGGGCGAGGCCGATGCGCGCGCGATGGCCGAAGAAGCGCTCGGCCTAGTGTTGCTGGCTTATCTTGAACAGGGAAGATCGCTGCCGAAGCCGCGCGCCAAGGGGCGCGGGCTTGTCGAGATCACGGTCGCGCCGGATGTAGCGGCCAAGCTCGCCGTCCTGGAGGCTTTTGCGGCCGCCGGAATCAGCAAGTCCGAGTTGGCGCGCCGGATCGGAAAAAACGAGAAGGAAGTGCGCCGCATCCTCGATCCCAAGCACGCCACCAAATTGCCGGCGCTGACGGCCGCTCTGCGCGCACTCGGCAAGCGGTTAGTGGTGGGGGTAGCGGAGGCGGCGTAGCTTCGCCGGACGGCGCGGCTCGCCCTTTCGCCGTTTCCGCCCGCGAATATCGCTCAGCGCGCCGCTACACCCCCTTCGCCATCTCCCTGAGCTTGAATTTCTGAATCTTCCCCGTGCTCGTCTTCGGGACCTCCGCGAACACTACGGTGCGCGGGCATTTGTAGCCCGCGAGGTGCTTTCGGCACCATTGCATCAATTCGTCGGCGGTTGCCTGCGCGCCGGGCTTCAACTCGACGAAGGCGCAGGGAGTCTCGCCCCATTTGTCGTCCGGTTTTGCCACCACCGCGGCGGCGGCGACCGCGGGGTGCTTGTACAAAGCATCCTCGACCTCGATCGAGGAAATGTTCTCGCCGCCGGAAATGATGATGTCTTTCGAGCGGTCCTTGAGCTGAATATAGCCGTCCGCTTGCATTACGCCGAGATCGCCGGTGTGGAACCAGCCGCCGGCGAAGGCCTTGTCGGTGGAGGCCTTGTTCTTGAGATAGCCCTTCATGACGACATTGCCGCGCATCATGACTTCGCCCAGCGTTGCGCCGTCGCGCGCAACCGGCGTCATCGTGTCGGGATCGATCACCTCGAGCGCTTCCAGCGCGCCGTAGCGCACGCCCTGACGCGCTTTCTTCACCGCCTGCTCGGCGGGCGGCAACGCGTTCCATTCGCTGTGCCAGTCATTCACCACCGCGGGGCCGTAGCTTTCGGTCAGCCCATAAAGATGGGTGACGTTGAAACCGGCCTCCTTCATGGCGGCGAGCACGGCTTCCGGCGGCGGCGCGGCGGCGGTGAAGAATTCCACCACATGCGGCAGCGGCTTCTTTTCGTCGGTCGGCGCGTTGAGCAGCGTCGCCATCACGATCGGCGCGCCGCAGAGATGCGTGACCTTGTTGGTCGCGATCGCGTCGTACATCGCTTTCGCGCGCACCTGGCGCAGGCAG
>JAKAHJ010000009.1 GCA_021815055.1 Pseudomonadota bacterium | reverse complement strand
CGCGAATCGCCCTACCGCATCGCCATTGCCAATGCCAACGTGCCCAATATGGTGGCGCAGATCTCCGCCACCATCGCCAAGGCGGGCCTGAACATCCATAACATGCTGAACAAATCCAAGGCGGAGCCGCTCAATGGATTACCCGCGCTGCCGCATCCCGCCAGCGCCAAACCGAACAGCACAGCCAAGCCCGTTGCAGCGGCCGATCGACCATTCCTCTCCCCGCGCATTGTCCCGTCGTCCCGTCCGGTTTCGCGTTTCGCTTGGGGCTTTATAGCAAGTTGAGCGTGGCAAGCCCAAGGCGGCCGCCCTAGCCGCTTGGCGAAGCCAGGAACCGGAAAACGTGGTTAATCCCGGTCGTCCTTGAGCCGGGCATAGAGCAGGTGGTCCTGCCAGGCCCCGTTGATGCACAGATAGCCGCGGGCATAGCCCTCGCGCTTGAAGCCGGACTTTTCCAGAAGGCCGACCGAGGCCGCATTGGTCGGGATGCAGGCCGCCTCCAGGCGGTGCAGCCGCAGCGGACCGAAGCAAAAGGGGATCAGCGTCCGCACCGCCGCGGTCATGTAGCCCATGCGGGCGAAGGGCTGGCCGACCCAATAGCCGATGGAGCCCGTCTGCGCAACGCCGCGCCGGATATTGGCCAATGTCAGCCCCCCGACAAGGGCATTATCGCCGCTGCGAAAGATCAGGAAGGCGTAGGCGAGATCGTTGCGCTGATCCTCGGCATAGCGCTTGAGCCGCCGGCGGAAGGCGCTGCGCGTGAGATCGTCCACCGGCCAGGTCGGCTCCCACGGAGTCAGGAAGACGCGGCTCTGCTCGCGCAGTGCCGCCCACTCCGCATAGTCGCTGGCGACCGGCATGCGCAGCACGACACCGGCTCCGGTGATCGCCGGCAGGGGTTCGCTGAAGCTGACCGAACGGAAAAACGCCATGGGCTCTGTCGGCGAACCCTCCGGCTGATCAGGCGGCGCGCCGCACCAGACTTTCAGCGATCGCAGCGGTCCTTTCAAGCCCGGAGCCGGGCCCGAGGGCGGCGATCGCCGGCCGGCTGCGGCCGATCAAGGCGCGCCCGGCGGCGCGGGCGCTCTCGACTGTGACGGCATCGACCTTGGCGACGATCTCCTCGAGCGCGATCGGCCGGCCGAAGGCCAGCATCTGCCGGGCGATCTGGCCGACGCGCGCTTCCGAGCTCTCCAGCGCCATCAGCAGCCCCGCCTTCATCTGCGCCTTGGCGCGGTCGACCTCGACCTCGTTCAAAGTCTCGGTCGCATTGCCGATCTCGTCGATCACCACGCGCATCAGTTCGGGCGCATCGGTTTCGTCGGTGCCGGCATAGAGCCCGAACAGGCCGGTGTCGCTGTAAGGCATGTGGAAGGCCTGAATGGCATAGCAGAGCCCGCGGATTTCGCGCACTTCCTGGAACAGGCGCGAGGACATGCCGCCGCCGAGCACGCTGGTGAACACCTGCAGGCTGTAAAGCTGCGGGTCGCGCACAGGGAGGCCCTGCAGCGCAAGCGCGATGTGCACCTGCTCGAGATCGCGGCTCTCGATGCGCGTGCCGCCGCTGAAACTGGCCTGCTGCGGGGCCGGTCCCGCCGGGCCGTTGAAGCTCGCAAAGCGCTTCTCGACCTCGGCGACGATGGCATCGTGCTCGACCGCGCCGGCCGCGGCCACCAGCATGTCGGGCGCACGGTAGTTGCGCCCGAGATAGGCCCGCAGACGCGTGGAGTTGAACGAGCGCACCGTCTCCGGCGTGCCGAGGATCGAACGCCCGACCGGCTGCATCGGAAACGCGGTCTCCTGCAGGCGGTCGAACACTAGGTCGTCGGGCGCGTCTTCGGTCGCACCGATCTCCTGCACGATCACGTTCTGCTCGCGCCGCAATTCTTCCGCATCGAAAGTCGGCTCCGACAGGATGTCGGAGAGCACGTCGAGCGCCAGCGGCACGTCGGCCTTGAGGACGCGCGCGTAATAGGCCGTCGATTCCACGCTGGTCGCGGCATTCAGGTCGCCGCCGACCGCTTCGATCGATTCGGCGATCTGGCGCGCGGTGCGCCGCTTGGTGCCCTTGAAGGCCATATGTTCGAGCAGGTGCGATATGCCGTGCTCGTCGGGATTTTCGTCGCGGCTGCCCGCCCCGATCCAGACCCCGAGCGACGCCGATTCCAGATGCGGCATACGGTCGGACACCACCGCGAGGCCCGAGGGAAGACGGGTCACTTGTACGCTCATGCCGCTGCTCCTTCACGCGCCGCACGCGACGCCGATTGCACAAAACGCTCCACCGCCGCCTGCTCCGCCGGCAGCACCGTCACGCGCTCAGGCCGCGCATATAAGTCGCCGAGCCAGTCCGGCAATGCCGGCGTGACCCCGCAGGCCGCCTTCACGGCATCGGGGAATTTGGCCGGATGCGCGGTCGACAGCACCGCCATCGGCACTGCCGGATCGCGCATCTCTTTTTCCGCGACCGCGAGCGCGACCGCCGTATGCGGATCGGCGCAATAGGCCGCCTCGCGCATCCAGGCGCGGATGGTGGCGGCGGTTTCCTGCTCGTCGGCGCGGGCGGCGGAAAACATCGCGCGCATGGTCTTGAGCGCATGCGCCGACAGCGAGAAGCGGCCCGATTGCTGCAGCGAGCCCATCAGCGCGCGCACGGCGTGGGCGTCGCGGTCGCAGGCGTCGAACAAGAGCCGCTCGAAATTCGACGAGACCTGGATATCCATCGACGGCGACGCGGTCGCCACCACCTCGCGCACATCATAGGTGCCGGTCGCGAAAGTGCGGGCGAGGATGTCGTTGACATTGGTCGCGACCACCAGCCGGTCGACCGGCAGGCCCATCTTGGACGCGACATAACCTGCAAACACGTCGCCGAAATTGCCGGTCGGTACCGTGAAGGCGACCTTGCGATAGGGCGCGCCGAGCACCACGCCGGCGGTGAAGTAATAGACCGCCTGCGCCACGATGCGCGCCCAGTTGATCGAATTGACGCCGGACAGGCGCACGCGGTCGCGGAAGGCATGGTGATTGAACATCGCCTTCACCAAGGCCTGGCAATCGTCGAATGTGCCCTCGATCGCCACCGCATGAACGTTGGCGTCGGTCGGCGTGGTCATCATGCGCCGCTGCACTTCCGAGACGCGGCCGTGCGGAAACAGCACCACCACATCGACTTGCTCACGGCCGCGAAACGCCTCGACCGCGGCGCCGCCGGTATCGCCCGAAGTCGCAACCACGATTGTGGTGCGCTCGCCGCGTTTTTGCAGAGCGTGATCCATCAGGCGGGCGACGAGTTGCATTGCCAGGTCCTTGAAGGCAAGCGTGGGCCCGTGGAACAGTTCGAGCACGAACAAGCCGGGGCTCAATTGCACCAGCGGCGCCGTGGCCGGATGACGGAAAGTGCCGTAGGCCTCCTGCGCCATGCGCGCAAACTCGGCGTCGGCGATACTGCCCGCCACGAAGGGGCGCATCACCTCGACCGCGACCTCGGCATAGGGCTTGCCGGCAAGGCCGGCGATGGTGCCGCGCTCGAGCGCAGGCCAAGTCTCCGGCACGTAAAGGCCGCCGTCGCGGGCGAGCCCGGCGAGCATGACGTCGACGAAATCGAGCGGGGCCGTCTCGCCCCGGGTTGAGACATAACGCATTGAATTCGTTTAGCTATATGGTCTTGACCGGGACGAGTTACGGGCCACACTAGCCCCGGCGCGGGGCTTTCACAAGAAATCCGTGACGCGGGCCATCCGCTACTCACCCGGCGTCATGCGCGGGCTTGACCCGCGCATCCATGATGAGGTGCAGTCTTCAATTTCGCATTGAGAAACGGCGCGCGATTGCTGCGGTCAGGCGCGGCGTCGCAGCCGTCCCGCGAGCCAGAACGCATAAACGCCGGCGAGTCCGAGCGCGAGGCCGAACCAGGTGATCGCATATTGCAGATGATTGTTCGGCAGATGCACCGCGAGCTTGCCGGGCTTGGGCCAGCCGCCGGGCGGCACCGGCGTTTCCTGGTCGATGTAGAAGGGCGCGATCGGCCCCCAGCTCTTCGCCTGTGCCATCGCCGCGGTGTCGCGCAGATACCAGACATTCGTCTTCGGATCGTCGGCCGGCGTGAACAACCCGCGGCTCTCGGGCCAGCGCATCGTTCCGACAATATCGACCGTGCCGTGCGGCGCACCTTGCGCACGCGTTACGGGATCCTTGCGGTCGAGCGGCACGAAGCCGCGGTCGACGACGACGATGCTGCCGTCGGAGAGCCGCGCCGGCGCGAACACGAAATAGCCGGGCCCCTTGATGTCCGCGCGCACGCCCGAACCGGCGGCAAAGACCAGCGCCTCTTGGCCCGGGAGGAATTCAGCCGGGAAACGGACGCGGCTGAATTCGTCCTTGTCCTGCACGAGTCCGGCCCAATCCACGCGGCGCGGCAAATCGCGCGGCGCGGCATCGAGCCGCGCGGTCATGGTCGCGATCAGGTTTTCCTTCCAGGCCTTGCGCTCGATCTGCCAGACGCCTAACCCGATCAGAACGACAAGGCACAAGAGCGCAAACGCCGTCGGCGCGACGATGCCGCCGCGCGGCTTTTTCAGCATTGCGCTCACGGGTCGGATTTCTTGACCAACTGGCCCGGCGCGGCTTTGTGGTGATATTGCAGCGCGATCATGAGCCCTTTGATCAGCCGCAGCGGCGCGATCGTCACGATGATGATCAGCGGCAGCCAGAGCGCCGCATGCACCCAATAAGGCGGCTGATACACGATCTCCGTCACCATGGCGGTGAACACTACGATGAAACCGCCGATCAGAATCACGAACACCGCCGGTCCGTCGCCGGAATCGGCGAAGGAGTAATCGAGCCCGCATTTCTCGCAGCACGCGCGCAGCGACAGAAATCCCTGGAATAAGTGGCCCTCGCCGCAGCGCGGGCAGCGGCCGGCGAGGCCGCGTCCGATCGGCAGGCCGCCGCTCGAGGGTTGGTCAGACATGGGTACCATCCTCAATAGAAAAAGGGCGGCGCGATGACGCCGCCCTTGCCGAGTTCATCTCGCCACCGGGTTCACTCGGGGTGCGGCACGCCCGCGCCCCACACATATATGCAGGCGAACAGGAACAGCCACACCACGTCGACGAAATGCCAGTACCAGGCGGCGAATTCGAAGCCGAGGTGCTGGGTCGGGGTGAAGTGTCCCTTCAGGACGCGCGCCAAGCAAACGATCAGGAAGATCGTGCCGATGATGACATGGGCGCCGTGGAAGCCGGTCGCCATGAAGAAGCTGGCGCCGTAGATGTTGCCGCTAAACGTGAACGCCGCGTGCGAATATTCGTAGGCCTGCACGCAGGTGAAGGTACCGCCGAGCAGGATGGTGAGGATGAGACCCCATTTCACGCCTTGGCGGTCGTTCTCGAGCAGTGCGTGGTGCGCCCAGGTGACCGTAGTGCCCGAGGTGAGCAGGATCAGTGTATTCAACAGCGGCAGGTGCCAGGGATTGAAGGTTTCGATGCCCTTGGGCGGCCACACGCCGCCGGTGAAGGCGACGCGGGCGACTTCCTTCGCGGCGTCTGGGAACAGCGCCGTGTTGAAATAGGCCCAGAACCAGGCGACGAAGAACATCACCTCGGAGGCGATGAACAGGATCATGCCGTAGCGGTGGGAGATCTGCACCACGCGGGTATGGTAGCCGCCGTGCTCGGCTTCGTTGATGACGTCCCGCCACCAGCCGATGAAGGTGTAGAGCACGCCGAGTGCGCCGATGCCGAACACCACCGGAGCGGCGGCGTACATATGGTGCATCCAGCTTATGGCGCCGACCGCCATGATGAAGACGGACACGGAGCCGACCGCCGGCCAAGGGCTCGGATCGACCAGGGGGTAGTCGTGATGTTTGGCGTGGGCGTCGGCCATCTTTGTCGTCTCCGTTCCAGTCCCCTTTGATACGGCGCCGCAGGGGCCGCATGCATTCCTCTACAACTTGCTCGAAGGTTTCGTCGGTATCTCGGCTACCGGCCGCTCCGCGTCGGGCAGCCGATAGAAAGTATAGGACAGCGTAATCGTATTGAGATCGGTCTGGTCGCGATCCTTGGCGATCGACGGATCGACATAGAAAACGACCGTCATTTCCCGCGTCTCGCCGGCTTTCAGCGTCTGCTGCGTGAAGCAGAAGCAATTGATCTTGTTGAAGTAGGCGCCGACCTGCGGCGGCGAGACGTTGTAGGACGCCTGCGCCGTGATCTCGCGCGCGGCCAGATTGATGACCTTATAGTGGACGGTCGCCACCTCGCCGATATGCACCTTGATTTCGTTCTGCTCCGGCACGAAGCGCCACGGCAAGCCGGGAGCGACATTGGAGTCGAAGCGGATGGCAAGGGTACGGGCGAGAATCTGATCGGGCGCCTTTTCGGCCACCTGCGTCGTGCCGCCGTAACCGGTCGCGCGACAGAACCAATTGTAAAACGGGACCGCCGCATAGGCCGCGCCGACCATCAGGGCGACGACCGCGCCGCAACTGGCAGCGACGATAATATCGCGACGGAGCAGTTTCTTTTGATCGTGGCGAGCCGGTGCGGTCATCGGAACAACCTCACATGGGTCGGACCAGGACGCCCGGTCCCTTGACCAGGGTCATGGCATAGAACAGCAGCACGAGCGCGCCGAGCGCCAGCGCAATCGCGATCGAGCGCGAGCGTCGGGCACGCTTCTGCGCCTCGGTGAGCACCACGCCCTCTTCGTCCTTGCGTTCCGGTTCCATGGCGATACCGATGCTCACGCCGCCAACCGGGCGATCAGCCCGCCCCATCCACGATCGGCCAGCAGCACGGCAAACAGCAGGAACAGATACAGGATAGAGAAGGCGAAAAGACGCCGGCTGGCCGTCTCGATGGGACGGCGCTCGCGCAGCACCTGCCAGCTCAGCACCAGCATGGCCGCGCCGGTCACCACCGCGGTAATACCGTAGATAAAGCCGGCATAGCCGAGCAGCCAGGGCGCAATGCCGAGCGGCACTAGGATCGCCGTGTACAGCAGGATCTGCCGCCGCGTCGTGGCATCGCCCGAAACCACCGGCAGCATCGGGATGCCGGCGCGGGCGTAATCCTCCGCCCGGTAGAGCGCGAGCGCCCAGAAATGCGGCGGCGTCCAGAAGAAGATGATGAGGAACAGGAGGATCGGCTCGAGCGAGAGCGAGCCGGTCACCGAGGCCCAGCCGATCATCGGCGGGAAAGCGCCGGCGGCGCCGCCGATGACGATGTTCTGCGGCGTCGCCCGCTTCAGCCACATCGTGTAGATCACGGCGTAGAAGAAAATGGTGAAGGCGAGCAGCGCGCCGGCAGCCCAGTTCACCAAAAGGCCGAGCGTGACCACCGCGAAGCCGGACAGCGTCAGCCCGAACGCCAGCGCTTCGCGCGGCTTGACGCGCCCCCTCGGCACCGGCCGGCGCGAGGTACGCGTCATGACCGCATCGATATCGGCGTCGTACCACATGTTGAGCGCGCCGGACGCTCCCGCGCCCACCGCGATGCACAGGAGCGCGGTGAAGGCGGTGAGCGGATGCAGCGTGCCCGGCGCGACCGCGAGCCCGGTCAAAGCGGTGAACACCACCAGCGACATCACCCGCGGCTTGAGCAGCGCGATGTAGTCGCCAACGCTGGCGAGGCTCGGCTCGTCGAACGCGACGTCCGGTCCGGCGGCCAAGGGACCGCGCAAGGGACCGCGCATGGGACCGCGCAAGCCTGCGCCTTCGCTGATGAGGGACATGCCTTTCGACGACCTTACTTGATGCGCGGCAGCGTCTCGAACTGGTGGAACGGCGGCGGAGACGACAGCGTCCATTCCAGCGTGGTGGCGCCGACGCCCCAAGGATTGGCTCCGGCGACGCGCTTCTTGGCGAAGGCCTCGATCACGCCGATAAAGAAGATGATCACGCCGATGCCCGAGATGTAGGAGCCGTAGGAGGCGACCTCGTTCCAGCCGTGGAAGGCATCCGGGTAATCGACATAGCGGCGCGGCATGCCGGCGAGCCCGAGGAAGTGCATCGGGAAGAAGACCAGGTTCACGCCGACGAAGGTGACCCAGAAGTGCAGCTTGCCGATGGTCTCGTTGTACATGTAGCCGCTCATCTTCGGGAACCAGTAGTACCAGCCGCCGAAGATGGCGAAGACCGCACCGAGCGAGAGCACATAGTGGAAGTGCGCCACCACGTAATAGGTGTCCTGCAGCACGCGGTCGACGCCGGCATTGGCGAGCACCACGCCGGTCACGCCGCCGAGCGTGAACAGGAAGATGAAGCCCAGCGCCCACAACATCGGGGTGCGGAACTCGATCGAGCCGCCCCACATGGTGGCGATCCAGGAGAAGATCTTCACGCCGGTGGGCACCGCGATCACCATGGTCGCGGCGACGAAGTAGGCCTGCGCGCCGGTCGAGAGGCCGACGGTGTACATGTGATGCGCCCACACCACGAAGCCTATGCCGCCGATGGCGACCATGGCATAGGCCATGCCGAGATAGCCGAACACGGGTTTGCGGCTGAAGGTGGAGACGATCTGGCTGACCATGCCGAAGCCGGGCAGGATCAGGATGTAGACTTCCGGGTGCCCGAAGAACCAGAACAGATGCTGGAACAGGATCGGGTCGCCGCCGCCCTCGGCCGAGAAGAAGGTGGTGCCGAAGTTACGGTCGGTGAGCAGCATGGTGATGGCGCCGGCGAGAACAGGCAACGACAACAACAACAGGAACACCGTCACCAGGATCGACCACACGAACAGCGGCATCTTGTGCAGGGTCATGCCCGGCGCGCGCATGTTGAAGATGGTGGTGATGAAGTTGATGGCGCCGAGGATCGACGACGCGCCGGCGAGATGCAGCGACAGGATCACGAAATCGACCGCCGGCCCCGGATGGCCCGAGGTCGACAGCGGCGCGTAAAGCGTCCAGCCCGTGCCGGCGCCGAGCGAGCCCGGCTCGCCCTCCACGAACAGCGACGTCAGCAGCAGCGCGAACGACGCGGGCAGCAGCCAGAACGAGATGTTGTTCATGCGCGGGAACGCCATATCGGGCGCCCCGATCATCAGCGGCACGAACCAGTTGCCGAAACCGCCGATCATGGCCGGCATCACCATGAAGAAGATCATGATCAGGCCGTGCGCGGTGGTGAAGACATCGAACTCGTGCGAGGACGGGAAGAACTGGATGCCCGGGTTCTGCAGCTCCAGCCGGATCGCGATCGACAAGAGCCCGCCGATCACGCCCGCCATCAGCGCGAACACCAGGTACATCGTGCCGATGTCCTTGTGGTTCGTCGAATAGACGAAACGCCGCCACCCGGTCGGATGGTGCTCGTGAGCCTCGTGCGCGCCGTGTGCCGCAGCCGTGTTGCTAGCCATCGTTATTGTCCCTCGACCTTCGCCTTCGTCGCCCGCTATTATATTCAGGGTTTTCTATATGTCACCGGACCTCGGCCGCCGCGACCGCGGTCGGACGGCTGTCGTCGGTGGCGTATTTCTTCTTCGCCTGATCGAGCCAGGCCGCGTAGTCCTTTTCGCTCACCACGTGCACCACGATCGGCATGAAGGCGTGGTCGCGCCCGCACAGTTCCGAGCACTGGCCGTAATAGAGGCCTTCGCGCTCGGCCTTGAACCAGGTCTCGTTCACGCGGCCCGGAATGGCGTCGATCTTCACCCCGAACGAGGGCACCGCCCAGGAGTGGATCACGTCGGCGCCGGTGGTCAGCACGCGCACCACCTTGTTCACCGGCACCACCATCTCGTTGTCGACGGTGAGCAGGCGCGGCTGGCCGGGCTTGAGGTCGGCGGTCTGCACCATCAGCGAGTCGAATTCGAATTTGGAGTCCGGGTAGCTGTAGCTCCAGAACCACTGCTTGCCGGTGGCCTTCACCGTCAAATCGGCCTGCGGGGTGTTGAGCTGGAAGAACAGCAGGCGGAACGAGGGTACCGCGATCGTCACCAGGATGAGGACCGGAACGACGGTCCAGACCACCTCGATCGCCGTATTGTGGGTGGTGCGCGAGGGCACCGGATTGGCGCGCGCGTTGAAACGCAGCACCACGTAGACCAGCAGCGCCAGCACGAACAGCATGATCGCCGCGATGATCCACAACAGGAAGTCATGGAACCAGACGATGTCGTCCATCACCGGGGTCGCACCCGCCTGCAGGCCAAGCTGCCAGGGGTGGGGCTGGCCGGTAGCGGCCGTGGCGGCAAAGGCGGCGGTCCCGCCACCAAGAACGGTCACGCCCGTGACCACGAATGCGATCAACCGCTTGAGCACCAGCATTGTCGAATGCGCTCCCCTCGACGAGATGAACGGCCTTGCACAGGCCTTTTTTGCCGCCCACCGCAGACATGATGTTCGGCGCGGCCCCACCGGGCCACGGCGTATTGCCACGGGCGTGGCAGCGTTGATGGCGCGGCGGGGACGGGAAAATCCCGGCCTCTCAAACCACAATTCGGATTGGCCTGCAATGCGCCTGATCATGACATGCATCTGACAATCCGTTCGTTCCCTTGAATGAGCCGTTCCCGCACCGGGAACTGGCGGCGCGGCGCGCCGGCGCTCGCCGCCTGCCGGGTGCGCCAAAACAGCGCGGAGCGCCGCTTTTATGCCCTGGACCGCACCTTTGTGAGGCGGCCCGCGCCTGCCGCGCCCGCCGCGGGTTCCGACTCGCGGTCATCTTATTGACAGGATTGGCCGGGCAAGACCCGGCCGGGACGACTAGAATGCCGACCGGGTGGCGATTCGCTCGCCGAACGCCGGCGGCGGCCCGGGCGGAGCTCAGGGCGCGGGCCAAAGGACGAAATGATGGGCTTTTTCGAGCATGGCAGACTTGCGCCGCACGGTCGGCCCTGGGCCCTGGCGCTGTGCGTTTTGGCGGCCGCACTCATGGCGATGCCGGCCGGGCGCGCGGCGGCGCAAGGCGCCGTCAAGTCAGTCTACAAGGACTGGCAGATCCGTTGCGACAATCCGCCGGGCGCCAAGTCCGAGCAATGCGCGCTCATTCAAAGCGTGACCTCGGAGGACCGCGCCAATATCGGGCTCACGGTGATCGTGCTCAAGACCGCCGACCAGAAGAGCAAGCTGATGCGCGTGGTGGCGCCGCTCGGCGTGCTGCTGCCTTCGGGCCTCGGGCTCAAGATCGACCAGACCGATATCGGCCGCGCCGGCTTCGTGCGCTGTCTGCCGAGCGGCTGCATCGCCGAAGTGGTGATGGACGACGAACTGCTCAAGAAACTGCGCAACGGCAAGACCGCCACCTTCATCATCTTCCAGACCCCCGAAGAAGGCATCGGCTTCCCGGTGAGCCTCGCGGGCTTCGGCGACGGGTACGACAAGCTGCCGTAGGCGGCGGAGCGGTCAATTTTCGAAGTTATTGCGCGGCTAAAATTTCATGTTCGCACGACGGGCAAAGCCGCGCTTTAAGCCCTTTCGGATGCCCCGCCAGCAAATTTTCGACAATTTATTCCCCAGCCATATTGACGTCAGGACGTCATTCGTGTTCTTGTTTTGTATTGCCGAGGAGGATGGCGAGTGTCGAAGGCACCGGGGAGCATACGGGATTCGATCTGCAGCTATTTGCAAATCGTAGGTGGCGAAGCCACGATCGACGCGATTACGCGTGCAGTGGCCGCCCAAATGGGCGCTACCTCGCCCTCTTCTGTCCGGAGCTATCTAAATCTGAATGTCGGAAAAACGTTTCAACGGACGGGTCGCGGCCGTTATCGACTGCTAGCAAATGGTCATTATTTTGCTCGTGCCAGCGAAACGAAAGTCGATCTCGATCCCGTCATATCGGTCGGCAAAGCAAGACTATATCAGGCAGACTGTTTCGAATGGCTGGCGTCAGAGCCTCCATCGTCGATTCATGCGTGCGTAACAGACCCACCTTATGGCTTGGTCGAATACACGGAGACTGAACAGCAAAAGCTGAGAAACGGGAAGGGTGGTGTTTGGCGAATCCCTCCGGCATTTGACGGGCATCAACGCTCGCCATTGCCACGTTTTACCGTTCTTGACGACGCGGACAAGATCGAACTCTATGCATTCTTTAAGAAGCTTGGTGTGTTGCTCAATCGCGTCCTTGTACCGGGCGGTAATGTAATCATCGCCAGCAACCCCCTTCTTTCCCATATTGTCGGATCGGCTATGGCCGAAGGCGGCCTCGAACTGCGCGGCAGCATTATCCGACTCGTCATGACGATGCGCGGCGGCGACCGCCCAAAGAATGCCCATTTGGAGTTTTCCGATGTCAGCGTGATGCCGCGATCGATGTTTGAACCGTGGGTGGTGCTACGAAGGCCGATTGAAGGCCGTGTTCAGGACAATCTCCGCCGTCACAAGACCGGCGGCTTCCGGCGCCCATCTGCTGAGCGCCCATTTGGAGATGTGATTCAATCGCGACCGGCACCGAAGGCAGAACGCGATATTGCTCCGCACCCCTCGCTCAAACCGCAAGCATTTTTGCGGCAAGTCGTTCGCGCCGCGCTGCCTCTCGGCCAGGGAACGATACTCGATCCCTTCGCCGGTTCGGGTTCCACGCTGGCTGCGGCGAACGCCGTCGGTTATGGGTCTATCGGAATTGAGAATGATGCGAAGTACATCGGCATTGCTAAGAAAGCCATCGCGAAGCTCGGCTCAATGAGCCTTGTAAACCCAATTTAGACGCAACTTCTGGATTCCTGCCGCTCCGAGAGTCGCAGTCTTTGTACCCAGAGCGCCCCGAGGATTGTTTCGAAATTCGGATGCTTTGACTTCCCCGAGATATACTTCGGTAAATTTCATTGGCTCGCGATCTTGTGCCGGCTCTGTTTTATGGTCGGTCTGATAGACGAATACGCACATCCATTGATCGCGCCCGCCGTGCGTATCGACTGCGCCTCCTTTTTTGCGCGTCGATTTGATTTCAACCCCATCTTTGCCCGCGGCGACCGAATTGTTCGGATATCGCCCCTGCACGATCAGGTCGGGATGTCCGTTGAAGTACTTGTTCTCGACAAGAGCGCGTGAATGCTTGGCCATCGATGCAGTGAGCATATCGGAAAGCAATCCAGACATGGCCGCCGGACGAAGCATGTCGTCCAGCCGATGCAATCCTTTCTCGATCAATGACTTGTTAACGTCAAAAAAGAAATCATAGACGTCTTGCATTGCGGCATCGAAATCTTTGAGCCGGAGCGAGAACGGCAATACGGCCTTCGGATTAAATCCGGCGGGGTCAAGTATTTGTCGCTTATGCGGCATCAGGTCCCTGGTTGCGTCACCCGAACGGCAGCGGATGCAAACCCCGCTCAACCCCGAGAATCAGGCATCCCTATTCAGATATCCGAGAAAGTTAGCTATCGCAAAGGCCAAGATAATCACTTTCCCCTCACCCATTCTTTGATTTTGCACCGCTGCGGATGTCCTCTCCCGCAAGGGGAGAGGGCGCAACGATGAGCGCCGCATTTTCGGCGCAGCAATACTCAAGTCTTGGTCACCGTGAGCGAATAGCGCGTGTCGGCGGCGAGGCATTCGGCTTCCGGCAGGCCGAACTCCTTGCGCACGATGTTGGTGCCGAGCACCATGGCGACCATCTTGTAAGCCGCGTGGCGACGGCCCATGCCTTCGCGGCCCATGCCGCAATCGGACGAGATGATCAGCCGTTCCGCCGGGATGTATTTGAGCGCGTCGCGGATGAGGCTCGCGATCTGGTCGGGACGCTCGACCTGCAAAGTGTGATGATCGATGACGCCGATGACGATTTTCTTGTCCTTGACGATCGCCCCGATCGCTTCCAGGTCGCCGGTGCCCGAGGACGCCGTCTCGAAGGTGATGGCGTCGCAGTCGAGCTTGGCGAGCGCCTCCAGCGTCGGCTTGTAGCTCTGCGCTTCGCGGAAGATGCGCTGCTGGCTCGGATTGCCCCAGCATGTGTGGCACCACACTTCGGTCTTGTCGCGCAGTCCCTTCACCGTCTTGTTGAAGATGCCGACCAGATCGTCGACGTCGAGCTTGCCGAAGGCCTTGCCGCGCACCGGCACCATGTGGATCTGCGGCTCCTCCATCTGGACGACGGGACAGCCGGCTTCGGCCAGTTCGTTGAGCTCGGCATTGAGCGCGGCGGAAAAGGCCAAAATGCGCTCGACCGGGTCCTTGTAATGCGTGTCGGCGCACGACGCCGCGAGCAGTTCGGGCAGGATGGTGCCGAACTTGATCGGCCTTTTGGTCATGCGCTGCGCGACCTTCCACAGCGCGGCATATTGCAGATTGCCGCGGCCGATCGGCCCGACGATTTTGGGAAACACGCGCGCTTCCAAAAAGTCGTGCAGGATATGGCCGCGCGGATAGGCCACCGCGCCGACATTGTAGATCGCCGGCTCCGGCTCCCTGGAAAATCCGGACATGTGCGTGAGCGGATAGCTCTGCCAGCTCATGCCGCCGACTTCCTCGTCGTAATGCGCGTCGCCGTCGGTGCAGATGTCGAGCCCGGCGATCTCCTGCGCGCGCAGGAAGGACGACACCGCGTCCTCGTATTGCTCGCGGTAGCGCGAGTTCACCATGGCTTCGAGAAAGCTCTTGTTGCCGAGCGTGGCCGTGTACCAGGCCGGCCGCGGCAGCGAGCCGATGATCGAAGTCGGCAGCATCACATTGGCGGAGCCCTTGTACATTTCCTTGATCCCTTCGCCGCGCGTTCGTTGTCGCGGGTGAATTTGCGCATTTTTCGAAATTACCGCAACATGCTCCGCACCGAAAAAGAACGAGACGGCGGACATGACGTTGGGATTTGTTGGGTTGGGCGCGATGGGCCAGTTGATCGTGCCGCGCCTGATGGCGGCCGGGCATCAAGTCACCGGCTGGAACAGGTCGCGCGACAAGGCCGAGGCGCTGATCGCATCCGGCATGGGATGGGCCGACACGCCGCGCGAGGTCGCCGCGCAATCGGAGATCGTGTTCTCCATCGTCACCGATTCGAAGGCGGTGAAAGCCTGCGCGCTCGGGCCGGACGGCATCGTTTCCGGGCTGAAAGCCGGCGGCATCTATATCGACATGAGCACGATCGAGCCGGAGGAAAGCCGCGCGGTCGCCGCCGAGTTCGACAAGTGCGGCGCGATCATGCTGGATGGGCCGATTTCCGGCTCGCCGGTCACGGTCGTTGCGGGCAATGCCTCGGTCATGATCGGCGGCGACGAGGCCGCGTTCGAGCGCGCCAAGCCCGTTCTGCTCGCGATCGGCCCGAAGGTCACACGCATCGGCGGCAATGGGCTCGCCTGCCAGATGAAGATCGCCGTCAACCTGCTGCTGATGGTCGAGGTGATCTGCTTCGGCGAAGCGGTGGCGCTGGCCGAGAAGGGCGGCGTTTCGCGCGAGGCCGCGGTCGACGCCATCCTCAAGAGCGTCGCCGCCTCGCCGGTGCTCGGCTATCGCGGCCCCTTCATCCTCGACGGCAAGATGCCGGAAGTGCCGCTCGCCGACGTGACGCTGCAACAGAAAGACATGATGCTCGCGCTCAATCTCGGCCGCCGGCTCGGCTCGCCGGTGCCGCTCGCGGCCGCCGCCAACGAGATGATGAACGCCTGCCGCGGGCTCGGCATCGATGCCAGTGATTTCGTGGTCGCGCACCGCGTCTACCGCAAGCTTGGAGGTCAGGAATGACATCGCAGGGCGAGAAATTCGGCGCGGCGCTCGCGCGCGCCGTTAAGGGAGCGAAAGCCGTCATGAACGAAGGCAAGAAGGACCCGGTGATGTACATCACCAATTTGAAGGACGTGCCGAAGGTCGAGGGCCTGAAGCGCGACGACGGCTGGGTCGATATGCAGGTGCAGTTCCTGATCGACAAGAAATCGGCCGGCGCCGATCATGTCGTGGGCTGGACCGTGCTGAAGCCGGGCGCGCGCCACGAGAACCATCGCCACCACAATTGCGACGAGTTCTTCATCGTGCTCAAGGGCCACGGCCACATCTACACCGATCACGGCGACACGCCCTCGAAGGAAGGCGACGTGGTCTATTCGCCGCGCGGCTGCTGGCACGGTTTCAACAATAGCTCGAACGAGGACGTGGTGCTGGTCTGGGGCTGGATGGGCGCCGGCTCGATCGAGGCCTCGGGCTACGAGGTGCATCCGGAGCGTCATAAGTAGGTGAGTTGGCGCGCGCCATTACAGGAAACGCCCCGCCATGAATCCCCTCATCGCCAAAGGCATGACCGTACAGCTTGCGACGCGGCGCGCGCGCATCGCGGCGGGCGAGCAGCCGCTCGGCTGGAAGGTCGGCTTCGGCGCGCCGGCCAGTATGCAGCGGCTCGGCCTCGAGGCGCCGCTCATCGGCTACCTGATGGAGCGTGCGCTCGTGCCATCGGGCGGCACGGTGTCGCTGAAGGGCTGGGTGAAGCCGGTGGCCGAGCCGGAGATCGCGGTACGCATGGCACGCGACCTCGATGCAAATGCCGCGCCCGACGCGGTGATGGCCGCGATCGACACCATCCGGCCGGCGATCGAATTGGCCGATCTCGATCCCATGCCCGAACCCGGCAACCTCGACGCCGTGCTCGCAGGCGATATCTACCAGCGCCATGTCGTGCTCGCGCCGCAGGCGCGCGCCGGCGGCAGCGTCGCAGGTCTCACATCGCGCCTGATCCGGTACGGCGCCGAAGCCAACCGCACGACCGATCCGGAAGCGCTGACCGGCAAGCTCCTCGCCATCGTCGCCCATGTCGCCACCACGCTCGCGGCTTTCGGCGAAAAGCTCTCGGCCGGCGACATCGTGATCACCGGCTCGATTACCCCGCCGCTGATGCTGGAGCCGGACGAAACCGAACTCGTACACGCCGTCGATCCGATCGGCGAGGCGGGCGTGCGGTTGACTATGGTATAAGACTGGCGCTTACCGTCTTGGCGGGCACCGCGGCGCGGATAGCCGAGGAGATGCCGATGACACGGACCTTCAAAGTCGGCGACCATGTGAGTTGGAACTCGGAAGCCGGCCGCGTACGTGGCCGCGTCGTGAAGGTGCACACACGCGATGTGACCTATAAAGGTCACATCCACCACGCGAGCGAGGACGCGCCTCAATACGAAATCAAGAGCGACAAAACCGATCACGTCGCTTTGCACAAGGGTACGGCGTTAACGCGTCTGCGCTGAAAGGCTGCCGGGACCGATATGGCTCAGCCCTTCTACACGATCGGACATTCGACGCGCAGCATTGATGAATTCGTCGCGTTGCTGCAGGCAGCGAATATCCGCCTGGTGGTGGATGTGCGCACCATTCCGCGCTCCCGCACCAATCCACAATTCAATGGCGACAGCCTTCCCGCCGCGCTGAACGATTTTCAGATACGCTACGAGCACATCGCCGCGCTCGGCGGCCTGCGCGGCCATAAGCGCGACGTCGCGCCAAGCGTTAATGCATTTTGGCAGAACGAAAGTTTTCACAATTACGCCGATTATGCCATGAGCGAGAGTTTTCGCGCGGGGCTCGCGCGCCTGCGCGAACTCGGCCACGTCACGACCTGCGCCGTCATGTGCGCGGAAGCGGTCTGGTGGCGGTGTCACCGCCGAATTATCGCGGACTATCTGATCGCGGCGGGCGAGCAAGTATTCCACATTCTCGGGCCCGGCCGTGTCGACGCGGCTCGCATGACCGAGGCAGTTCGCGATGGCGCGGGCGTTCTCACCTACCCGTCGAAGGGTTGACGAACCGCCGCACCTTTTTTTCCATGGCGAGCACAGCGTGCCATCCGCCGGATTCTCAGCAAGAGAGAATCCGGAAGTAATCGCACGACTCGCCAGCCGTGAATGCCCGTGTTACTTAATCTTCGGGCAGCCGATGCGGCACGGGCGGAATTCACGATGGTCTGGGTCAGGCCGATCGCGGGGAAGAAGCTTCTTGGCTCGGCGGGCCGGCATTCCGTCGTAACGGACCGAAAGCCAGCGGACGGCGGCACCGATGCCGGCTGCACCTCGGGCGAGCTTTTGCTGCTCGCCATCGGCTCCTGCGCCACCGGATCGATTCGCAAGGCGTTGGCCGCATCCGGAAGCCCGATCGACGACATCCATGTCGAAGTCGAGTTCGCGCCGGCTAAAGCGCAACATGCGCGCGATGCCATCCTGATCACCGCTTATCTGCCGCAAAGCGCGCTCGCCGGCGGCGCCGCGCCGATCGCCGCCGCGGCCACCGCGGGCGGTGTGGTCAGCCGGATCGTCCTCGGCTCCGAAGTCGAAGTCCGCTGCCGGCCCATCGAAGATTTCCCTCTTCCGCGTGCCAATCGAACGCTGAACGAAAAAACGTCGCCTACACACAGGAGGGAGAAAACATGAAACAACCGCTGCTTCCATTGCTCGCTTTGCTCGTTTTGTCCGGCCCGCTGCCCGCGGCTGCGCAGACCTATCCCACCAAACCGGTGCGCATCATCGTGCCGACGGCGCCCGGCGGCGGTGTCGACATCCTCGCACGCCTGATCGCGCAGAAGCTCGGCGACCGTTTGGGCCAGCAGTTCTTCATCGACAATCGGCCGGGCGCCGCCGGCGTGATCGGCGCGCGCGCCGTCGCGGCCGCCGAGCCTGACGGTTATACATTGCTCATGGGGCCGAGCAGCCTCGCCATCACCGCCGCCATCAAGAAGAAACTGCCCTACGACCTCATGCACGATCTGACGCCGGTCATGAGCGTGGCTTCCACGCCCTATGCGCTGATCGTCAATCCGTCGCTGCCGGTGCATTCGGTGCAGGAATTGATCGCCTACGCCAAAGCCCATCCGGGGCAACTCAACGTCGGATCGGCCGGCATCGGCAGCGCCTCGCATCTGGCGGCCGAAATGTTCGATACGCAGGCCGGAATCAAGATGACGCAAGTACCGAACAAAGGCATGGGGCCGGCGATGATCGACCTCTTGGGCAACCAGGTTTCCGTGCTGTTCGCCGGCCTGCCGGCTTCGCTCAAGGCTGAGAAGGACGGCAAAGTACGCGTGCTCGCCGTCGCCGATCCGAAACGGTCGGCGCTGCTGCCGAACATGCCGACCGTCGCCGAGTCCGGGCTTCCCGGCTACGAGATCGACAACTGGATCGGCATGCTCGCACCGGCCAAGGTCGATAAAAAGATCGTGGACCGGCTCAATCGTGAAATCGTCGCTATCCTCAATGCGCCCGACACCAGGAAAAGGCTGATCGAGATCGGCTTCGAGCCCGTGGGCAGTTCGCCGCAGGCATTCGCCGAACAACTCGGCAACGACGTCAAGAAATGGGCCGCGATTGCCAAGCAGGCCGGCATGACGCCGAACTGAGCGGGCGAACACAGCATGCGGGAGGGGAGCGCTCCATGCGGCCGAACACAATGAAATCCAAGCTGCTGGCCGGCCAGCCGGCGCTCGGCCTCTCCCACAAGGGGAGAGGGCGCAGCAACAAGCGCCGATGCACGGCTGCATTCTCGCGTTGCGCGAAGGCGGCCCCGCTCAGCGCACGTCGAACACCAGCTTGCCCTTGAGATGGCGGCCTTCGCTGACGCGATGGGCCTCGGCGGCCTCAGTAAGCTTGTAATGCGTGATGGCGGGCGGCTTCACCGCGCCGGCCGCGACCAGTTCCAGCATGCGCTCGAGATGGGCACGGTCGCGCTTCACGTCGGGCTTCAAGGTCGCGACATCGGGGCGTTGCGCTGCGTCCGGCGCCGGCGATATCCACACCAGCTTGCCGCCGGGCTTGAGCACTTTGTAGGAACGGGTGCGCACGTCGGTGCCGCCGACCGTGTCGTAGACCACGTGGCAGATGGGACCGATCCGCGTGAAGTCCTCTTTGTTGTAGTCGATGACATCATCGGCGCCGAGGCGCTTCACGTAATCGAGATTGTTGGCGCTGGCGGTCGCGATCACGCGCGCGCCGAGATGCTTGGCGAGTTGCACCGCGAAACCGGCCACCCCGCCGGCGCCGCCCTGGATCAGGATGGTCTGTCCGGCCTTGAGCTGAGCCACGTCTTCGATGCCGGTCAGCGCGGTGATGCCGACGAGCCCGAGCGCCGCCGCCTCGGCATGGCTCAGCGATGCCGGCTTTTTGGCGACGAGGTCCGCCTTGATCGCGAGCTTCTCGGCATAAGCGCCCTCGATGCCCTGGTCGAGCACGCCGAACACTTCATCGCCGGCCTTGATGTCGGTGACGCCCGGCCCAACCTGGCCGACCACGCCGGAAAAATCGCGGCCGAGGATGTGCGGGAATTTGGCGAGCTTGTAGACGCCGTTGCCGCGCCGCACCTTCGGGTCGGCGCCGTTGACACTGGCCGCGTGCACGTCGACCACGATTTCGCCCGGCCCGGCGACGGGGTCCGGAACCTCGCTATAGCGCAACATTTCCGGGCCGCCATGGCCGGTCAACAGCATCGCTTTCATTGACTTTTCTCCGCCGCCGCGCGATCGCGGTCTTGCTAACCTGCCAATATGGTCTTGATCACATCGCGCTCGGACACGATGAAGTCAAAGAATTTCGCGACGCGCGGAGTCCGCCGCAAATCGGGGTGGGTCAGCAGCCGCCAGCTTCGCGCCAGTTCCGGGACCGGACCCAGCACGCGCACGAGATCGGGGTCGCCGTCGGCGATGGCCGTGGGCAGCGGCCCCACGCCGACGCCGGATTTCACCGCATACATCAAACCAAGCACGCTGGTGTTGCGCGCGGCGATCGTCGCGCCGGGCGCGACCTCGCGCAGCCATGTCAAAACGCGATGATTGCGCATCGATTCGTCGAATCCGACCAACGCATGAGACACCAGGTCCTCCATCCGCTCCGGCTTTCCATGCCGTTCGATGTAGTCGCGGCTCGCGTACACCGCCCAGACCGAGTCGGCGATCTTTCGGCCAACGAGTTCATCATCGGTGTCGCCCGAACGGAACGCCACGTCGGCCTCGCCTTTCGACAGATCGAGGTAGCGGTCGCTCATGACGAATTCGACTCGCAGGTTCGGATAGCGGGCATGGAAGCGCTCGATCACGGGGGCCAACCGTTGAACTATCGGCTCGGGACAGGTCACCCGGATGAGGCCACTTTGATCGCGCGTTCCGTCGCTGACATGGCGTTCGATCTCGTGGATTGACGACTCGACACGTTCTGCAAAGGGCCGCAAGTCCTCGCCGAATTCCGTCAGCCGATAACCGGTCGCGTGGCGTTGCACGAGCCGGCGTCCGATCCGCCTCTCGAGTTCGGCGAGCCGGCGTTGCACGGTCGACTGGCTGAGCTTCAGCGCCTTACCGGCCGCAATGGTGCTGCCGTGGCGGGCTACGGCCAGGAAGTATTTCAAATCGTTCCAGTCGAACATTTCGGCATTATCCAAATCTGCGGCCCCCTGCGCAAATTTGCGGCTGCCGCACGACGCCCAGCAAGCGTAGCACAGCCGCATCGAACGTGGCCGCATGGGCGGCCGGATACCGCGGCCAGCGTTGTCGGCGGAATTCACTGAGGGAAGAATCATGACTGCGCTTGTCTTCGATGCCGAAAAATTCAAAGCCGCCACGCGAGAACAATGGGACCACAGCGCGCAAGGATGGAACGCCGCAAGCGAAAAAATCCGCCAATGGCTGCGCCCGGCGACCGACGCCATGATCGCCATGGCCAATGTTCGGGAAGGCGCGCGCGTGCTCGACGTCGCCGCGGGTGCGGGCGATCAGACGGTCGATATCGCCGCGCGCGTCGGCCCGGCCGGCTTCGTGCTGGCCACAGACTTGTCGCCGACCATTCTGACTTTCGCCAGGGAGAACGCGCGCTGCGCGGGCCATAACAACATCGAGACCCTTGTCGGCGACGCCGAGAACCTGGAGATCGCGGACGCCTCCTTCGACGCGGCGATCTGCCGGCTCGGCCTGATGTTCCTGCCCGACCCCGGCAGGGGATTGCGCGCAATGGCGCGCGCGCTGAAACCGGGCGGCATGGCCTGCACCATGGTGTTTTCCGCGCCCGACAAGAACCCCTGCGTCGCGATCTTGATGGCGACCGCGCTTAAGCACGCCGGCCTGCCGCCGCGCGATCCGTTTCAGCCCGGCGGATTGCTCAGCCTCGGCAAACCGGGACTGATCGACGCGTTGTTTCGCGAAGCCGGTTTTTCGCGGGTGGCGACGACCAAAATGGCGGCGCCATTCCGCCTGCCGTCGGTGCAGGATTATCTCGCATTCGTTCGCACATCCGCGAGCCCGATCCTACAAATTCTCGGCCGGCTGGACGAAAGAGCGCAAGCCGCCGCCTGGGTGGAAATCGAGGAGAAGCTCAGCGCCTTCAGCGCCGGAACAGGATGGGAGGGTCCGAACGAGCTGCTGCTGACGGCGGGACAACGGTGATTCGGGGCTCGTTCCGGAGCGGCGGGTCCAGCCCGTACCCTCGCCAAATCACCGCAGAGCCCCTATCTGATGCTCTCGAGGGCGCCACCCAGGAGAGGTTTTGCATGGATCCCGCCGTTTCCTCACTCATCGACCGCGCCGGCCTCGATCGCGCCAAGGTGCGCCAGCTCATCGGGCGGGGGCTGGAAGGCGCCGACGACGGCGAACTGTTCCTGGAATACCGGCAGGCCGAGGTGCTGGTGTTCGACAATGGGCGGCTCAAGCAGGCGACCTACGATACCGCGCAAGGCTTCGGCCTGCGCGCGGTCAAGGACGAAGCGGTCGGCTATGCGCATGCCTCCGACATGTCGGAAGCCGCGCTGGCGCGCGCGGCCGAAGCGGTGCGCGCGGTCAAGGGCGGCCATACCGGCACATATGCCGAGCCGCCGGGGCGCACCAACCGCAAGCTTTACAGCGATGAGAATCCGCTCGGCGAACCGGCGTTCAACGCCAAGGTAAAGTTGCTCGAAGAAATCGATGCCTATGCGCGCACCAAGGACCCGCGCGTGCGGCAGGTGAGCGCAAGCGTCGCCGCCACTTGGCAGGTGGTGGAGATTTTGCGCGCCGACGGCGAGACCTATCGCGACATTCGCCCGCTGGTGCGGCTCAATGTGTCTGTGGTGGCCGGCGACGGCGACCGCCAGGAATCCGGCAGCTTCGGTTTCGGCGGGCGCGAAGGTTACGAGCGTTTCATCGCCACTCATTCGTGGCAGAGCGCGGTGGACGAGGCCTTGCGCCAGGCGCTGGTCAATCTCGAAGCCGTGCCCGCGCCGGCCGGCGAGATGGATGTCGTGTTAGGGGCCGGTTGGCCGGGCGTGATGCTGCACGAGGCAGTCGGCCACGGGCTCGAGGGCGACTTCAACCGCAAACAGACCTCCGCCTTCGCCGGCCTGATGGGCCAGCAAGTCGCCGCCAAGGGCGTCACCGTGGTGGACGACGGCACCATGCAAGCGCGGCGCGGCTCGCTCTCGATCGACGACGAGGGCACGCCGACCAACCGCACCGTGCTGATCGAGGACGGCATCCTCACCGGCTACATGCAGGACCGGCAGAACGCGCGGCTGATGGGCATGCAGCCCACCGGCAACGGGCGGCGCGAGAGCCACGCCCATGTGCCGATGCCGCGCATGACCAACACCTACATGCTAGCCGGCAACACACCGCGCGAGGAAATCATCGCCTCGGTGAAGAACGGGCTTTTTGCCGTGAACTTCGGCGGCGGCCAGGTCGACATCACCTCGGGCAAATACGTGTTCCAGTGCACCGAGGCCTACAGAATCGAGAACGGCAAAGTGACGGCGCCGGTGAAGGGCGCGATGCTGATCGGCAACGGGCCGACCGATCTCCACCGCATCACCATGGTCGGCAACGACTTCGCGCTCGATCCCGGCATCGGCACCTGCGGCAAGAACGGCCAGGGCGTGCCGGTCGGCGTCGGCCAGCCCAGCTTGCGCATGGACAAGATCACCGTGGGCGGGACCGCGTCATGACAAGCGCGCAGCAAAACGGCGCGCGCAAACCGTCGCAGTTGCGCAGTTGGGCCAAGAGCGTCGTCGACATCGTCGCCATCGTTCTCGTGGTGCTCGCCGCCAAGACCGCGATCGCCGAACCGTTCTATGTGCCGTCCGGTTCGATGGAGCCGACCTTGCTGATCGGCGACGAACTGGTGGCCAACAAATTCGCCTATGGTTACAGCACGGCATCGCTGCCCTCATTCATCGTGCTGCCGAACAGCGGGCGTCTGTTCGGCGCCTTGCCGAAGCGCGGCGACGTGGTGGTGTTCCGCTGGCCGGGCAATCGCAGCCAGGTCTGGGTCAAGCGCGTGATCGGGCTGCCCGGCGACCGCATCGCGGTCAAAGACGGCCGCGTCATCATCAATGGCGAGCCGGTCGGGCTGAAGCGGGACGGCACCGGCGAAGCCGAGAACGAGAATGGCAGCGAAACCCCCGCCGCGCGCTATATCGAGACCCTGCCCGGCGGCCTCCAGCATGTGATCTTCAAGCTCGGCGGCTACGACCCGCTCGACAATGTGCCGGAAACGCTGGTGCCGCCCGGCCGCCTCTTCGTCATGGGCGACAACCGCGACAATTCCGCGGACAGCCGCGTGCCGGTCCGCGCGGGCGGCGTCGGCCTGTTGCCGGTGGACGATCTGGTCGGGCGGGTGGACGCGATCCTCGGCTCCTGGGACCTCGGCATGAAGGATAAGCCGATTTGGACCTGGCCGCAGGGCCTGCGGCTGTCGCGCTTCTTCACCGCGGTGCATTGATCGCCGGTCATTCTCAGGCCGGCGCCCTTGCATTCCCGCATCATGCGCATTACACTTGCGCATGACAGGAGGCGCCGATGATGGGTGAGCGCCAGATCCGAAAACGAGCCGTCAACCTGTTCGTCGAGACCGAATTGCTCGACGAAGCACGCCGCCTGCGCATCAATCTTTCCGAGACGCTGGAGCGGCGCCTGCGCACGATCGTCAAGGCCGAGCAGGAGAAGCGCTGGCTGGAAGCGAACCAGGCCGCCATTGCCGCCTATAACGCACGCGTCTCAAGCCATGGCTTGCTGTCCGACGACGCGAGCCTGCTGTGAGCACGCTCAAGCAATTCGACGTTGTCGCCAATCCATTTCCGCGCAGCCGCGGCCGGCAACCCTATCTCGCCGCCCTGCAGAGCGACCTCTTGGCTCACAGCCTCGACACCACGGTCGTCGCCCCCCTCGAACCCGCGGCGTCCGGCACATTTGCCGACCGCCTCAACCCGCGCGTCGAAATCGATGGCCAGCCTTTCGTGCTGATCGCGCAAGAACTCGTCACCGTGCGAAAAAACGTGCTCGGCCCGACCTGCGGATCGATCGCGCAGGAGCGCGAGGCGATCATCGCATCGCTCGACCTGCTGTTCACCGGCTTTTGAGCGCGCTCTACCGCACCACGCCCGAGATGCAGCACGGCTTGTGGCGCGGACGGGTGATGCGGCTCTTGAGATAGCAACGCGCAGCCGGACCGATATAGCCGGGCCGCACATAGGTCCAGGCGCGGCAACGCTTCTCGCCCTCGCAAGCGGTCTTGCAGGATGCGCCCGACGGATCGGCCGGCACGTCGAAATGCCGGTAGTCGCCGCCGGTACGGTCGATGGAATATTCGATCGGCCCCCCGCGCGGCTCGATCACGCCCGCACCCCGCACCCCGGAGACACAGCAATTGTCTTCCACCCGCGACGGCACACTGTTTTTCAAGCGGCAGGCCGCAAGAATGCTGTGCGTGCGCGGATAGGAGAAGCTCCAGGCGCGGCAGCGCGCGTCGCGTTCGCAGCGCGCAGCGCAGACCGCGGGATCGCCGCTTCTGATGTCGAACCGCAGATAGTCGGCGCCCGGACGGTCGAAGCCGCTCTGCGCCTGCGCAGGGCCGGCCAGCGCCAGGACCGTGAGCCCGAGCGCGCCTCCGAGACTGATCAAAAATCGCATGCGCGCCTGCTCGAAATCGGGGAAGTCGTGAGGCCGGTGCCGAGCCCGATGTTAACGCAAGTGGCGGCGATTGTGCAGGTTCGATCAGGATTCTCGAAATTACTTACCGCGCGAATTACTTTACGAAAGAATTAAAGCGCCCACCGGAGGGGCCGGCGGGCGCTGGATCCGGCCGCGAGAGGGGATGTTCGCGGTTTGCGGATCGACGGCCGATGAGAGGGATCGGCCGGTTCGTGCAATCGTCACACCGCCTGACGCGCGGGCCGGTCGGTCCGCGGGCGATGGAAGCCGGCCGCTATGTCGGCCTCGACATGGCTCCGCATCAACGCCCGGGACCAGCGCCGCTCGATCGCGCGCTCGCGCAGGAGCGCGGTCGGGTCCTCCCAGAACGGCTCGGAAAAGGCGTCGCGCACGTCGGAGCGCGTAATGCCGATGTCGGCCAGCATGCGGCGATCGAGGCCGGAGAGCATCGCGGCCTCGCGCCGGTGGCGGCGGGCACGGGCCAATTGCTTGAGCCAGTGGGTGATCAGCGAAAGACCGGCGACGAAGGCGCGCGCCAGCGTGCCGCCGGCAATCGGCAAAACGGGGTAGTTGATGCTCATGTTAGTCTCCCTGCGGTTCGCGGTCTTGAGGGCCTATTCGCCTCGAAGTCCGGCTTCGGAACCACCCGAAAGCCCCACCCGATTCGTCCGGGAAGCGATGGGAGGCGCATGTAGCGCCGCAGGCATTGATTAGTGAAACGAATGTTTTTAATCTCACCCATCGTAATGGTTGATGCCTGATCCTGATTCCGGCCAGCGGCGGCGCCCAATTGCCGGGAAAAACGTAGCTCCCTATTGGGGTTAAGGATCGACCACTGTCCGCCGTCCCGGCACGGAGGCGCCTGAGCGGTCGGCCACCCATGACGAGACCGAGAGGCTGCCATGACCGCACTGCTCGACATCGACCAATTGCGCACGTTCATCGCCATCGCCGAGACCGGCAGCTTCACCAAAGCGGCCGAGGTCGTGAACAAGACCCAATCCGCGGTCTCGATGCAGATGAAGCGGCTGGAAGAACGGCTAGACCGGCCGATCTTCGCGCGCGACGGCCGCGCCTCGAAACTCACCGAGGACGGGCAACGGCTGCTCGATTACGCCCGCCGCATCGTCAAGCTCAATGTCGAGACGATCGCGGCCTTCTCCGATGCCGAATTGTCCGGCCGCGTGCGCCTCGGCGTGCCGGACGATTATGCCGATCGCTATCTACCCGAGATCATGGCGCACTTCTCCCGCGTCTATCCGGCGGTGGAATTGACCGTGATCTGCGAGCCTTCGGTCGACCTGCTCGAACGCATCGACGCCAACGAGATCGATCTCGCCATCGTCACCAATTGCGAAACGAAACGCGCCTCCGAAACCTTCCGGCGCGAACGGCTGTTGTGGGTCACCTCGAACCGTCATTCCACGCATACCGAGGAGCGCATTCCGCTCGCGCTTGGACGGCCCACCTGCTCCTGGCGGCGCTCCGCGGTCGAGCGGATGGAGGCGATCGGGCGGCCTTATCGCGTGCTCTATTCGAGTTCGAATGCCGGCGCGGTGGCGGCGGCGGTGCTCGCCGGACTCGCGGTGTCGGTGTTGCCGGAATCCGGCCTCAGGCCCGGCATGCGCGTGCTGTCGGCGGCGGACGGATTTCCGGAACTGCCGAGCTGCCGCATCGGCCTCGTCCGCAATGCGCACGAGACCTCGGCACTCGCCGATGCGCTGGCCGAGCACATCGTCTCCTCGCTCGACAATCTGTCGGAAGCGCAGGCGGCGGAGTAGCGTCAGGTCTTTGGCCCTCGCAGCACCAGCACATTGCCGATCAGCACGCAGGCCAGCCCGAGCGCCGATGGAAGCGTCCAGCGGTAACCTTCGGCGAAGGTCGAAACGATCAGCGCCACCACCGGATACATCACGGTCGCATAGCCGGTGCGCGCCGCGCCGATGCGGCCGATCAGCGTGAAATAGACGCCGAAGGCGATCACCGAACCGATGATCGACAGATACAACAAGCCGCCGATGTAAGTGGCACTCCATTCCAGCGTGAATGTCTGGCCGCGCACGGCGGCGAACAGCGCCATAAAGCTCGCGCCGTAGCACATGCTCCAGCCGGTCGAAGAAAAGATCGGCAGCTTTTTCCGCTGCGCGGCGAAAGACAACATGTTGCCGATGCAGAACGACACCGTCCCGGCGAGACTGAATGCGAGCCCCATCAGCGCCGCTGCGTCGAGCTTTACGCCGCCGAGCTCGGGATAGAACATCGCCGCCACCCCAGCGGCGCCGAGCGCGCCGCCGATCACCACGCGCCGCTCGATGCGGATGCCGAACACGACGGCGCCAAGCACGACATTGCCGATCGAGGCGAGCGAAAAGACGATCGATAACAGCCCGGAGGCCACGTGCTGGGACGCATAATAGAACAGCGCGAAATTGGTCGAGAAGATCGCGGCGCCCAGGCCGATGAAATAGCGGTGATCGGCAAACGGAAACAAAAGCCGCTCACCGCGCAGCGCCGCGATCATGAACATAAACGGCGCAGCGATGACGAAGCGCCACACCACCGAGACTTCCGGCGCGACCTGGCCCACCTGGTAATGCATGGCGATCCAGGACAGGCCCCAGACCAGCACCGAGGTCGCGTAGAGCGCATAGTCGAGCGGCGCGAGTGTTGTTGCCGTGGGCGATCGGGCCTGCGTCATGCCGTGAGATCCGCGGGCGTCGCGCCAAGCACGTGCATCAAATCGCCCGGCGCCAGTTCAACCTGCAACCCTCTTCGCCCGCCGTTGCAGACCACGCGCGGAAAAGCGAGCGCCGACTGCTCGACGAATACGCGCACGCGTTTTTTCTGCCCGAACGGCGAGATGCCGCCGACGTGATAGCCGGTGAGCCGCTCGGCCTCGGCCGCGCCCAGCATGGCCGCGCTTTTCGCGCCGGCCGCCGCGGCGAGCTTCTTCAGATTCACTTCGCGGTCGGAAGGCGCGAGTACGCAGACGATTTCCTTGTCGGCACGCGCCATCAACGTCTTGAGCAGCCGCGCCGGTTCGATGCCGAGCGCCTCCGCCGCCTGCATGCCGATGCGTTCGGCGTTCGGGTCGTAGTCGTATTCGTGCAGATCGAAAGCGACTCCGGCCTTTTGCAGCGCGAGCGTGGCGGGCGTGGATTTGGCCATGACAACTCGTATCGCGCCCTGTGAGCGACCTCTATCGGCCTCATGGTGAGGAGCGGCCGAAGGCCGCGTCTCGAACCAGGGGGCCGCCCCATCCTTCGAGACGCATCGCCATAGCGCGTCGAAGACGCGCGTAAACGCGCTGATGGCGATGCTCCTCAGGATGAGGCGGAACTAATACGCATATTCCTCGAAGATCGGCTCGACCGAGCCGTTCCAAGGGCCGTGGAATTTCGCCAGCAGTTCTTCGGCGGGCGTGATGCCGCGCGCAATGCTCTCCTCGAGCGGGCGCAAATAGCGCGTCTCGTCGCGGCCGTTGCGGTCGAGCCGCTGGCGCCGCGTAAGCCCGCGCGCGGCGAGCCGAAGGGTTTCCTGCGCCAGGGTGAACACGTTGCGGCCGCGGATCTCGGCCTTGAAGCCGAGCCTCGGCACGTCGTCGCGCAGCTTCTGTCGCTCATCCGCGCTCCAGCCCTTGACCATGTCCCAGCAGGCGCCGAGCACGTCGTCGTCGTACAGGAGCCCGACCCAGTAGGCCGACAGCGAGGGCAGCCGCCGCCACGGGCCGCCGTCTTCGCCGCGCATTTCAAGGTAACGTTTGAGCCGCACCTCGGGGAAAATCGTCGACAGGTGGTTGGCCCAATCCGAAATGGTCGGCCGCTCGCCCGGCAGCACATCGAGCTTGCCGGCGAAGAAATCGCGGAACGACTTGCCGGATACATCGATATAGCTGTCGCCGCGTTTGATGAAATACATCGGCACATCGAGCGCGTAGTCGACCCATCGCTCGAATCCCATGCCGGGCTCGAAGGCCCAGGGCAGCATGCCGGCGCGCCGATTGTCGGTGTCGGTCCAGATCTGCGAGCGCATCGACAGGAAGCCGTTCGGCTTGCCTTCGGTGAAAGGCGAATTGGCGAATAGCGCGGTCGCCACCGGCTGCAGCGCCAGCGACACGCGCAGCTTCTTCACCATGTCGGCTTCGGAGGAGAAATCGAGGTTCGCCTGCACCGTGCAGGTGCGGTACATCATGTCGAGGCCGTAGCGGCCGACCTTCGGCATGTACGCGGTCATGATCTTGTAGCGTCCCTTCGGCATCACCGGCATGTCGGCGCGGGACCAATTCGGAGTCATCCCCAAGCCGAGGAAGCCGATGCCCAAAGGCTTCGCCACCTCGCGCAATTGCGCGAGATGCGCGAACAGTTCGGAAGCGGTCTGGTGCACATTGTCGAGCGGCGCGCCGGACAGCTCGAACTGGCCGCCCGGCTCGAGCGAGATCGCACCGCCATGGGTCACGTCGAACATGCCGATGATGTTCTCGCCTTCCATGATCGGCTCCCAGCCGAGCAGCATCTGCATGCCGTCGAGCAGCGAGCGGATGGAGCGGCGCCCCGCATAGGGCACCGGCCGATGGCCCTCGACGGTGAAGGCGAATTTCTCGTGTTCGGTGCCGACGCGCCAACGCTCCTTCGGCTTGCAGCCCGCTTCGAGCCAGGCGACGAGTTCGTCGCGCGTCTCGATCGGGGTCATGTCGATCTGGTCACGGGCCATGCAAGCGTCCGGCAACTTTCTTGTTTGCGCACGATCATTTCCGAAAACCGGTAGCCGCTCATGCGCGCGGGCCGCGACCTTAAACATGGCGAGGGGCAAAGGGCAATGCATGCGCCGCGCAGGCGGAATGCCGTTGGAGCCACTTGATTTCCTTGATGCCGTCCAGGGCGCCATTGTCGTCCCGGTACTTTCCGATATCGTCCTCGCTCTCCCGCATCGTGCAAAGCGCGGAAGCGGTTATCCCTCCCCTGAAAGGGGAGGGTGGCGAGCGAAGCGAGCCGGGTGGGGTCTATTCCCACGAGAACGCCCCCACCCGCCCGTCTTCGCCCTTCGGGCTTCGACGGGCACCCTCCCCCGCAAGCGGGGGAGCGACTGTCTTTCGTGTCAAGCGATTTGCCATGGCC
>JAKAHJ010000143.1 GCA_021815055.1 Pseudomonadota bacterium | reverse complement strand
GTCAACGACGGGGTGTTCGTGAGAAGGTTCGGCCTCACCAACCCGACGGCGTCATCGCCGGGCTTGTCGCGGCGACCCCATTTATAATCGCGCGTGCTGCGGCATTGGCGTCTGCGCATTCGCCCCCGACATGAAACACACGATGCCCGATACGAGCATGAAAACTCTGAAGGCGGCGATATTGGGCACACTTGCGGATTCGAGCACAAAGAAGGCCCACAAACACAACCTCGTAGGGCGCGCATTTCAGGCTGGAGCAATTGAACACCGTCTCGGCGTGCAGTTCGATGCAACTCAACGCGCCATGGCAGCAAGCGCCTTCGATGAGCTCAAGGATAATGGCTACGTTCAATCGACCTTTGATGACTTGGTCGACCCCGATAATTGGATCTCCATTACAGATGCCGGAAAGCAGTTCTTAGCCCGCGGATTGCGCGACCATATCGATCTAGCACTTGCCTCGATCAATGAACATTTCGTGGAGTTAAGGTCCGGAATGCACGATGCCGCAATCCGCACATCGCCAGACGCGCCAAGACAGGCTATCCACTCAGCACGGGAGCTAATCGATCAAGTTCTGAAGGAAGGAGCCCCCGGCGAGACCACCAGAAAACAACGAGCCAAGCGCATAATGGAACGGAGTCAAAGGCCGTCCGCTCCATCGAAATCGAATATCGAAACAATTGACGCTTGCGTTCGGTTAATTGAAGCCGAGCATAACAAGACGATAGCGCTTGCCCATGCTCGCCAGTCGGTCAAACAAAGCGATGCTCAAATGGTAGTGGAAACGACAGAGCGGATAATGCGCTTAATCTTTCAGCAAGCGTAGCCCGGATGAGCGTCAGCGAAATCCGGGATCTGCGCTCGCGGTTAGGCCCTCCCCGCATTTCGCTTGCGCTCATGCGGGCTACAAATCGTGCCCTACTCCGCCGCCGTCATCGCGCCCTTCGGACTCACCATCGTCACGATGGCATCCGCGCTGTCCTCGACAAATTCCGGATCGCGCCTGAGTTCTTCGAAGCTGCGCGACGGTGGAATCGTCTCGCCGTCGGCGCGCATCGCCGCGAAATGGCCGGCGAGCGATTGCGCCGCATTCACCACCGCCTCCTCGAACGTATCGCCGGCCGAGATGCGGCCGGGCACGTCGGGAAAGCTCACGCCGTAGCGCGTGCCGTCGTCTTTGTGCACCAGGGCAATATAGCCGGTCATTATTTTCCGCTGCGCGTCTGGCCTGTTTATTCGCCCAAAATACTGCTATTCTTAGGGCATGAAAACCAAACGCCTCGCCCAAGCGCTCGAACGCGTCGAAAGCTGGCCTGCGGAATGGCAGGAGCAGTTGGCGGAGATCGCGCTCGATATTGACGCCGGCCTCAAGGACGGCATCTATTACCCGACGCCGGAAGAGCTGGCAGGCGTCGACCGCGGCTTGCGTGACGCCGATCAGGGCCGCTTCGCGAGCGAGGAAGAGGTCGAACAGGCCTTCGCCAAATTCCGCGGCATATGAAGGTCGTCTACACCGCGGCAGCCCAGAACGATCTACGCGAAATCGGTGAATGGCTGGCCGCGCGTTATCCCGCCGTTGCGCCCCATGTCGAAAGGCGCATCCGCGAAATCGTGGTACACATCGCCCGTTGGCCCGAAAGCGGGCCGCGCAGTGCCGGACGCGATGGCGTGCGAGTCGTGCCGTTAGGCCGCTACCCCTATCGGATTTTTTATCGCGTCGGCGCCGACGAGGTGGAGATTCTCCATATCCACCATGCCGCACGGCGACCGTGGGATGAGCAAGCGCAGCCAGAATGAGCGTGAGCCGAAATCCGCGATCGCCCTACCCACATTGCGCTGCGCCGATGCGTGCTACAGCTCGAAGCGCGCGCCCGCGTCCCTCTCAAAACCGGTAGCGCTTGCCGACCGCGGATGGCGCCAGCACCTTGTCGCCGAAGGCATTGGCGAGCGCGGTCATCGCGCGCCAGCCGGTGCAATGGCCGGCGGCGATCGCCGTGAGCCCGAATTCGCGCAAGGCCTCCACCGTCTGCGGGATCGCCGCCTCGTTCGCGCCCGACAGATGCAGCCCGCCGAGGATGGCGAAGAGCGGCACGCCGGGAAACTGCTCGCGCGCATGCAGGCACACATTGACGATGCCGGCATGCGAACAGGCCGAGAGCACCACCAAGCCCTTGCCCGCGACATTCACCGCCACGAAGCGCTCGTCGATCAGGAGTTCGTCCGGCTCCCAGCCGGCGCCGTCATCGCTGCGGCGCACCTGCCCGGGATAGCCGCGCTCGAACGGCGTCTGCCGCCTGATTTCGCCGCTGACATAGAAGTGGCCGCCGAGCGGATATTGCGGGTCGCGCGTTTGCACCACGTCGGCGCCGAACAGCGTGAGGTCCTCGGGCGACGGCACATCCTCCATCGGCCGCACCGAGCCGTCCGCCTGCGTCACGCCGCGGGTGCGGAACATGCCGGGATGCGCGTAGAACGGCACGCGCTTGCCGGTGTTGCGGTTGCGGATCATGGTCAGCGCCAGCAGCATCGCGCCCGAATGATCCCAGTGGCCGTGCGACAGCACCACGCTCTCGGCCACGCCGAGATCGACCGCGAGCCGCGTCACATTGCGCTCGAAGGCGTATTCCTCCGGCCCGGAATCGAACAAGAGGCTGCGGCTCTCGCCCCCGCGCCGCACCGTGACGAGACAGGACAGCCCGTGCGCCGCGCAGCACAGGCATTTGCCGCCCATGATGCGCAGGCCCCGCCGCGCCATGCCGGCGGCCTCGGTCTCGACGAAGGACGGCACGCTGGAAAGCGTGTCGGTCGCATTGTCGACCAGGATCTGGATGTCGACGCTGTCGACGGCGATGAGTTCGGACAATTAAGGCCTCCCCGGCGCGGTTCTTCGGGCAGCAGCACAAATGCATCAAGCACGCCGATAGCCCGCGAGCAACGCGTCGTCGATATCTGGAAGGTTCACCACGATGTTCTCCGGCGTGCGGCAGGCGAGCCACCATAATTCCTCGGTCGTGCTCATGTTGCATTCGAGGTGATGGATCAACGGCGGCACGAACATGAAGTCGCCGGCCGAAAGATCGACGAACTCCCCATAGTCCTTGCCCCAGAAAACGCGGGCACGGCCGGAGAGAACATAGGCACCGGTTTCGGCCTCGCCGTGATGATGCGGCAGCGAGCGGAATCCGGGCGGATTCCCGGCGGTGCCGAACCAAAGTTTGGCGGCCGGCGTGTTCTGCGGGCCGACGCCGGTCATCAGGCGCAGTCCGCCGGACTGGCCGGTGTTGCTGCTGCCTTCGCCCTTGCGCGTGACGATCGGGCGGTCATTCGCTGCCATTTGATGTCCTTTGCGTGGTTACCGGCGCTGCATGGAACGGGAGACACTATACCGGCAAATTATCGTGCTTCCTGGCCGGCATCTCGACGTGCTTGTTCTTCAGCATCGCCAGCGCGCGGGCGATGCGCTTGCGGGTCGCGTGCGGCATGATCACATCGTCGATATAGCCGCGCTCGGCGGCGACGAAGGGCGACAGGAAGCGGTCTTCGTATTGCCTGGTCTGCGCCGCGATTTCCTCGGCCGAACGCCCGCGGAAGATGATCTCGACCGCGCCCTTGGCGCCCATCACGGCGATCTGCGCGGTCGGCCAGGCGTAATTGATGTCCCCGCCGATGTGCTTCGACGCCATCACGTCATAGGCGCCGCCGAAGGCTTTCCGCGTGATGACGGTGACGAGCGGCACGGTGGCCTGCGAATAGGCGAACAAGAGCTTGGCGCCGTGCTTGATCAGCGCGCCATATTCCTGGTTGGTGCCGGGCAGGAATCCCGGCACGTCGACGAAGGTGACGATCGGGATGTTGAAGGCGTCGCAGAAGCGCACGAAGCGCGCCGCCTTACGCGAGGCGTCGATGTCGAGCACGCCGGCGAGCACCATCGGCTGGTTGGCGACGAAGCCGACGGTCGCGCCCGCGATGCGGCCGAAGCCGGTGACGATGTTGCGGGCGTAAGCCGTGGAGACTTCGAAGAAGTCGCCCTCGTCCGCCACTTTCAGGATCAGTTCCTTGATGTCGTAGGGCTTGTTCGGGTTGTCGGGAATGAGCGTGTCGAGCGAGTGATCCTCGCGGTCGATGTCGTCCTGCGTCGGCCATTCGGGCACACCGCTCTCGTTATTGGCGGGCAGGAAGTCGATCAGCCGGCGCATCTGCAACAGGCATTCGACGTCGTTCTCGAACGAGCCGTCGGCCACGCCCGATTTGGCGGTGTGCACCGAAGCGCCGCCGAGCTCCTCGGCGGTGACGACTTCGTTGGTCACGGTTTTCACGACGTCGGGGCCGGTGACGAACATGTAGGAGGTGTCGCGCACCATGAAGATGAAATCGGTCATGGCCGGCGAATAGACGTCGCCGCCGGCGCAGGGGCCCATGATGATCGAGATCTGCGGAATGACGCCGGAGGCGATCACGTTGCGCTTGAACACCTCGCCATAGCCGCCGAGCGCGGCCACGCCCTCTTGGATGCGCGCACCGCCGGCGTCGAACAGGCCGATGATGGGCGCGCGCGCCTTCATCGCCATGTCCTGCACCTTGATGATCTTCTGCGCATGCGTCTCCGACAGCGAGCCGCCGAACACCGTGAAGTCCTTGGAGAACAGATAGACCGTGCGGCCGTTGATGGTGCCCCAGCCGGTGACCACGCCGTCGCCGGGGATCTTCGACTTCTCCATGCCGAATTCGTTCGAGCGGTGCTCGACGAACATGTCGAACTCCTCGAACGAACCCTTGTCGAGCAAGAGCTCGATGCGTTCCCGCGCGGTCAACTTGCCGCGCTTGTGCTGGGCCGCGATACGGGCCTTGCCGCCGCCGAGACGGGCCTCTTCCCGCCGTTGTTCGAGCTTGTCGAGGATGTCCTTCATGCTGTCGCTGGCCCCTCACGCAATCATGCCCGGATTCGGGAAAAGGCATAGCATGGGGGCCGCGCAATTTCTTCTTGTCGTCACCGGGCTTGTTGTCCCGGTGACCCCGCTTAGGAGAGCACTGCCTCCCTAAGTGGGATGGCCGGGACAAGCCCGGCCATGACAATTGAAAGGCCCCCACCCACCCTTTGCCTTCCCCCCAATCCCTGCTTAGAACCGGCCCATGACCCGACCCCGTGCCGCCGAACTCATCCAGCAGGGCCTATTTCACCACCGCCAGGGCGACATCCCGCTCGCCATGGAGCGCTATATGGAGGTGCTCAAATCCGAGCCGGAGAACGGCGAGGCGCTCTATTGCGTGGCGGTGGTGGCCTGCCAGGGCGGCCAGTTCAAGGAGGGCGCCGACCTTGCCCGCCGCGCCATCGCCTTTGGGCTCAATACCGGCAAGGTGCACAATCTGCTGGGCAAGGCGCTGGAGCGGCTGGGGCAGCCCTTGGAGGCGGTCAAAAGCTTCGAACTGGCCATCGCCGCCGACCCGGATTTCGCCGAGGCGCACGGCAACCGGGCCAATATCCTGCTCGATGCCGGCATGGCAGGCGAGGCGCTGAAGGGTTTCGACCGGGCGCTGGCGCTCAGCCCGCAGTCGGCCGACGACTGGCTCAACCGCGGCATCGCGCTGACGCAACTCAAGCGCGCCGAGGAAGCGCTCGCGAGCTTCGCGCGCGCGCTCACCGCCGATCCCGGTTTCGCCGAGGCCCATCTTGCCCGCGCGCAGACGCTGGGCCGGCTCGGGCGCACGGACGAGGCCCTGGCCGATATCGACCGCGCGCTCGGCCTCAACCCCAATCTTGCGCCGGCGCACCGGGCGCGCGCCGCCCTGCTCGCCGCCTTGGGCCGGGCGGACGAGGGCCGGGCGAACCTCGCGCGGGCGGAGGCGCTGGAAGCGCGGGCTAAGGAGCCCCCGCGAGAATAGCCCGGCTCAACGGGCCGGAACTTTCGCGCCCCTCACGTATTGGGGTCGCGAAACCACTCTCCGGAGAGCCCCCATGAACCACGCGCAAGCCTCGCCCCGCCTGAAAACGCCGACCGACCTGGGCTCGACGGCCGCCAAGGACATCGCTGCGGCGCTCAACGGGTTGCTGGCGGATACATTCGCGCTCTATCTCAAGACTAAGAATTTCCACTGGCATGTCAGCGGCCCGCATTTCCGCGACTACCACTTGCTGCTGGACGAACACGCCGCGCAGATTTTCGCCATGACCGACGTGCTGGCCGAGCGCGTGCGCAAGATCGGTCAGCCCACGCTGCGTTCGATCGGCGACATCATCCGCCACCAGCGCATTCCAGACAACGATGCGACTTACGTCGATCCCGGCGACATGATCGCGGAACTGCGCGACGACAATCAACGCTTCATCGCGGCGATGCGCGAAGCGCACGACGTCTGTGACGAGCACAACGACGTGGCGAGCACGAGCCTGCTCGAGACTTTTATCGACGAATCGGAGAAGCGCGTCTGGTTCTTGTACGAGATCGGCCGCCGCGGCGACCCGACGGGGCATTGAGACAATATTTAATCCCTCCCCCGAAAGGGGAGGGTCCGGCGCGAAGCACCGGGGGTGGGGTTAGCTCGCCAGCTTGCGTAGAACGCCCCCACCCGGCTCGCTTGCGCTCGCCACCCTCCCCCCGAAGTCGGATATATCCGACTTCGGTCAATAATTAAGTGGTCGAACTCGGGTAAACCCGAGTTCGACTGCAAGCGGGGGAGCGATACACTAAATGGCCTTCCCCGCCCGCTGATTGAACTTCCACAACGCCAGCGCCACCGCCAGCAGCACGACGCCACCGACGCCAGCGAAGACGCCCTGGCGGTCGCCCGCTCGAACGCGCTGCACCTCGGGCTGCCTGTGCAGTTTCGAGCCGGGTCTTGGCTGGGCGCGGTACCGGGCCAGCGCTTCGAGGTGATCGTCACC
>JAKAHJ010000008.1 GCA_021815055.1 Pseudomonadota bacterium | reverse complement strand
GTTATCTCGGGGCCGGCGGGGTGGGCCGAATCGCGAGGAGCAAGGCATGGCAGACAAGCGCAAAACGCCGGAAGCGTCCGACGACGCCCGGCGTTCCAAGCGCGCGGCGCCCACCATCGATCTGACCGCGACGGAAATAAAGCCGCCGCCCGACAGCGATCCGATACCGCCGGAAGCTGCGAGTGCGCCGCAGGAGCCCGCCTCCGCATCGCCGCACGAGGCGATGGCCGAGGTCCCGGCCGAGATGCCGCCGCCGCCGGACGAAACCTCCCGTGCGGAATCCGAAACGCCCCCCCAGCCGCGGCCGAGTGGCGCGTCCTGGTCCGGCGCATCGGCGCTGGCCGGCGGACTTGTCGGTGGCATCGTGGTAGCACTTGCGGCCGGTGCGCTCTGGTATACGGGCGAACTGCCAAGCAGCGCACCGCGGCCCGCCGATCTAAGCGCCGACATCGCAGGCTTGCAGCAGCAAATTCAGGAATTGCGCAACCGCCCGGCGGCGGCACCCGCACCCGCGGCCGCTATCGATAAGAAAACCATCGACGCGCTCGCGGGACGTGTCGCGACGCTGGAATCGGCGTTGGCTAATCTGCCGAAGAGTGACGCCGGCGTCGCGCAACGCCTTGCCGCCGCCGAGAATGAAATGAAGTCGCTCGGCGTCGCACTCAGCGCGCTCGGCAAGCGCGGAGACGATGCCGCCGCCAATGCGATGCAGGCGCGCAGGCAGGCCGAGCAGTCGGAAAAAGCGGTCGCCGACTTGCGTACCAGTATTCAGAATGTCGAGAAGAACGCCGGCAGCGCGGTCGCGCCCGCCGCGCTCGAGGCCGTGCAGCAGCGCATCGCCGCGCTCGAGCAATCGGTCAAAGATGCGCGCGCCGAGCTTGCCATGGTCACGGCGTCCGAAGGCACGGTACGCCGCGCCTTGATCGCAAACGCGCTGCACGGCGCTGTGATCGGCGGCGCACCCTATGCACGCGAACTCGCGCAAGCCAAAGCACTCGGCTCCAACGAAAAGACATTGGCGGCGCTCGCGTCCTTTGCATCGAGCGGATTGCCGAGTGCCACAACGCTCGGGCAAGAGCTGCATGCGCTCATTCCTGCCATGGCGAAGGCCTCCGGCGCCGAGGCGACTCAGGGCAGCTTCCTCGAACGGTTGCAGGCGAACGCGACCCGGCTGGTGCGCATCACGCCGGTCGCGGCGCCGGCGGGCGACAATCCGTCCGCCGTGCTGGCGCGCATCGACATCGCGGCCGCGCATGGCGACATTGCGGGCGCGCTCACCGATCTCGCCAAGCTGCCCGAGACTGCACGCGCACCCGCGCGCGGCTGGATCGAGAAGGCGCGCGCGCGGCAGGCCGCGCTTGCCGCTGCCAATGAATTCGCCGCGAATACGGCGCGTGCGCTGAGCCAACCCGCGAGGGCGCGATGATCCGAGTTGTCCTGTTTCTCGTCACCGTCGCGCTGATCGCCACCGGCATCGCCTGGTTCGCCGACCGGCCGGGCGACATCGTGCTCACCTGGATGGGCTACCGGATCGAGACCTCGCTGATGGTGGCGGCACTCGCCCTCATCGCGCTCACGCTCGTGCTTATTCTGGCTTGGTCGATCCTGCGCGGCATCGTGCGCTCGCCCGAACAGGTCTCGCTGTTCTTCCGGCACCGCCGCGCCATGAAAGGCTATGCCGCGATCTCGCGCGGCCTGATCGCGATCGGCGCGGGCGACCTGAAACTCGCGCGCAAATCCGCCGACGACGCCGGCAGGCTGTCGCCGGGCGATCCGCTGGCGCTGTTGCTCGCCGCGCAATCGGCCCAGATGGCGGGCGACCGTGCCGGCGCCGAACGCGCCTTCCGCGCCATGACAAGGCACGACGAGACCAAACTGCTCGGTCTGCGCGGGCTCTATATCGAAGCGCAGCGCCGCAACGATGCGTCTGCTGCGCGCCGCGTCGCGGAGGAGGCGGCCAAGGCCGCGCCGGCGCTCGCCTGGGCCGGTCAGGCCGTGCTCGACGATCGCTGCGCGGCTTCCGACTGGAGCGGCGCGCTCGAAGCGCTCGAGCGCATGTCGCGCGCGCTCGACAAGAACGACTACCGTCGCAAGCGCGCGGTGCTGCTCACCGCCCGCGCGCTGGCGCTCAACGAAAGCGACCGCGACGCGGCGCTCACGGACGTGCTGGAAGCGGGGAAACTCGCGCCGGATTTCGTGCCGGCGGCGGCGCTCGCCGGGCGGCGGCTCGCCGAAGCCGGCGATTGGCGCAAGGCGCGGCGGATACTGGAGAAGGCTTGGGCGGCCAATCCGCAACCGGACATCGCCGAAGCCTATGCCAATCTGCGGCTCGCCGACTCGGCGCGCGAGCGGCTGGGGCGCATGCAGAAACTGGCCGGCATGGCGCCCGGCCACATCGAAAGCGCACTGGCGGTGGCGCGCGCCGCACTCGATGCGCGCGACTTTGCGGTCGCGCGCGCGGCTTTGGAGCCTTACCTCGCCGCGCCCACACAACGGGTCGCCGCGCTGATGGCTACGATCGAAGCGACCGAGCACGGCGACGAGGGCCGGGTGCGCGAATGGATGAGCCGCGCCATGCGCGCTTCCGGCGATCCGGCCTGGACCGCGGACGGCGTGGTGTCCGATCGCTGGCTGCCGGTATCGCCCAGCGGCCGACTCGATGGGTATCAGTGGCGCGTGCCCTTGGCCGAGATCGGCGTCGCGCGGCCGCTCATCGACATCGCGCCGGCATCGGCGCCGCCGCCCGCCCCGACGCCGGATCGGCCAGCGGCCGAGGTCGCCGAAATCGTGACAGCCGAGACGCCGGTCGTCGACCTCGAAGCCGCGCCGGAAAAGGCGCCGGAAACGAAAGCGGAGGCTTTGCCCACGACAACATCGGCTTCAAGCGCGGCGGCCCCGAAACCCAAATCGGCCGCCAGGAAAAAGCCGGCGGAACCGGTCATCCCGCTGGTGCATGCGCCGGACGATCCCGGACCGGATTTGGCAGCCGATCCCGAACCGCGGCCGGAAAGCGCCTCGTCCGCGCCGGGCGAGGGATGGCCGCGGATCAAACAGTTGTTTCGGTAGGCTTTGAGGCGCTGACGTTTGAGTTCAATCCGCGCATTCCCGCGCAAGCGGGAATCCAGCGCGGCGATGACAAAAACATATTCAGTGCTGGGTCCCCGCTTTCGCGCGAAAGCGGGGACGAACGACGAACGGAGTATGGCTGCCTGCCCGACTGAGCGAGCGCCTCAGCTCACCCGCGTCATGCGGCCCCAATTCTTGATCGCCGACCAGACCCGCCGCTCGAGCCGGAAGCGGTCGATCGGCGCCGACGAATTGATGGCGCGGATGCGGTAGAGGCCGACGCCGGTCCACTGGAATCCGCACTTCTCCAGCACGCGGCGCGAGGCCGGGTTGGTGACGCGCGCACCCGCCTGCAAGGCCTCATGGCCGAGATCGGTAAAGGCGTAGTCGATCACGGCATGCAGCGCTTCGGTGGCGTAGCCCTTGCCCCAATAGGGCACGCCCAGCCAATAGCCGAGTTCGCCGCCCTGCTCCTGATTGACGATGCCGCAGGCGCCGATAATCGTCTTGTCGCGCAGCGTGACCAGGAAAACACCTTCGCCGCCGGCCTTATTCGCCCCCGCAATGAAAGTCTCGGCATCCGCCACGCGGTACGGATGCGGAATGCGCGCGGTGTTCTCGGCGATGCGGCGGTCGTTGGCGAGCGCGGCAACCGCTTTAGCGTCCTCGAGGCGCGGGGCGCGCAGGGCAAGCCGCTTGGTCTCGAGGACGGGGATACTGCCCTCTCGGAAAGTCTCGCTCGGGATCTCTTCCAGCAACGTCATGGCTCGGGCTCCAGGTTGCAACGCGGACGCCGCGTTGAAATGCGAAGAGGGGGAGCCGGTCACCCGTCTCCCCCTCTTGGAGCCTTACGAGCCCCCGCCGGTTGGACTGGATGACCGGCGGACCTCGTTTTTGTCCACCGTTTTACTCGGCCGCTGCCTCCGTCATCGGAAGAACCGATACGTATGTGCGGCCTTTGGATTTCGTAGCGAACTGAACCTTTCCATCGACGAGCGCGAACAGCGTGTGGTCTTTACCCATGCCGACATTACGGCCGGCATGCCACGTCGTGCCGCGCTGGCGGCAAATGATATTGCCGGCGACGGCGATCTCGCCGCCCGCCTTCTTCAGGCCAAGCCGCCGGCCCGCGGAGTCGCGGCCGTTACGGGATGATCCGCCTGCTTTCTTATGCGCCATAGCTCTCTCTCGAATTCCTGAACTGTTTACACCGATTCCGTGACGGAATCATCTCATTCCTTGAGCCGCCCGCGCGGGGCGGCTTCGGTGTGGCCCGCCGGTATCAGGCCTGGTCTGCGGATGCTGCCGCTTCCGCCTTCGGTTTGGCCTCGCGTTTCGGGCGCGGCGGCGGCTCTTTCGACGGCTTGGCGCCGCCGGTCAGGATTTCGGTGATGCGGATCACCGAAAACTCGTGCCGGTAGCCGCGCTTGCGGCGCGAATTCTTGCGCCGGCGCTTCTTGAAGGCGATGACCTTGTCGCCGCGGCTGTGCTCGAGCACCTCGCCGGCGACGGTGGCGCCCTCGACCATCGGCACGCCGACCGCCGGGGTCTCGCCGCCGACCACCAGAACCTCACCGAACTCAACCACTTCGCCCGGATTGGCCGCCACGCGGTCGATCCGGATCACATCTTCCGGGGCAACGCGGTACTGCTTGCCGCCGGTTTTGATGACTGCGAACATCGTTTTTTCCTTGGTGTTCGTTACCGGCCTCGGACCATCCGGGCCGGCTTCTTTCAGTCGGTTTGTCGTTTGTTTTCAATGCCTTGATAGGCAAAGCAAAAACACGCGGGGCCCGCAGGCTCCGCGTTTCGTCCCTCATATGCGGGGAATGGCCGATCCTGTCAAGGAAACCGGTTTTCAGCCATCGGCCTTGGCCGGGCTTGCTCCGCCGGTCCAGGCCGTGGCGCCTTCGCCGTCCTGGCCGGACTGCGCCAACCGGTAGCCGACGCCGAGCTCCGTCACCAGGATGCGCGGCGAATCCGGGTGCGGCTCGATCTTCTGCCGCAGCTTGCGCACGAAGATGCGCAGGTAATGGGTGTCCTGCACGTGGACCGATCCCCATACCTCCTTGAGCAAATGCTGGTGGGTCACGACGTTGCCGGCATGCTGCGCCAGTACCTGCAACAGCCGGTATTCCTTCGGCGTCAGGTTGAGCCGGCTCCCGTTGAGCATCACCGCGCGGGCGGAAAGATCGATGGTCAGCGGCCCGACCTTGACGATCGGCTCGCCGCTGGCCGCACGCGACTGCCGGCGCAAGGCGACGCGCACGCGCGCCAGCAGTTCCGCCATTCCGAAGGGCTTGACCACATAATCGTCGGCGCCGAGCTCGAGCAGGTGCACCTTTTGCGCCTCGCTCGAGCGCACCGAGAGCACGATGATCGGCACGCTCGACCAGGAGCGGATGCGCTCGACCACCTCGGCGCCGTCCATGTCCGGAAGTCCGAGATCGGCAATGACGATGTCGATCGGCCGCAACGTGGCCGAGCGGATCGCCTCGGCGCCGGTCGCGGCCTCGTGCACGACGAAACCGTTGAGCTCGAAGCCCGTGCGCAGAAAGCGCCGGATTTGCACCTCGTCGTCGACGACGAGCACGATCGCGGAAGGTTCATTCATCTGCGTCGCTTTCCAATTGCGGGACGGCGGCCTGCGTCACCGGAAGTTCGATGGCAACCGTGGTGCCAAGGCCCGGGCCGTCGCTCACGGCGTGCATCTTGCCGCCATTGGTGGCGATAAAAGCATTGGCGATCCAGAGCCCGAGACCGGAGCCGCTGGTGGTGGCGCTGTGACGTTCGCCGCGCACGAAGCGGCTCCAAATCTGGGCTTCTTCGGCCCGCGTCAGCCCCGCTCCCTCGTCGGTCACGCTGAGGATCAGGCGGCCGTCGCGGGCGCGCGCGGCCAGTGTGATCCGCGAGCCGGACGGCGAATATTTCACGGCATTGTCGAAGATCTGAACCAGCGCCTGCTGCACCAGCACGGGGTCGACGTGGATCAGCGGCAGATCGGCCGGCAGATTGAGGACCATGCGCCGGTCGGAGAGACGACGGCGGCAGCGATCGAGCGCGGAATTGATGATGTCGGCCGGGTCGGCCCATTCGGCATGCGGCTTGACGCCGTCGCTCGAGATGCGGGTGGCGTCGAGCAAGTTCTGGATGTCGTTATTGAGCCGTTCGGCCTCGTCGCGCACGTCATGCACCAGCGCCTGCAGCCGCTTGTCGTCGCGTAACGCCGGCGCCGTGCTCAGCACCGTGGCAGCGCCCAGGATCGACGCCAGCGGCGTGCGCAATTCGTGGCTCACCGAACCGATCAGCGCCTCGCGCAACTGGTCGGTTTGCGCGCGCATGCGCGCCTCGCTGATGGCGTGTGCCACGCCGAGGCGCTCGAGCGTGGCGGTGGCATCCACCAGAACGGTATCGACGCGCGCGCGCATCTCGTCGACGTTTCCTCCGGACTCACGGCCAAAGTTAATGGCGATTACGCCGAATTCGGGGCTTTTCGGCGCTACCGGTCGCACCAGCCAAACATCGCCGGCCTCTCCCGCCACCGTCACGCCGGCGCCTGCGTCACGCCGGCCGCCCGCGACGTCGCCCACCAATTTCTGCACGGATTCCGGCACCGATCCATTGTTGTGCCGATCGCTCGCGTTCGCTTCGCGGGCGCCTGCAAACAGCACGACTTTGCGCTGGATGACGGCCGCAAGATGGTCCTCGATGGCGGAATGGATGTCGGAGAGATCGAACGCCACCGCCAGGCGCCGCGAAAAAGCGTATAGCTCGGCCAAGTCGATCTCGCGCCGGCGCGACAGTTCGAGCTGCCGCTTCAGGCGTCCGGCGAGCTGGCTCACCACGATCGCCGTGAAGATATACAAGGCGAGATTGATGACCTCCTGAGGATCGCGGATTTCAAAGCTGTAGCGCGGCGCAAAGAAGAAAAAGGCGGACGCGATCACCCCGCAAACGGCCGCAAAAAGCGCGGCTACGATGCCCCACCGGATGGAGGCGATCAGCACCGGGATTAGATAGAGCACCGAACCGCGGGTGAGACCGACGCTCAGGATGATCACGTGGATCGCCGCCGTCATCACGGCAACCATAAAAAACGTCAGCGCAAGGCCGCGCCATGGCTCGCGCACATTCAACAATCGCAATGCGTTGGGCATCGTCACGCCGGTCCGCTGGCGGGCCCGGGCCCGCGAGGGCCGATATTACCCCTTTCGCCCTTGTCTGTCCCGGCTCGCTTGGCTAAACAGCGCCGGTCCGGCGCGGTTTCCAGTCCGTTCGGGACACGCGGAGAGGTGGCTGAGCGGTTGAAAGCACCGCACTCGAAATGCGGCATACTCGCAAGGGTATCGGGGGTTCGAATCCCTCCCTCTCCGCCACGATGTGGAATAAACTATTGAAATATAAGACATAATAGAAGAAGAGGATTAATCTACCCCACTTATTGCCCCTCCATAGGCAAAGGTCGGACGTTCGAATCGTCTCGGGCGCGCCATATTTTTCAAGACGTTAGCCGCCCTGCCCTCTTGGCCGATTCATTCCGGGTCGCACCGGGGTAGCACGCTCTGCGACAGTCACTCGTCTGACGCTCAGTGCGATTGCGGTTCACCGCGCCGATGCGGGGGGCGGATGTGACATTCGATCCGGCTCACGTCGCTCGCGAGCGTCCTTCCAGCCTCCTCGCGCGCCTGCTCAACCGTGAGCTTGCCTTAAGAAAATTCGCTCGAAGCGACGACGGTTGGGGACCCAAGACGAAGCGTACCCGTTCACAGCGATACGATTAGGCTACGCGCTTCTTCCACCGCGCGCTCAAGCCCTCGCAAGCAAGCGCCACCACACGGGGGATCGGCTTGGAGCCCGTGCGATAGTGCGCGATCATACGCCGTGAAAGCCCGAGAGCATCCGCTGCCGCATTGAGCGACAGGCCATGCTCGCTCATCCAGGCGGCAAACCGTTCCGGCCCCCATTCGCCCGCCTGCTCGCGCGCAAGTTCGTAAAGCTGGTCAGCCCCCATGTCGATCTCGCCGGGCCAGTTGACCGCATGGCCCCACGGGTCGGCCTTGGCCTTGCCGAACAGCGCGGCGTTCTTGAGAGGCGCATAGAGCTTGAAGCGCTTGATGAGACGCGCGACATCCACAGCGAGCGCCTCGCCGGTGCTCCAAGTGATTTCCAATGTCGCCGGAGGCTTGGCCTTCACCGTGCGGATCAGAGGCGGTTTGCTCATCGCACAATCTCCTTCCATTTTGCCAAGAGCGGCATCCGGTTCGCCGCGATCCATGCGAGCGGCGTCTTCAGCTTCGCGGACGGGCGCACCGCGCCGGTCACCAGAAGCGTTTCCATCTCCACCGTGCAGCGATCGCCGTCGCGGAATTCGACATGCACATGCGGCGGCCGGCGATCGCGCGGGTAGATCACGATACGGCAGTCTCGAAACTGCTTGAGCTTTGGCACGCGGTGTTCATAGTGAAATTATTTCACTATGTCAATGTTCCGTCATGCGCGCCATCTGCGGCCCTGTCAGCCTCGCCGCATCCGTTCCGTGCAAACGCCTCAAGAATGTCTAGCAATGGCGTGACCGGCGCTAAAGAGATATATAATATATCAATATATATACTTGACATACCCGTATAAGTGGTTCACATATCAAAGATAAAGACGAGAATCACACGCAAGACACATGATTACCTCCGGCCAAATGCGGGCCGCGCGGGCATTGCTTGGCATTGACCAGCGCGAACTGGCCCAGCGCTGCAGCCTGTCGCTGCCTACCATCCAACGCATGGAAGCCAGTAACGGCGTCGTGCGCGGCAATGTCGACTCGCTCATGAAGCTGGTCAACGCGCTCACCGCCGACGGCATCGAATTGATCGGGGAAGGCGCCGCCAGCACTGGCGGCGGCCGCGGAGTGCGGCTGAAATGAAGGGCGAGTCGACACCCTGTTCGTCATTCCGGGACGCCGCGAAGCGGCGGGCCCGGAATCCATACTCCGCAGCGACGATGGTTATGGATTCCGGGCTCGTCCGCCTTCGCCCTACGGGCGTCGGCGGACGCCCCGGAATGACGAGACAGAGGTCTCATCAATTGAGGCAACGGGTGCGCTGATGGTCGTCTACGCGCTCTTCGGCGTGCTGGCGCTGGTGGCCCTCGCCCCTGTCGCGATCGCGCTGGGCGCGTCCTCGCCGGCCACGAACACGGTCTATGGCGCGAGCTTCATCGTCACCCTCGCGCTGTGCGTCATCGCCCTGCTTGCGCTGTTCGGCCATCCCGGGCCGGCACCCGCCGTCGTTTTGCCGCTCGGCCTGCCCTGGCTGGGAGCGCATTTTCGTATCGATGCGCTTTCGGCCTTCTTTCTGGTCGTGATCAATCTGGGCGGTGCGGCGGCAAGCCTCTACGCGCTCGGTTACGGCCGGCACGAGAATTTTCCGCAACGCGTGCTGCCGTTCTATCCGGCCTATCTCGCCGGTATGAACCTGGTCGTGCTCGCGGGCGACGCTTTCTCCTTCCTGGTGTCGTGGGAGTTCATGTCGCTGTCGTCCTGGGCGCTGGTCATTTCACACCACGAGGACCGCGAGAACCTGCGCGCCGGCTATGTCTATCTGCTGATGGCGAGCTTCGGCACGCTGGCGCTGCTGCTCGCCTTCGGCCTCTTGGCCGGAGCCGGCGGCAATTACACGTTCGAGGCCATGCGCGCCGCGCATCCGTCGGCCGGGCTCGCCGCGCTGGTGCTGGTGCTCGCCCTGGTCGGCGCCGGCTCGAAGGCCGGCGTCGTGCCGCTGCATGCCTGGCTGCCGCTCGCCCATCCGGCCGCGCCCAGCCATGTCTCGGGTCTGATGAGCGGCGTGATGACCAAGGTCGCGGTCTACGGATTCATCCGCATCGTCTTCGACCTGCTCGGCACGCCGGATTGGTGGTGGAGCCTGCTCGTGCTCTTCATCGGCGGCGCGACCGCGGTCCTGGGCGTGCTCTACGCGCTGATGCAGCGCGATCTCAAGCGCGTGCTGGCCTATTCGACGATCGAGAATATCGGCATCGTCTTCGCGGCGCTCGGTCTCGCGCTGGCGTTCAAGGCATCCGGCATGACCTTCGCCGCCGCGCTCGCCTTCACCGCCGCGCTGCTGCATGTGTTCAATCACTCGCTGTTCAAGAACCTCTTGTTCTGCGGCGCCGGCGCCGTTCTGGTCGCGACCGGCGAGCGCGACATGGAGAAGCTCGGCGGGCTGATCCACCGCATGCCGCAGACCGCCTTCGTGTTCCTCATCGGCGCGACGGCGATCTCGGCACTGCCGCCGCTCAACGGCTTCGTGTCCGAATGGCTGACCTTCCAGGCCATTCTCTTGAGCCCGCAACTGCCGTCCTGGGGGCTGAAGCTCATGGTACCGGCCGTCGGCGCGCTGCTCGCGCTGTCGGCGGCGCTCGCCGGCGCCTGCTTTGTGCGCGCCTTCGGCATCAGCTTTCTCGGCCGCCCGCGCAGTCAAGCCGCCATCGCCGCGCAGGAGACGGACGTCAATTCGCTGACCGCCATGTATTTCCTGGCCGCGCTTTGCCTGGTGGCCGGCATTCTGCCCGGCCTGTTCATCGACGCGCTGGCGCCGGTCGCGCAGATCGGCGTCGGCGGGCACATGCCGGTGCAGACCGGCGTGGAATGGCTGTCGATCGTGCCGATCGCCGAAAGCCGCAGCTCCTATAACGGCCTCCTGGTGTTCGTCTTCGTGGCGATGTCCGGCGTGCTGGCTGCCTTCGCCATTCACCGCCTCGCCTCCGACCGCCTGCGCCGGAGCGCCGCGTGGGATTGCGGCTATCCGGACCCAAGTCCGCTCACGCAATATTCGGCCGGCAGCTTCGCGCAGCCGATCCGCCGCGTATTCGGCACGCTTTTGTTCCGCGCGCGCGAGATCGGCGAAATGCCGCCGCCAAGCTCCACGCGCCCGGCGCGGCTGACGGTCAATATGCACGACCCCATCTGGGACACGCTCTACGTGCCGATCTCCCGCTTTATCGACTACGCCACCGACCGGATGAACGTGCTGCAATTCCTCACCATCCGCCGCTACCTCACGCTGGTCTTCGTGGCGCTGGTGCTGTTGCTCCTGGTGCTCGCGATATGGCCTTGATCCACGACCTGATCTTTCAAGGCGGGCAGATGCTGCTGGTGCTGGGGCTCGCGCCGCTGCTCACCGGGTTCGTGCGCAAGGTGAAGGCGCGGCTGTTGCGGCGGCAAGGGCCGCCGCTCTTGCAACCGTATCGCGATCTCATTCGCCTGATGCGCAAGGACGTTGTGCTGGCGGAAAGCGCGTCCTGGCTGTTCCGCATCATCCCTTACGTCGTGTTCGCCGGCACCTGGGTCGCGGCCTCCCTGGTGCCGACCTTCCGCAGCGGGTTGTTGTTCTCCTGGACCGCCGACTTGATCGCCATCATTGCCTTGCTCGGCAGCGCGCGTTTCTTCCTGGCGCTCGCCGGCCTCGACGTCGGCACCGCGTTCGGCGGCATCGGCTCGAGCCGCGAAATGATGATCGCCTCGCTCGCCGAGCCGGCGATGCTGATGATCGTGTTCGCCATCGCGCTGATCGCGGGCTCCACCCAGCTCTCCACCATGGCGGCCTTCATGAACTCACCGGAAGTGGGCGTGCGGGTCTCGCTCGGGCTCGGGCTCGTTGCGCTGATCATCGTGGCCATCGCGGAGAACGCGCGCGTACCCGTCGACAACCCCGCGACGCACCTCGAACTGACGATGGTGCACGAGGCAATGGTGCTGGAATATTCCGGCCGCCATCTCGCGCTGATCGAGTTGTCGTCCTTCCTCAAGCTGCTTCTTTACGTCTCGCTGATCGCCTGCCTGTTCATGCCCTGGGGCATCGCCCCGGCGGGTGTCGAACCGGTGCTGCTGATCGTCGGCATCGCCGCCTATGTCGGCAAGCTCGCGCTGTCGGGGCTCCTGCTTGCAGCGTTCGAGACCGCGATCGCCAAAATGCGCGTGTTCCGCGTGCCGGAATTCCTGGGCGCCGCACTCATGCTGGCGCTGCTCGCGACTTTGCTGCGCTTCGTGTCGAGGAGCTTCTGAAATGCAAGGCCTCACCTTCGACATCGCGCATCTGTTGGCGGGCACGCTGGTGCTGGTGAGCTTCATCGAGCTTTACCAGGACCGGCTGACGGCGCTGATCAACGTCTATGCCGCGCATGCTATCGTCCTCACATTGTCGGTGGCGTGGCAGGCGCTCGCGCAGCACGCGCCGCATCTCTACATCACCGCAACCATCGCGCTGGTGTTCAAGGCCGCCGTCATCCCGCTCGCGCTGCGCCGCATCGTGATCCGGCTCGGCATCCATCGCGAGATCGAGACCGTGGTCGGCGTCGGCCCCGCCATGCTCATCGGCATCGGCCTGGTCGCGCTGTCGATGGTGGTGATGCTGCGGGTGACGGCGGAGGCCGATCCGCTCGCGCGCGAGGACCTCGCCTTCGCGCTTTCCGTCGTACTGCTCGGTCTCCTGATGATGGTGACGCGGCGCAACGCGGTGAGCCAGGTGATCGGCTTCATGTCGCTGGAGAACGGCCTGGTGCTGGCGGCGACCGGCGCCAAGGGCATGCCGCTGGTGGTCGAGATCAGCGTCGCCTTCTCGGTGCTGATCGCCTTCATCGTGATCGGCATTTTTCTGTTCCGCATCCGCGAGCGCTTCGACACCGTCGACATCCAGGCGCTCGACCGCTTCCGGGGAGAGCGGCGATGACATTCGACGCGCTCGACGCGGTTCTGCTGATCCCGCTCGCTTCGGCGGCGATTCTCGCCGTGCTTCCGGGCTATCGGTTAACCGCCAATTTCAACGTGGTAGCCGCGCTGCTGACCTTCCTGACCTCGGTGTCCCTGTTCTGGGTCGCGCCGCCGTCGGGAACCTATTTGCTGGTCGACGACCTCAACAAGGTGTTCATCGTTCTCACCACCTTCGTCGCCTTTACCACCAGCGTGTTCAGCGCGAGCTATATCGGGCATGAGATCGAGATCGGACGGCTGACGCCCGTCTCGGTGCGCTTCTATCACGCCATGTACCAGGTGCTGATGTTCGCGATGAACCTCGCGCTCATCGCCAACAATATCGGCCTGATGTGGGTGGCGATCGAAGTGGCCACGCTGACGACCGTGCTGATGGTCGGCATTTACCGCACGCACGAGGCGCTGGAAGCGGCCTGGAAATATTTCATTCTGGGCAGCGTCGGCATCGCGCTCGCGCTGTTCGGCACCATCCTGGTCTACATGGCGGCGCGGCCGGTGATCGGCGAAGGCGTGGAATCCATGGTGTGGACCGTCCTGGTCACCAAGGCGGCGAAATTCGATGCGCCGCTGCTCAATGTCGCCTTTGTATTTTTGCTGCTCGGCTACGGCACCAAAGTGGGCCTGGCGCCCCTGCACGCTTGGCTGCCCGACGCGCATGCCGAAGGCCCGACGCCGATCTCGGCGGTGCTTTCGGGGCTTTTGCTCAACGTCGCGCTCTATGCGCTGCTGCGGTTCAAGATGCTGCTCGCGCTCAATCCGGCCTCGATCGCGCCGGGCCCGCTGATGGTGACGATGGGGCTGGTTTCCTGCCTGTTCGCCGCCTTCATGCTGTACCGGCGGCGCGACATCAAACGCATGTTCGCCTATTCCTCGATCGAGCACATGGGCATCATCGTGTTCGCGTTCGGTATGGGGGGCCCGCTCGCGAATTTCGCCGGCCTGTTGCACATGACCATGCATTCGCTCACAAAGTCGGCGATCTTCTTCGCGGTCGGCCACATCGCGCAGGTCAAAGGCACGCAGAAGATCGCCGATCTCGGCGGGCTGACAGTCACCCATCCCGTGCTCGGCTGGGGGCTGGTGCTGGGCGTCGTCGCGATTGCCGGGCTGCCGCCGCTCGGCATTTTCATGAGCGAGTTCCTGGTGGTGAGCTCGACCTTCGCGCGCGAGCCTTGGCTGGCAACGCTGCTGGCGCTCGCCATCCTGATCGCGCTCGGCGGCCTGTTCCTGCGGCTCGGCAGCATCGCCTTCGGCGAGGCGCGCGGCTCGACGGAATCCGTGCACGCCTCCTATGTGCCGATGTTCGCGCATTTCGCCATCGTGTTCGTGGCCGGCATTTACATTCCGCCGGCACTGGTTTCAGGCTTCGAGAACGTCGCCAGGCTGTTGGGATGACCATGATCCTGCCGCGCACGACCGTAACCGAAGAGGACTGGCTGCAGGCGGTCGATCGCCTGGCGGCGGGCAAATGCACGCTGCTCGGGCTGTGGGGCGACGACGGCTGCGTGCACATGGCGCTGCTGACGGGCAGCGACATTGCCGTGCTCACTTACGTCTGCAAGGTCGGCACCTATCCGAGCGTCGGCGCCCGCCATCCCGCCGCCATCCGGCTCGAACGCGCCATCGGCAGCCTGTTCGGCTTCGAGGCGGTCGGCTCGCCCGATACACGGCCGTGGCTCGATTTGGGCTTCTGGGATGTGAAGCGACCGCTCGGCGCGCAGAAGCCCGCGCGAGAGCCCACACCCTACACGTTCCTGCCGGCCGAAGGCGAGGCGCTGCACCAGATTCCGGTCGGGCCCGTGCATGCCGGCATCATCGAGCCCGGGCATTTCCGCTTCACCGCCAATGGCGAGCACGTGGTGCGGCTGGAACAAAGGCTCGGCTATGTCCACAAGGGCATCGAATCTCTGATGCGCGGCGCCTCGTTGGAGCAAGCGGCCAAGCTTGCGGCGCGTACCTCGGGCGACAGCACGGCCGCCTATTCGCTCGCATTCGCGCAGGCGGTCGAAGCCGCGGTCGAGGTCAAAGTGCCGCCGCGCGCGGTCTATTTGCGCGCGCTGATGGCGGAGCTCGAACGGCTGGCCAACCATTTCGGCGACATCGGCGCGATTTGCAACGACGCTTCGTTCGCGCTGATGCATGCGCAAACCGGCATCCTGCGCGAGCGGACCTTGCGCGCGGCTCAAGCCTGTTTCGGCCACCGGCTGATGATGGATGCTGTCGTGCCCGGCGGGGTCGCCCGCGACATTGCAGCGGACGGCCCCTCGGCGGTGGCTGCGCTCGTCGCCGAAGTCCGCAAAGTCTTCCCGCGCCTGATCGAGCTTTACGACAGCACCGCCTCGCTGCAGGACCGCACCGTCACCACCGGCATCGCCAAACCGGAATACGCGAAAAGCTTCGGCGCCGGCGGCTATGTCGGCCGCGCCTCGGGCCGCGATTTCGACGCGCGGCGCGCGCCCGGCTATGCGCCTTACACCGAATTGTCTTTCGAGGTGCCGGTGCTGCAGGACGGCGACGTCAATGCGCGCGTGTGGATCCGCATCCGCGAGGTCGACGAGAGCCTCAAGCTGATCGACCAGATTCTCGAGCGGCTTCCGGCCGGCGCAATCGCTGTGCCGGTCGAAGCCAACGGCGGCACGCGCGAAGGCTTGGCGCTGATCGAAGCGTTCCGCGGCGACGTGCTGGTCTATGTGCGCCTCGGCGAGGACGGCCGCATCGAACGCTGCCACCTGCGCGATGCCTCCTGGTTCCAGTGGCCGCTACTGGAGGTCGCGATCGAAGGCAACATCGTCGCCGACTTCCCGCTCTGCAACAAATCGTTCAACTGCTCGTATTCGGGGCACGATCTTTAAGGAGCCGCCGATGCGCAAGACCCTGCTCGAAAGCCTCACGCGTGGCCCGCTTACCGAGCCGGCGCCCCCGCCCGACCAAGCCGCGCTCGCCGAGCTTGCGCAAAGCGTCGACCGCGCTGCGCGCGCCCGGCTCGGCCGCTCACTTTCAATCCGCGAGGTCGATGCCGGCTCCTGCAATGGCTGCGAGCTGGAAATCCACGCACTAAGCAACGCGTTCTACGATCTGGAACGCTTGGGGCTTCGCTTCGTCGCCTCACCGCGCCATGCGGACGTGCTCCTGGTGACGGGACCGGTGACGAAGAATATGCGCGAGGCCTTGCTGCGCACCTATAACGCCACGCCCGATCCAAAATGGGTGGTGGCGGTAGGCGCCTGCGCCGCCGATGGCGGCGTCTTCGCCGGAAGCTATGCAGTGGCCGGGGGCGTCAAGGACGTGGTCCCGGTCGACTTGCACATTCGCGGCTGCCCGCCCTCGCCGACGGAGCTTCTGAAAGGCCTGCTTGCGGTCTTGACCAGCGCGAATGAAAAAGCTCACGGCGGTTAAAGCGTTTTACGAAATCGTGCTCGGCTTAGCCGCATACGCTGGCCCGAATTTCGATTACCCTGTTTCCGCCGCGCGCCAATAGTCTCGGCCGACGAAGCTCCGATCGTAATGCCGCCATGCGGTCTCGTGATCGAATGCCAGCACACCGGCGAGCGTCACGGCATAGACCGCGCATTTCATGTCGCGCTCCTCGCCGAACAGGTTCCGGGATAGCCCGTTCCTTCTGGATTGCCGTCCGGCAAGCGCAGGAAATATGTCACCGTGTTGCGGTCTTCGCGACCGCTCATGTCGATCCCGAGGTCCGCGAGCGCGCCCAGAAGGCAAAGCCGGTCGGCTGGCTGCAAAAGCCCTATTCGATGGCCTCGCTGATCGCCACGGTTCGCGACGCGCTGAAGGCGAAAGGAAACTGATATCGGCCGATACCGGATCGGCGCGGGAAACCGGGAGCGGACTGGTGTCGATTCGCCCGCTCCCGTCGATTGCAGATGGATTCCGCTCAGTTCGTGGACGCCGGAACCCGCAGCGTCGCCGTGGCGCCAGTCGGACCCGGCGCATAGGCCGCCGGGTCCATGACATCGGCGTTGGCGGGCGACGGGTATTTGGTCTCGAGCGACTTGATCGAGACCTCGTCGATCCCGAACGTGTGCCCTGTCGTGGAGTTCGGGAAATAGGCGAAGGCGATGACCTCTCCGGAATTGTATGTGGCGTCGCTCTTCGCGCACACGAGCTTACCGTTGAGGTAGAATTTCATATATTTTCCGTTTGCGATCGCCTGAATCGTGTTGTCGCTGGTCTTGTTGACGGGAAAGCCCGCCGTAAAGTCGCACAGCGTCACGGACCTGACACACTTGTCCGTAAACGGATTGCAACTGTCCCAGCGATAAACGGCGGCGCTTCCATCGAGGCCGAAGAAGAGCACGTAGCCCGAGATCGTAGCGTTGTTGTAATTCACTGACGCCTTGATGATGATGCCATTGATCCAATAGCCGTCCGGATCCGTGCGCCTGAGTTTTGCCGTTACGTTGAACGAAGCGTTGCAATTTGGCACGCCCGCCATCGCATAGCCGGGCCCGACCGGATCGAGCTTAAAAAACCCGGACTTGACGACGAACGATTGGACGAGGGAGGCCCAGTCGACGCCGTCGTCGGCGGTTGCAAATGTCCAATCCGCGATCGAGCTAGGCGGCCGCATGCGCCGGTAGGCGTCGAATACGTCGATGCGCGGTTTCGCGAGTCCATTACGGGCGACGAGCTTGCCGGAGCAACTCAACGCGTTGACCAGATCGCCGACCACCAGCTTGGGAACGGACGGCCTGAGCAGCGCAAAGGCGCCCGCGACATGCGGCGTGGCCATCGAGGTCCCGCTCTTGACCGCATATTTGCCGCCGGGGATCGCAGCTCGGATGCTGTCGCCGGGCGCCAGCAGCTTCACCAGCGCCGAATGATTGGAATAGGAGGCGATACCATCGCTCTTGGTGGTGGCGCCGACGGCGATCGCGTCGGAAACGCAGGCGGGATCGGCGACGAAGCCATCATAGCCGGAATTTCCAGATGCGACGACGGTCGCGATGCTGACGGAGCGGAGATTCGAAATGGCCGTGGCGACGGACGGGTCACTGGAGTTACAGTTGCCCGAATATTTGCCGCCGCCGAGGCTCATATTGACGGCGGCGATCTTGTAAGTCTTGCGCAACGCGTAGATGCGCTGAAGCCCCGAGACTTGGTCGCTCGTATAGGACAACGCGCATGGGGTAGCCAGCGATCCGCATGACGTCTTGTTAGTGAACTTGGTGAACACCTGGATCGGGATGAGCTGCGCGCCCTTGGCAACGCCGTTAAGCACCGAGGACGAGCCGACGGCGATGGACGACACGTGGGTGCCGTGATCGCAACCACTAATAGAGACGGGGCAGTTCACGCCCGATCCGGACGCGGTGCTGTTCTTTCCGCCGGGGCAGACGGAGCTGGCGCTCGCCTTTGAATTGGTCGTCGAGTAGCACGCCTCCGACACAACCTTGCTCTTGAGCATCGGGTGGGTCTTGTCGGCGCCGGTGTCGAGCACCGCCACGACCCAGCCGCTGCCGGTGTAGTTGATTTTCCACATCTTGTCGGCATTGATGATGGGAATGCTGTCGGCGAGGTTCGGCGGCTTCGGAATGTCTTCTTGAATGCTGGCCACGCCGGGATCGGCGATCAACCGGCCCGCCTGCGCGGCATCGACGAACATCGACATGTAGGGAATGAAGCGATATTTGACCAGCGCGGCCGGACTGGTGCCGACGCGCGTCGCGACCGCGTTCTGCAACGTATCGAGCGCCGCCGCTTCCTGGCGCGCGACATCGCTCGAGACCGCGGACTCGGGATGCATCCTGATGCGAAGGCCGACGATGACGCGGACCTGTCCATCCGCCGCCGCCCTCTGCACCAACGCATTCGCGGCGCCGGCGGTCTGGGGCGACACCGATCCCGGATAGACGACGATCGGATTGCGATCCCACGGTTCGCCGGCTGCGAGCGCTCCTCCTGCGCCTAGGCTCGAAGCCGCGAGGACCAAGCCCATGAGCGCGATGCGACGCGTTCCCGATTTCGATTGAAGCGCTACCAACAAGACGCGCATCACCGCACGCGCAGCCGATGCCGCGGCGGCAAAATTCCAGCTTTTCATTGCAAGCCCCCAGTATGGCTCCTCAAACGAGGATTTTTGCCCCCGGGAAAGTATCGGCCGCGGCCATATCCTTTGCAAGCACCGGTAGTGGCAGCCGGCGGAACTCACGCAATATTTTTTCGAATGGAACAAGTCAATCGTTATAGACGCCGGAAAAATGGTCTGGAAACGCCCGTCGAGCCGCAGGCACCGGCCGGAATTCCGGTCACCCGAATTCCAGCGCGCGCCAATAGTTCCGGCCGACGAAGCTCCGATCGTAATGTCGCCATGCGGTCTCGTGATCGAATGCCAGCACACCGGCGAGCGTCACGGCAAAGACCGCGCATTTCATGTCGCGCTCTTCGCCGAACAGGTTCTCCGGCTTGCTGCCGCTGGCATAGCCGAGGTGCTTGATGATACGGGTGCCGGCGAGGCCTTTTGCGGCGTCGAGCACGGCCTTCGCCGTCAGCACGTGATCGGCATGATCGCCCGGATTGATGGCGGGATCGGGATCGGGAATGTGCAGGTCGATCGCGGGGGCAGGCCCGCGCTCCATCGTAATGAGATCGCGCAGCGCAGCGACTAGCTCGCTCCAGCCTTCATAGGAAGTGCTGCCGTCGATGGCCGCAAAAGTCCCGATCCGGCCCTCGGCAAAAAGCTTGAGCGACCGGTTGCCGGTTCCGGGATAGCCCGTTCCTTCCGGATTGCCGTCCGGCAGGCGCAGGAAATATGCCACCGTGTTGCGGTAGGTGATGCGGCGAAGGGCATGGCCGTTGCAGGCCACGGCGGTCACAATCTTCTCGACCGGCGGCCGGTAATCCTGGTCGGCCATGAAACGGATCGCGCTCTCCGCCCCGACCTCGCGCGCGAGATAAAGCGGGTGCTTGCGCCCGCCATTACCCGATCCCAGCCCGGCATCGCCGGCCGTAACATGGACGAACACGCATTTGACGCCGTCGAGCACGTCGCGGAAGGCCGGCGGGTTCATGAAGAGCTGCCAGTCGTCCTCATGCGCGGAAAAATAAAAGCTCGCGCGCTGCGGCGCTGCCTTTCCAGACACCGGTTCGCCGGTCATGGCATCCCACCCGCATTGGCTGCTGCGCTCCGCGGCAGCTTTATAGTAGCGATTCTGCGGCACTCTTGCACCGCATCGGGCGGCGCATCGCTTTGATGGAAATCAATGCCTCGCGGCGCATGTGCCCCATGAATACCGGCAAGAGAGGGTCCGATGGCGGTGAAGGACTATGTGCGCTGGTTTTCCGGCATCCGGCTCGCCGATGTGCCGCTGGTCGGCGGCAAGAATGCCTCGCTGGGCGAGCTTTACGCGGGCTTGTCCGGCGCCGGCGTGCGTGTGCCGAACGGCTTCGCGCTGACCGCCGAGGCCTATCGCGACGCGCTTACGGCGGCCGATGCCTGGACCCCGCTGCACCGGCTGCTCGACGATCTGGACAAGAGCAATGTCGCATTGCTCGCCGAGCGCGCCGCGCAGGCGCGCGACATCGTCTATCGCGCGACCGGCACCGAGGCGTTGCGCACTGAGATCGCCCGCGCCTATGCGCAGCTCGAACAGGAATACGGCGCCGATCTCGCGGTTGCCGTGCGCAGCTCGGCGACCGCCGAGGACCTGCCCTCGGCGAGCTTCGCCGGCCAGCACGAAAGCTTCCTCAACGTGGTCGGGGCGGACTCATTGTTCGAGGCCTGCCGCCGCTGCTTCGCCTCGATTTTCACCGACCGCGCGATCTCCTATCGCGTCGACAAGGGCTTCGACCATTTCAAGGTGGCGCTGTCGGTCGGCGTGATGAAGATGGTGCGGGCCGACCGCGCCGCCAGCGGCGTGATCTTCACGCTCGACACCGAATCCGGCTTCCGCGATGTCGTATTTGTCACCGGCGTTTACGGGCTGGGCGAGAACATCGTGCAAGGTGCCGTCGACCCCGACGAGTTCTACGTGCACAAGCCGACCTACCGCGCGGGAAAACGCGCCGTGCTCAGCCGCTCGCTCGGCCGCAAACAATTGCGCATGATCTATGCCGCCGGCGGCGGCACTGAGAACGTGCCCGTTTCCGAGGCCGAGCGCGAACGCTTCTGCATTTCGGACTCCGAGGTGCTCAAGCTCGCCGGCGATGCCATCGCGATCGAGGAACACTATTCGAAGAATGCCGGTCATTCGATGCCGATGGACATCGAATGGGCCAAGGACGCCGACGATGGCGCGATCTACATCATTCAGGCGCGGCCTGAGACCGTAGTTTCGCAGCGCGCGCCGACCGGCTTCGAGACCTACGCGCTCGGCGCGACGGGCAAAGTGCTGACCACCGGCCGTGCGGTCGGCGAGAAGATCGCCGCCGGCCCGGTGCGCGTCATCGCCGACGCGCATCGGCTGCATGAATTCAAACGCGGCGAGGTTCTGGTCGCCGATCAGACCACGCCGGACTGGGAACCGGTGATGAAGATCGCCGCCGGTATCGTGACCGAGCGCGGCGGACGCACCTGCCACGCCGCCATTGTCGCGCGCGAGCTGGGCATTCCGGCGGTGGTCGGGGCGGAAGATGCCAAAAGCGTGTTGCAGACGGGCTCGGACGTGACGGTGTCCTGCGCCGAAGGCGATGTCGGCCGCGTCTACGAGGGCGCGCTTCCGATCACGAAGACGCGCGTCGATCTCAGCGAAGTGAAACGCCCGCGCACCGAGATCATGCTCAACCTTGGCGATCCGGAACTGGCGTTCCACGCAGGCATGCTTCCTAATGACGGCGTCGGCCTGGCGCGCATGGAATTCATCATCAGCGAGCACATCAAGGTGCATCCAATGGCGCTCGTGAACCCCGACAAGGTCACATCGCCGGAGGCGCGAAAGGAAATCGAGCGGCTGGTGCGCAACTATCCGACACCGGCCGATTATTTCATCGAGAAACTGTCGGAAGGCATCGGCACGATCGGCGCCGCGTTCTATCCGAAGCCGGCGATCGTGCGGCTGTCCGACTTCAAGACCAACGAATATGCGCGGCTCTTGGGCGGCGAGGGCTTCGAGCCGAAAGAAGAGAACCCGATGCTCGGTTTCCGCGGCGCCGCGCGCTACGCGCATCCGGCCTACGCCGCCGGCTTCGCGCTCGAATGCGCCGCGCTCAAGCGCGTGCGCGACGACATGGGCCTCACCAATGTGCGCATCATGGTGCCGTTCTGCCGGCGCGTGGACGAAGCACGGCGCGTGATCGAGGCCATGGCGGGCCACGGCTTGAAGCGCGGCGAGAACGGGCTCGAGATTTTCGTGATGTGCGAGATTCCGAACAATGTGATCCTGATCGACGCCTTCGCAGAATTGTTCGACGGCTTCTCGATCGGCTCCAACGACCTCACGCAGCTCACGCTGGGAGTCGACCGCGACTCCGAAATCGTCGCCTTCGATTTCGACGAGCGCGATCCCGGCATGCTGGAAATGCTGCGGCTCGCCGTGACCGGCGCCAAGCGCAACAAGCGGCACATCGGCATCTGCGGCGAGGCGCCGGCGAACTATCCGGAGATCGCGCGCTTTCTCGCACAGCTCGGCATCGACTCGATCAGCGTCAATCCGTCGAGCGTCCTGCGCACCATGCAGGCGGTGAGCGAGGCGGAGGCGGCGGGTGCTGCACCTCCGAAGGCAGCGGAGTGATTATGAGCGTCATGGCCGGGCTTGTCCCGGCCATCCACGTCTTTCTTGCTTCGTGGCCAAGACGTGGATGCCCGGCACAAGGCCGGGCATGACGGCGGAGAGTCCGGAAAACGAAAGCTGTTCACACACACGGCCGAATATACGCCTTGTTCGCTTCCCACAATTCATCCAGCAGCTTGACTGCGGCCGACGCCGAATTCACCACCGGATCGATCAATAGCGCCTGCAACGCGATTTCCTTCGACGCGCGCACCGCCGCTTCGACCGCCAGTTCCTGCACGCTTACCTGCGTTTGCAGCAGCTTCGCGATCGGATCGGGCAAGGGACCGAGCGAGATCGGATGCAGGCCGGCGGCATCCGCCATGACCGGGACTTCGACCGCGGCAATGTCCGGCAGGTTCGGAATGGCGCCGCGATTGGGCACGATGCCTGACTCCAGCACGCGCTTCTTGTTGTGCAGGATGCCGCCGATCGCCGCGGCGCCGCGCTCGCCCGAAGGCGTCAGCCAGTCGGCCGGGATGGCGCCGCCCGCGAGCACGCGGTCAAGCCCCGCGCCGAATTCCACGCGCCCGCGCTCGTCGGCGTCGAAATCATAGCCGTGCTCGCCGCCTTCCCAGCCATAGGGCAGATATTCGCCGAGATGATCGTCGCTGCAGGTCATCCAGAAGCCGAAGGCGCGGAATAGTTGCCGCGTCAGCGGCTGGAACGTGGAATCGAATGTCCGCTCCTTCTCGCGCAGGCGCGGGTAAAGATCCTCGCCGGTCGCGCGATGACGGATCTGCATCAGGCATTGCGAATGATTGAGGCCCGCGCCCCACACGTCGACGTCATCCATCGGCAGGTCCATGATGTAGGAGACCGCGCTCTGTCCCATGAAAATGCCGTGACAGAGGCCGAGTACGCGGATCGAACTGTACTTGCCGAGCGCGAAGACGATGCGGTTTTCCGGATTCGCAAAGTTGATGAAAGTGGCCTGCGGGCAAAGCTCCTGCATGTCGCGCACGAGGTCGAAAACGAGCGGCAAAGTCCGCAGCGTGAACATCAGCCCGCCCGGCCCGCCGTTTTCGCCGAGCGTGTGGCGGATGCCGTATTTGCGCGGCACTTCCCAATCGAGCTTCCACAGCCGGTTGCGGTCGATGGCCGTGGCATTGACCACGAATCCGGCGCCGTCGAAGGCGGCGCGGCGGTCGGTGGTCTGCTCGATCGCGAGCCCCGCGCCCGATTTTGCGTTCAACAGGCGGGCGAGCGCGGCCATTTTGCCCAGCGTCTCCTTGTTGCGGCCGACCAGCGTCAGCGTGCTGCCGCGCAATTCGTCGCTGCTGAACACGTCGCGCAGCATGGAAAGCCCGAATGAGGCGCTGGTCGCGCCGATGAAGACGATCTTGGTGCGGTTGCTCATGCGGCACCCTCTTCGCTGCGGATATGGATCGACTCGGCCTCGGCATTGATCGCGGTCATGATCCCCGTAAGTTCGTCGTACACGCGATCCTCGATCGTGACGGTGCCGAAATTGGAATTCTCGCCGTCGAAACGGCCTTCCGCCGGTTGATCGGCATGCTCGAACCAGTGATAACCGACGAGCGTCCGCTCGCGCAGCGCCGCGGTGACATAGCGCCGGAAGGCGCCGGCGCGCTCCGCCTGCGTCGCTACTTTCGGGCCGGCGCCGCCGGTATTGGGCAAGCCGGAATCTTCGGCGCGAAATGAGAACTCGCCAATCAGGCACGGCTTGCCAGTCGCCACGTAGTGTGCGAGCGCGGCATCCGGCAGCGGATCGTAGCAATTGAACGAGATCACATCGACATGCGCCGCCGCGGCGTCGATCACGACATGCGCCGGCGGCAGCGCGAAACGCGCGCCCAGCACGAGATGTTCGGGATCGGCCGATTTGATGGCAGCCACGGTCAGTGCAAAATAGCGCTCCGCCAGAAGCGCGACGAAAGTCTCGCAATCGGCTTTGTCGAAGGCTTCGCCATTGCCGCGGCGCGCGCGCAGGAATTTCTCTGCCGCGACACGGCCGGGCGTGGCGGGCGACAAGCTCAGGAACAGCGGCAGTAATTCCTCCGGCCCGCGCCAGTCGGGTCCCCAGCGCAATTCATTGTCGATGAACCAGCCGATAATGTTCGCCTGCCCGCGATGCGGCGCGCAGAATTCACGCGCCCGCGCCTGCACATGCGCCTCGAAGGCGGGATCGAACACGTCGGGAAAATGCTGGCGCGGCGCGCCGGGGTTACGGTCGTTCGTCTCCCACGCGAACGACATGCCGAGATCGAGATTGGGCGTCACCGCCAGCGGCGCCGGGACCGCACCCGCAACCGGTTCGTCGGACCAGGAGCCGAGCGTGTTGAAGCCCCAGGCTTTCAGCCGCGCGGCCGCCGCTGCGCGCCAGGCCTCCACGCTGCCGTATTTCGCCCGGCAGGCTTCGGCATAGGGAACACGCGCGCTGTTGCGGATATTGTCCTGGTCGAAGCGCACGGTGTTGACGCCTTTCGACAGGAATCGCCCGCCGTCGGGATCCGCCAACCAAAATGCGCCATCGCCGCGCGCGACACGGAAGAACCCGTTCGCTTGGAAGCGTCCATCGGCGAGGCCTCCCCAGCGGGTTCTTGGCTCTTGAACTGACATCGGCGGCCCGCGTTAGAATGTCGGGACAGATTGCCTACGATACCGGTGAATCTATTGACCTGTCTCAATAAAGCAGGACCGTTGGCGAATAGCCTCTGATGGCAAGATGGGACTAGATAATGTGTCCAGACGACGGACCTGCGGGATCGACCGAAGCGGAGCAACGGAAAATGTCTGAGCTTCCGCCGACCGCGGCGTTGCGGCGCAATTTCGTCTGGGGCGTTTCGACCTCCAGCTTTCAGATCGAAGGCGCGGTGCAGGAAGACGGCCGCGGTCCCAGCGTCTGGGATACCTACGGACAAAAAGGGCTGGTCGCGAATCGCGACACCGGCGACGTCGCCTGCGATCATTATCATCGGTATCAAGAAGACATCGCGCTGATGCGGCGGCTCGGCCTGCAGGCCTACCGCTTCTCGGTGGCTTGGCCGCGCCTGCTGCCGCAAGGCCGCGGCGCACCGAACGAGGCGGGCCTCGCCTTCTACGACCGGCTGATCGACGCGATCCTCGCCGCCGGCATCGAACCGTGGCTGTGCCTCTATCACTGGGACCTGCCGCAGGCGCTCGACGATCTCGGCGGCTGGACCAACCGCGACATCGCGGCCTGGTTCGCCGACTATGCCGCGCTGGCGGCGGACCGCTATGGCGACCGCGTCAAGCGTTTCGCTACGTTCAACGAACCGTCGATCTTCACGCTTTTCGGCCAAGCCATGGGCGGCGGCGAGCGCGACCGCAAAGGCTTCGAATCGCTGCACCGCGCCATCCACCACGTGAACCTGGCCCACGGCGCGGCGGTCGATGTCTTGCGCGCGCGCGTGCCGGGCGCCTCGATCGGCGCCATCCATAATTACCAGCCTTGTCTGCCATCGACACCGGCGGACGCGGACGCGGCGAACTTGTGCGGCATTTATTGGAATCGCGCCTATCCCGACCCGCAAATCCTCGGCACCTATCCCGAAGCCGTGCGCTCCGGCGTCGAACCCTATATGCAGCCGGGCGATCTCGTGCGCATCCATCGGCCGATCGACTGGTTCGGTCTCAACCATTACGGGCCGACCTATATCAAGGCGAACCCCGAGGCGCGGCTCGGCTGCTCGTTCGGCGACAAGCCGGCAGGGGCGCCGGTGACGCCGATCGACTGGGCCACCGACCCGCACGCCTTCCGCGATACGATCCTGACGGTTGCAAAGGATTACGGCCTGCCGGTCTACGTCACCGAGAACGGAATGGGCGGCTATGACAAGCTCGACGAGACCGGCGCCTTGAACGACGAGAACCGCATCGCCTATCTGCGCGACTATATCGGCGCGATGAACGCAGCGGCCGCCGCCGGCGCGGACGTGCGCGGCTATTTCCTGTGGTCGCTGCTCGACAATTTCGAATGGGATTCAGGCTACGGCGTGCGCTTCGGCATCGCTTACGTCGACTACCCGACCCAGCGGCGCATTCCGAAGGCGTCGTTCGACTGGTACCGCGCCCTGATCAAAGCTGCGCGCGGGGTGGTTCCCGCATGAGCGCGATGTCGACGAGCGGCGGCGAGCGCCGGTTCGTGCTGGCCGATGTCGGCGGCACCCATGTGCGGTTCGCGCTGCTGACCGGCGATTTGCTTGGGCCGATCGAGCACATGGCGGTGCGCGATTATGCCCAATTCGCCGATGCGCTTGCCGCGTTTCTCAGAGCCCAGGATCCGCGCCCGCCGATCCGCAATGCCATACTGGCCGTGGCCGGGACAATCGAAGGCGAACGCAGCAAACTCACGAACAGTGGATGGGTGATCGATGCGGCCGAATTGGGCGCGCGTTTCGGCTTGCAGGCCACCCGCCTGATCAACGATTTCGAAGCCATCGCCTGGTCGCTGCCGCATCTGCCCGCCGACGCGCTGCGCAAGGTCGGCGGCGGCGAAGCGGTGCCGCGGGCCCCGATGGCCGTGCTCGGTCCCGGTACCGGTCTTGGCGTCGCGGCTTACGTGCCACATGAAGCGAGCGGCATCGTGCTGCGCAGCGAAGGCGGCCACAGCACCTTGGGCGCCGGCTCCGCGCGCGAAAGCGCAATCATCGAAAAGCTGCGACAGAAATTCGGACACGTTTCCGCCGAACGGGCGCTGTCGGGTCCCGGCCTGGAAAATCTCTACCACGCCATCGCGTCGCTCGACGCGGTGACGGTGCCGGAACGCAATGCCGCCGAGATTTCGCAGGCCGGCATCGACGGAAGCTGCGCCGTGTGCCGCGCGGCGCTCGACACGTTTTGTGCGCTGCTCGGCGATGTCGCCGGCAATTTCACGCTCGCTTACGGCGCGCAGGGCGGCGTGTTCGTCGGCGGAGGCGTCACCTATCACCTGCACGACTATTTGCCGCATTCGCAATTCCGCGCCCGCTTCGAGGCGAAGGGACGCATGACACATTTTGTCGCGCCGATTCCGACCAGCCTGATCGTGCAGCACGACATGGCCTTCATCGGACTGCGCGCACTCGCCGCGCAAAGCTAGGGCGCCAGCAAGGAAAAGGAGCATGGCGGACATCGTCACTCTGACGCCCAACCCGGCGATCGACCTGTCGACATCGGTCGACCGGATCGTGGCGGTACGCAAGCTGCGCTGCTCGGCGCCCCGGCGCGATCCCGGCGGGGGCGGCGTCAATGTCGCGCGCGTGGTCAAGCGCTTCGGCGGCAGCGTGGAAGCCATCCTGCCGGTCGGCGGCTTCACCGGCCAATTGCTGCGCCGGCTGATCGATGACGAAGGCATTCCCCATCGCGTGGTCAAGACCGAGGCGGAAACCCGAGAGGACTTTTCCGTTTCCGAACGAAGTTCCGGGCAGCAGTACCGTTTCGTGCTGCCGGGGATTGCGCTGCGCAGATCGGAATGGCACGGCTGCCTCGACACGCTGGCCGCGACCGCGCCCGCGCCGAAATTCGTGGTCGGCAGCGGCAGCCTGCCGCCGGGCGTACCGGACGATTTCTATGCGCGCGCCGCCGAGATCGCGCACGGGCTGGGCGCCAAATTCCTGCTCGACACGTCCGGCGCGCCGCTCGTCAAGGCGCTCGAGCGCGGGGTTTGTCTGATCAAGCCGAACCTGCGCGAACTGCGCGAATTGACCGGCGCCGAACTGTCCGACGAGAAGGAATGGGTCGCGGCGGCGCGCAGCTTTATCGATGCCGGCAAGGTCGAGATCGTCGCCCTGTCGCTCGGCCATCGCGGCGCGCTCCTGGTCACGCGCGAAGTGGCGCTGCGCGCCGATCCCTTGCCGGTCGAGCCGGCGAGCGCGGTCGGCGCCGGCGACAGTTTTCTCGGCGCTTTCGTGTTCGCTCTCGCCAAAGGCGACAATCTTGCCGAGGCGTTTCGCCTCGCGAGCGCCGCCGGCGCCGCCGCCTTGATTCACGAAGGCACGGAGCTCAGCCAGCCGGAAGACGCGTACCGCTTGTACGCGCAGACGAAGATCGAGCCGGTTTGAAAGGCGGACTTATTGTGCAGCCGCTTTCTGTTCCGATTCCTTGAGCTCGAGCTCGTCGAGCGCGTTGAGCAAGGTGGCGACGCGGTGCGCCGCCGAACGCCAATCCGCCAGGCGCTGATAGTTGTCGACCAGCCAGTTGAACGCGCCTTGCACGGTGACGAAAGCCGCCGCGGTCTGCGTGAGTTCGCCGAGCGACATGGCGCCGCTCAGAAACTTGGGCGCGCACAGGAACCACGCGACCACCGGCGCCAGCAGCAAGTTGCCGTGTGACACGAGCGTGGTGCGCACCAATTGGCCGCAGAACTCGCGCCACCACAGCAGGACCGTCTGCAGCCGAAGCCACATGGTACGGCGCTTGTCGCCATTGCCGGTCTTCTTCTCTTCGGGAACGCCTTCTTCGCGAAAGGCGTCGACCGCCGCGCGGAATTCCGCCTCCGCCTGGTTCATCCGCTCGATAACGCCGGTCAGATGGTGTCCGATGAAAATCATGAGCGTCGAGACGGCGCTGGAATAGACGATGACGCCGATCACCAGATAGCCGGGGATCGTCAAAATCCGATTGAAAATGACCACGTCGATGCTGCCGCCCACGCTCCAAAGCACGCCGAAAAAGGTGAGCGAGGTCAGGATCGACGAGATGAAGGCGAGGACGAGGTCGATCGGCGCATCCGTGGCGACCCTTATGTCGACGGCGATCCGGTATTCAGGGTTCTCGGTTCCTCTCACGAAATGGTCGAGGTGGTTGAGCTTGCGATAGCGATCATTTTCGAGCCACCGGTCGACGACGTTCCGCGTCACGGTCTCGCGCCAACCGCGCTGCGCGGTCATGCGTCCCCAGACCGCGGTCGCGGCCAAGGCGATGCTGGCGGCCGCGAGCGGAACGAACAGCAGCGCCTGCAGCCAAAGCCCGTGCGCATCCCTGCGCTCGAGCGCATCGAAAAAGTTGCGGTTCCAGAGGTTGAGTAGCACCTGCACGAGCAGTTGCAGCAGCGTGATCGAAATCAGGAACGTAGCGAGCGCGGTGGCCCAGGCCTTGCGGTCGCGCCAGGCTTGCGAAGCCGTTTTCCAGAAGCGCGCCAGCAACTGCTTCTGGTCGACGATCAAGGCGATCTGCTGGAAAAACCGCATGGCGTTCACGGATCGCTAGGGAACCACCAGAACCGGGCAGGGCGCCAGGCTCGCCAGCTTCTGCGACACGCTGCCGAGCAGCATGGCGGAGAGCCGGCCGCGGCCGCGCCGGCCGACCACGAGCATATCGGCATTCTCGCGGCGCGCCGTATCGATGATCGTCTCCGCCGGGTCGCCCCATTCGATTTGCAGCTTGACCGTCATCCCCAACCGCTGCGCGCGCTTGCGGGCGCGCTCGAGAATTTGGTTTGCGCTCTCGACCAGGGTTTCGCTGAGATCCCCGTCGGCGGCCGCAATCCGACGCAACTCGGCTCCGGGGATAGTCCCGCCGATCGTCAGGATCGTCAGTTCGCAACCCCCGGTCTTGGCCATCCTGACCGCCAGGTCGAGCGCACGATTGGCGCCGGGGGAACCGTCAGTCGCGGCGATGATGTGTCTCATGGGGCTGTGCCTGGGCGCCGGAGGTTCCGCGCGTGCTGGAACCTTATTGCCCAGGAATCGATGGCGGCCCTTGAGCCACGTCAATTGTCCGGAGGCCCGTTTTTGCCGCCGGCTCAATAGGCCCAGACCAGCAGCGCCACGCCCACCACCACCAGCACGATGCCGAACTTTTCGCGCTGGGTGGTCGGCTGCTTGAAGATGAAATGGGTCACGCCTTGCGCGAACAGCACTTCGACCAGCGCCAGGGTGCGCACGCTGGCGGCGGTGGCGATTGCGAAAGCGAGAAACCAGAACTCGGACGCGAAGGCGCCCATGAAGCCGGCGAACAGCGACGGCTTCCAGGCCCGTGCGATGTCCAGCAGCACCTTCGGACTGCGCAGCGCCAAATAAGCCGACAGCAGCGCCGCCTGCATCACCAGCCCGACTGCGAGCGTGAAGGTCGCCGCCATCACGAAATGCGGCAGTTGCAGCGAGAGGATGGCGCCGCGATAGCCGATGGCGGACAGCGCGAACAGCCCGCCGGAGAACAGACCGATCGCAGTCGAGCGTTTGGTGCTCGCGCTGGCCGCGCCGGGCTTCAGCGAAATCACGATGACGCCGGCGGTCGCGATCAGGATCGCCAAGCCCAGCAAGGGCGTGACGTGATCGCCGAGGAAGATCAGGCCGAACAGCGCCACCTGTACCGGCTCGGTCTTGATGTAGGCATAGGCCACCACGAAGGAGCGTTCGCCCATCACCGAAAGCATGGTCGCGGTCGCCGCGATCTGCAGCAGCGCGCCGGCCACGACCCAGGGCCAGAACGCGGCCGGCGGATGCGGTAGGCTGTAACCGGTCGCTAGCATCACGCCGGGCAGGAACAGCAGCGCGAAGGGAAAGCCGAACAGGAACCGCACATGGGTGGCGCCCACCGTGCCGAGCGAGGCGGTCAGCTCGCGCTGCATGGCATTGCGCGCGGTCTGCGCCGCCGCGGCGATCAGGGTGAAGACGGCCCAGAGCATG
>JAKAHJ010000007.1 GCA_021815055.1 Pseudomonadota bacterium | reverse complement strand
GCTGTCGCCCGAAAGCTGCTGACCATCCTCAACGCCATTGTGCGGGACAAACGGCCATGGCAAATCGCTTGACACGAAAGACAGTCGCTCCCCCGCTTGCGGGGGAGGGTGCCCGTCGAAGCCCGGAGGGCGAAGACGGGCGGGTGGGGGTTATCGCGAGTCCCCACCCCGCCCGCCGTCGCTCGCGCTTCGGCGGGCGACCCTCCCCTTGCAGGGGAGGGATGGAGTCTGCGGCGCCACCGCGGATTATGTCCAGGGACGCGCGTGTGATCGCACAACTCCCTCCCCTTACCTAAAACTTTACTAATCATTTACCAAAAGGCCGGAAGACTACGCATTGGCGGCCCGTTGCGCGCATCGCTTGCCACGATTGTGCGCGTGAATAAGCGCCGCCATGAACGGCTTCGAACGGGCCCGTACGTGAAGGGTTCGCGCGAGACCGGGACGATGCCGGCCGTGACTCATTCGTTGCATGCCGGCGCTTGCGGCCCTCGTTACGGAGGGCGGAACGTTTAAAAGAGCCGGTCGCGATGGATGGTCGGGGTTTCCTCGCTCGAGTGCTGAAAGGGGTGGCGGCGGAACGGCGCGCCCTGGCCGCCCCGTCGACGGCGCTCGCCGCGTCCGGCCTACTCGCGCGCTGGCAGCGCGTGGTGCGGCGCTGGGGCGTGACGCTCGACGACATGCACGTGCCGCGCGGCATCGGCGCGGCGGGCGCAGCGCTGCTCCTGCTCGCGAGCGTGAGCTACGGCGTGGTGCGCGGCGGGCATCAGCAGGAACTTTCCGCCAATGTGCAGGATCTCTGCGACGGCCTCGCCAATGTCGCGGGCTTTCGCATATCGGAGATCGCGCTGTCCGGCGATCATGCGCTCGGCCGCAAGCAGGTTCTCGACATCGCCGGCATCACCGGCCGTTCGTCGCTCTTGTTTCTGGATGCGCGACAAGTGCGGGCGCGCCTGATGGCGAACCCCTGGATTGCGAACGCCACCGTTCTCAAGCTTTACCCCAGCCGCCTGACCATCGGCATCAAGGAGCGCGAGCCGTTCGCGCTCTGGCAGAAGGACGGTCAGGTGTCGATCGTCTCGGCCGACGGCACCGTGCTGCAAGACGGCGTGCCGCCCGCTTTCGCGAACCTGCCGCTGGTGGTGGGCAAGGGCGCCGAGCGGCAGGCGCCCGCCATGCTGGCGCTGGTTGCGCGCTATCCGGCGATCGCGCGGCAGGTCGAGGCCTCGGTGCTGGTGGCCGACCGGCGCTGGAACCTGCATCTCAAGAACGGCATCGAAGTGCTGCTGCCGGAACGCGAGCCGGAGCGCGCGCTGCGCCGGCTGATCGATCTCGACCGCACCAGGAAGCTGCTCTCGCGCGATATCGTCGCCGTCGACATGCGGCTCGCCGACCGCGTCACCGTGCGCCAGTCGGATGCCGCCGCGGCCGTGCGCGCCGCCGCGCTCAAGGCGGCCGAGAAGGCCGCCAAGAACAAGAAGAAGAAAGGGGGCGAGGCGTGACGGTCGCTCGCACCCAACGTGATACGTGTCCCGGGCGCAGCGCAGCATTCTATGCTGCGCTGCAGATCCGGGACCGTTCCAAATTCCGCGTTTTTGGCGGCCCCGGCTTAGCGGTGCATCACTTCGCTTCGCTGCGTGCTGCCCCGCATCCGGCGCACGCAGCCTCAGGAGGCCGCGCATGAACGTCGTGCGCTTCGGCCTCACGCCCAAAATGAAGCCGGTGTCGCCCCGGCGCGCCGCGGTGGTCGCCGGGCTCGACATCGGCACCAGCAAGATCGTCTGCGCGATCGCGCGGCTGGTGCCGCAGGCGCCGCAGGAGGTGCTGCGCCGGCGTTCGCACGGCGTGCGCATCCTCGGCTTCGCCCATACCAAGGCGAGCGGCATGAAGGCCGGCGCCGTGGTCGATCTGGTGCAGGCCGAGAAAATGGTGCGCACGGCGATCGACATCGCCGAAAACGCCGCGCAGCTTCAGCTCGAATCGGTGGTGGTGAGCCTGTCGGGCGGACGGCTCGGCAGCGAGCGCTTCATCGCCAGCGTCGACCTGTCCGGGGGGGCGGTCGGCGACGCCGACATCGCGCGCGTGCTGGCGGCGGCGAGCCGCCATTCGGTGCGCGACGGTCGCGCCGTGCTGCATTCGCTGCCGACCGGCTATTCGCTCGACGCCGCCACCGGCATCCGCGATCCGCGCGGCATGCTCGGCTCGCATTTCGGCGTCGACATGCACATGGTCACCGCCGAGGTCGCCACCGTGCGCAACCTGATGCTCACGGTCGAGCGCAGCCATCTCGCGATCGAGGCCATGGTGGCCGCGCCTTATGTGGCGGGGCTGGCGGCGCTCGCCGACGACGAGGCCGATCTCGGCGCGGCCTGCATCGATCTCGGCGCCGGCACCACCAGCATGGCGGTGTTTTCGGGCGGGCGCTTCGTGCATGCCGACGGTTTTGCGGTCGGCGCGCAACACGTGACCATGGATCTTGCGCGCGGGCTCAACACCGGCATTGCGGATGCTGAGCGAATCAAAGCGATTTATGGCAGTGTCTTGTCGGGTGGATCGGATGAGCGCGACATGATCACGGTACCTCCGGTCGGCGATGGCGAACGCGAGCCGCCGCAATTCGTCTCGCGCGCGACGCTGACGCGCATCATCAAGCCGCGGGTCGAGGAGATCCTGGAAATGGTGCGCGATCGCCTGGCCGCCTCGCCCTTCGCGGCGGAGCCGCGCGCGCGCGTGGTGCTGACCGGGGGTGGCAGCCAGCTTGCCGGCGTCGCCGATCTCGCCGCGCGCATCCTGCGCCGGCCGGTGCGGATCGGGCGGCCGCTCGGGCTTGCCGGCTTGCCCGAGGTGGCGCGCAGTCCGGCCTTCGCGGTGGCGGCGGGGCTATTGGTTTATCCGCAGGCGGCGCATCTGGAACATTTCGAACCGCGGCGAACGCGGCATCTGATGACGGGAACCGGCGGCTACATGGCGCGGGTCGGGCGATGGCTGCGCGAGAGTTTCTGACCTTAACGAGGCAAACATGACCATCAATCTGAAGATCCCCGATATTCGCGAGATGAAGCCGCGGATCACCGTGCTCGGCGTCGGCGGCGCCGGCGGCAACGCCGTCAACAACATGATCACCGCCGGCCTCCACGGCGTCGACTTTGTTGTTGCCAACACCGACGCGCAGGCGCTCACGATGTCGAAGGCCGAGCGCATCATCCAGATGGGCGCGCAGGTGACCGAGGGCCTCGGCGCCGGCTCACAGCCGGAGGTCGGCCGCGCCGCCGCGGAGGAGGTGATCGACGAAATCCGCGATCATCTATCGGGCGCTCACATGGTTTTCGTCACCGCCGGCATGGGCGGCGGGACCGGTACGGGCGCTTCACCGGTGATCGCCAAGGTGGCGCGCGATCTCGGCATTCTCACCGTCGGCGTGGTCACCAAGCCATTCCATTTCGAAGGCCAGCGCCGCATGCGCTTTGCGGAAGCCGGCATCGCCGAACTGCACAAGGTGGTCGACACGCTGCTCATCATCCCGAATCAAAACCTGTTCCGGGTGGCGAATGAGAAAACGACGTTCGCCGACGCCTTTGCCATGGCCGATCAGGTGCTCTATTCGGGCGTCGCCTGCGTTACCGACCTGATGGTCAAGGAAGGCCTGATCAATCTCGACTTCGCCGATGTACGCGCCGTGATGCGCGAGATGGGCAAGGCGATGATGGGTACCGGCGAGGCGACCGGCGAAAAGCGCGCGCTCACCGCCGCCGAAGCTGCCATCTCCAATCCGCTGATCGACGATGCCTCGATGAAGGGCGCGCGCGGGCTCTTGATCTCGATCACGGGCGGCAAGGATCTTACGCTCTACGAGGTGGATGAAGCCGCCACCCGCATCCGCGAAGAAGTCGACCACGACGCCAATATCATCGTCGGCGCCACCTTCGATGAGAGCTTGGAGGGCACCATCCGCGTCTCGGTGGTGGCCACCGGCATCGACCAGGCCAGTGTATCGCGTCAGCAGGCGCCGGAAACCGCGCTCAAGGAACTGGCGGGCAAGCTGCGCAACGATTCCCGCCGGATCGCCGATCGCGTAGAACGTAGTGCCCCGGCCACGCCGGCGTCGCCGATTCCGTCTACGGCGACTACGAGCGCGGCCGTGTCGGTCGAATCGGCTGCGCAAGCGGCGGTCGCAGCCGCTATTCTCCCGCCCCAGGCCGGCATGGACGATGTCTCAATTCGTCCGATGCCGATCAAGCCATCGCTTTTCGAGACCATCCCGGCCGAAGCCGCCGCCCCGGCTGCCGCTGAGCCGCCGCCGCCCGCTTTCATCCCGCCGGCTCCGGAGCGGGTCGCGCGGTCTCCGCGCATGCCGCGTCTCGAGGACTTGCCGATGCCGGCGCAGAACGAAATTCGTGCGCAACGGGGCGAGCCGGCCGAGAATCACCCTGAAAAGCAGCGAATGTCGTTGATGCAGCGCCTCGCTTCGGTCGGCCTCGGCCGCCGCAGCGAGGAGGCCGAGCCGCCGGCGGCCCCCCGCACGGCGCGCGCCGTGCCGCAGTTCGAGCGGCAGCAGCGGCCGTCGCCGCGGCAGCCGGAAGGCCGCCCGAGCGACCCGGTGTCGGAATATGCGCGCCGCACCGCCCCCCAGGGACTCGATCAGCATGGCCGGCCGGCTCCTGTGCATAACCCTGCCGAGGACGACCAACTCGATATCCCGGCCTTCCTGCGCCGCCAGGCCAACTGATCGGGCCTTCAGAGCGATCGAGCCCCGCTCCCAGGCTTAGGGGGCGGGGCTTTCGCGTTTCAGGAGCGCCGCAGTACTTTCATAACCTTTTGAATCTATGAAATATTTTCAAAACCTTCGATCGGTTGGCGCCCTGCAGCCTAGCGCTTGATGCTGCGCGTGGGCGGTTCGCTGCTAAGGTAAATGGAAAGAAACGCCGCGGCGACCCGTAAAATGCGGCAAAAAAGGGTAACAGTCGGTAAGAAAGCGTGAGTTGGAGTGTGCCGCCACTTCGGCCTAACTTGCGACCGTACAAAGGACTTTTCCGGTCCTTGGGGAGCCGCTCTTCCATTCTTGGCGTTCGGGGGAGGAGGGCGGAAATGAGGCCCCGCTGGGGTAAGAAGGGGACCGCCGGTTTCGCTTGCGGGCCGGTGGACGAAGGGCTCGATGAAGGGCGCTAAACAAACGACGCTGCGCGAGCAAGTCGCCATTTCCGGCGTGGGTGTCCATTCCGGCCAGCCCGTCACGCTCACGCTGCATCCCGGTGACGACGACAGCGGCATCGTCTTCCAGAGCGTCTCTGCCGACGGCTCGATCGACCGCGAGATCCGCGCCGATGTGCGCGCGGTTACCGCCACCGAATTTGCAACCGTCTTGGGCGATGCCTCCGGTCCGCTCTGCTCGACCGCCGAGCATCTGCTCGCGGCATTTCGCGGTCTCAACGTCGACAATGTCGTCGTGGAGATCGACGGGCCGGAAGTGCCGATCATGGACGGCAGCGCCGCCGCATTTGTCGACGCGCTCGATCAGGCGGGCCTGACCGCGCGGGCGCTGCCGCGCCGTTATATCGAAGTGGTCAAGCCGGTACGCGTCGCCAAGGATCTCGCCTTCGGCGAACTGCGGCCCTATGAACACGGTTTCCGCGTCGAGGCCGAGATCGAGTTCGACCATCCGCTGATCGGCAAGCAGGCGCTTGCGATCGACATCGATCCGAAGACCTTCCGCCGCGAGATTGCGCGCGCCCGCACCTTCGGCTTCATGCGCGACGTGTCCAGATTGTGGAGCGCCGGATACGCGCTCGGCGCTTCGTTCGACAACACCTTGGTGGTGAGCGACGACCGGATCCTCAATGCCGATGGCCTGCGCTACCCGGACGAATTCGTGCGCCACAAGGTGCTCGATGCCGTCGGCGATCTGGCGCTTGCCGGGCTACCGCTCCTGGCGGCCTATCGGACCGTGCGTGGCGGTCACAAGCTCAACAACGCGGTGCTGTGCGCGCTGATGGCCGATCCGACGGCCTGGCGCGTGGTCGAAGCGGGCGAGCCGCGCGGCCGCGGCCGCGGCCAGGCGCAGATGCCGGCCGGTCTCGCCACGGTGGCTTACGGACCGGACGTTTCCTGAGCGATTTCAGGTTTTCAGTCTTAACCCCGCCGCCTTAATCCCGGCCGAATGTCCGCATAATCGCTTGGCGCAGACGGGTTTTTTTGGCTACATCTGCGCGGAACGAGCGAGGGCTGCCCGCGGGCTGCGGGCGCAAAAGGCCCTGTCGGGGAACGGGTCTAACGGGTCCATGAGAACGTCTGCATCATTTCCGGCTCGCAACGTTCGAGGGCGCTCGCCGATCGTCCGCGCCCTGGCGGTCGCGCTGATCGCGGTCAGTCTCGGTGCCTGCAGCAGCTTCGACCTGTTCGCCAAGAAGGACGATACGCCGCCCGACGAGCCGGCCGACCGGCTCTACAATGAGGGTCTCTATTATCTGAACTCCCGCAAGAATTTAAAAGAAGCGGCCAAGAAGTTCGAGGAAGTCGACCGCCAGCACCCCTATTCGGAATGGGCGCGTAAGTCGCTCATCATGTCCGCCTTTTCCTATTACCAGGCGGGCGAATACGAGGAATGCATCACCGCCGCCAAGCGCTACATCACGCTGCATCCCGGCAGCCCGGATGCGGCTTATGCGCAGTTCCTCATCGCGTCGTCCTATTTCGACGAGATTCCCGACATTACCCGCGACCAGGCGAAGACCGCCAGGGCCCTTGCCGCCCTCGACGAGGTGATCCGCAAGTATCCGACCAGCGAATACGCTACCAGCGCCAAACAGAAGCTCGAGGTCGCCAGGGACAATCTCGCCGGCAAGGAAATGGACATCGGACGCTATTATCTGAACAAGCGGGATTACACCGGCGCCATCAACCGTTTCAAAGTCGTCGTCACCCAGTATCAGACGACGCGCCACGTCGAAGAGGCGCTCGAACGGCTGGTCGAAGCCTATATGGCGCTCGGCATCGTCGACGAAGCGCAGACCGCGGCGGCCGTGCTCGGGCACAATTTCCCCGATAGCGACTGGTACAAGCACGCCTATGCGCTGGTGAAGAATGGCGGGGTGGAGCCGCGGGAAAACAAGGGCTCCTGGATCAGCCGGGCCTTCGCCAAGATGGGGCTGGGCTAGTTCCGGTCCGCAACCCCCTTGTCATGCCCCGCGAAGGCGGGGCATCCAGTATTCCGAATCGATTCTTGTGAAAATCACCGAGCGCGGTGGTTACTGGATCGTCCGCTTTCGCGGATGATGACCGCCTGAGGCAGGCGCCATGCTCTCCCGACTTTCGATCCGCGATATCGTCCTGATCGACCGGCTGGACATCGACTTCGCCGACGGCCTCGCCGTGCTCACCGGCGAGACCGGGGCGGGCAAATCCATCCTGCTCGATTCCTTCGCGCTTGCGCTCGGTGGGCGCGGCGACCAGTCGCTGGTGCGACAGGGCGCCGAGCAGGGGCAGGTAACCGCCGTATTCGAAGTCGCGCGCAGCCACCCGGCGCGCGCCTTGCTTGCGGCCAACGACATTCCGGCCGAGGACGACCTCATCCTGCGACGCGTCCAGTTCGCCGACGGCCGCACCCGCGCCTTCGTCAACGACCAGCCGGTGAGCGTGCAGGTGCTCAAGCAGCTCGGCAGCGCCTTGGTCGAAATCCACGGCCAGCACGACGATCGTGCGCTGGTCGATGCCGGCACGCATCGCCGCCTGCTCGATGCCTTCGGCGGGCTGGAGAGCGATGCCGCCAGGGTCGAAGCCTTGTGGGAGGCGCGGCGCGAGGCGGAAGCGGCTGCCGAAGCGCATCGCGCCGAGGTCGAGCGCGCCAAGCGCGAAGGCGACTGGCTGCGCCATGCGGTCGACGAACTCGGCAAGCTCGCGCCCTTGGCCGGCGAGGAGACCACGCTTGCCGACCGCCGCAGCAGCATGATGCAGTCGGAAAAGGTCGCCGCCGAATTGCGCGAGACTTACGATGTCATCGCCGGCGCCGGTTCGAGCGTGCCTGCGCTCGCCGCCGCCATCCGCAGGCTCGAGCGTCGGAGCGCGCAGGCGCCCGCGCTGATCGAGCCTTCGGTAAAGTCGTTCGATGTCGCGCTCAACGCGCTGGAAGAAACCCGTGCGCATCTCGAGGCCGCCCTGCGCGCCGCCGACTACGATCCGGCGGAGCTCGAGCGTATCGAGGAGCGGCTGTTCGCTTTACGCGCGGCGGGGCGCAAATACAATGTGCCGGTGGATCAGCTCGCGGCGCTCGCCGAGCAATACCGCAACGACATCGCGCTGATCGACGCCGGCGAGGACAGACTCAAGGCGCTGGAGGCGGCGCGCGTGCAGGCGGAGGCCGCTTTCCGCCGGGCGGCCGATGCCTTGTCGAAGGCGCGCGCCAAATCGGCCGCCGCGCTCGACAAGACGGTGAACGGCGAACTCGCGCCGCTCAAGCTCGAGCGCGCGAAATTTACAACCGAGATCGCCAGCGCCGCCGAGGCCGCGGGACCGAACGGTATCGACCGCGTCGAATTCTGGGTGCAGACCAATCCGGGCACGCGGCCGGGACCCTTGATGAAGGTCGCGTCCGGCGGCGAATTGGCGCGCTTCCTGCTGGCGCTCAAGGTGGTGCTGGCCGATCGCGGCTCGGCGCCCACGCTGGTGTTCGACGAGATCGATACCGGCGTGGGCGGCGCGGTGGCGGAGGCGATCGGCATGCGGCTCGCGCGGCTCGCCCGCAAGGTCCAGGTGCTGGCGGTTACGCACGCGCCGCAGGTGGCCGCGCAGGCTTCGCGCCACTACGTCATCAGCAAGGATGCGCTGGAAAAGGGCCGGCGGGTCGCCACGCGGGTGAGCGAGGTCGCCGCCGAAAAGCGGCGCGAGGAAATCGCGCGCATGCTGGCCGGCGCCGAGATCACCAACGAGGCCCGCGCGGCGGCCGAGCGGCTGATCAAGGCGGCGGGGTAGCAAACGCCCGCACAATTCACGCTGTCATTCCGGGGCGCGGGCGTAGCCCGCGAGCCCGGAATCCATACGCCGCAGCCTATCGTGTGTTCGATGGATACAAGTCCAACCAGTCAGGATTTTCTTCTTCGATCAGACGAATTTTCCAATCACGGCGCCATTTCTTGATGTCTTTTTCGCGGGTGATGGCGTTCGTCGGATCGTCATAGACTTCGTACCAGACAAAGCGAGCAACATTGTAGCGGGTAGTAAAGCCAGGCACGGCTTTCGTCTTGTGTTCGTGAATACGCCGCACCAAATTATTCGTCACGCCGATATACAGAGTGCCGTGCTTTTGACTTGCGGTGAGGTAGACGTAATACATCGGCTGCTGCGGAGTATGGATTCCGGGTTCGCTCGCCTTTGGCTCGCGCCCCGGAATGACGGAGGATAGCATGGCCGCCCGTGGCTATTCCAAAATTCAGGTTTCCGACCTTGCCGAATTCGAGGCCAAGGCCGAGCTGAAGCGGCTGGCCGCCGAAATCGCGGAGAACGACCGGCTTTATTACCAGGAAGACCGGCCGCACATCACCGACGCCGAATACGACGCGCTGCGCCAGCGCTACAACGCCATAGAGGCGCGCTTTCCCGACCTGCGCACGCTCGAATCGCTGTCGCTGAAAGTGGGCGCCGCGCCCACCGGCCGCTTCAGGAAAGTGCGGCACGCGGTGCCGATGCTCTCGCTCGACAATGCGATGACCGAGCAGGACGTCATCGACTTCGCCGCGCGCATCCGCCGCTTCCTCAAACTCGGCGAGGACGAGCGCATCACCGTCTCGGCCGAGCCGAAGATCGACGGGCTGTCGATGTCGCTGCGCTACGAGGACGGCGAGCTGGTCACCGCCGCCACGCGCGGCGACGGCAGCGAGGGCGAGGACGTCACCGCCAATATCCGCACGTTGAAGGACGTGCCGCAGAAACTCGGCGGCCGCAACCTGCCGAAGATCGCGGAGGTGCGCGGCGAGGTCTACATGACCAAGGCCGCCTTCCTCGCGCTCAACGAGCGGCAGAAGGCGGCGGGCGAGCAGGTCTTCGCCAATCCGCGCAATTCCGCCGCCGGTTCGCTGCGCCAGAAAGACCCATCGATCACCGCTTCGCGTCCGCTCGGCTTTTTCGCTTACGCCTGGGGCGAGATGAGCGAAATGCCGGCCGACACCCAGCACGGCATGATCAAGTGGTTCGAGCATTGCGGCTTCAAGACCAACCCGCTCACTAAATTGTGCCATTCGGTCGAGGAACTGCTGGCGTTCCACCGCCATATCGAAGAGCGCCGCGCCGGCCTCGATTACGACATCGACGGTGTCGTCTACAAGGTCGACCGGCTCGACTGGCAGGAGCGGCTCGGCTTCGTGTCGCGCTCGCCCCGCTGGGCCGTGGCGCACAAATTCCCGGCCGAGCGCGCGACGACGAAAGTGCGCGGCGTGCTAATCACGGTCGGCCGCACCGGCGTGCTCACGCCGACCGCGCAGCTCGAGCCGGTCGGCGTCGGCGGCGTGATCGTGCAGAACGTCACGTTGCACAACGAGGACTACATCAAGGGCATCGGCAACAAAGGCGAGGTGCTGCGCGAGGGCCGCGACATTCGCATCGGCGACACGGTGATCGTGCAACGCGCCGGCGACGTCATCCCGCAGATCGTCGATGTCGTCATCGACAAGCGGCCGAAGGACGCCAAGCCCTATCAGTTTCCGAAAAAATGTCCGTGCCCGCTGCACACCGACGTGGTGCGCGAGGAAACCGCGACCGGCGAGGAAGGCGCGCGAAGGCGCTGCACCGGCGAATTCGCCTGCCCCTATCAGAAGATCGAGCATTTGAAGCAGTTCGCCTCGCGCCGGGCCTTCGACATCGACGGTCTGGGCGAGAAGCAGATCGAATATTTTTTCGAACAAGGCTGGGTGAAGGAGCCGGCAGATATCTTCACGCTTTCTGCGCGCAACCGCACCATCAAGCTGGAAGACATCGAAGGCTACGGCGCAACCTCAGTGCGCAATCTGTTCAACGCCATCGAGGCGCGGCGTGAAATCGCGCTCGACCGTTTCATCTTCGCGCTCGGCATCCGCCATGTCGGCGAGACCACGGCGCTCGCGCTCGCGCGCGGCTACGGCTCATGGGACGCCTTCCACGAGGCCTGCCTCGAGGTCGCCAAGGGCGACGCGGAGGCGGTCGCCGAAATGGATGCGCTCGACCAGATCGGCGACACTGTGATCCAGGAGGTCGCAGCCTTTTTCGGCGAGGGCCACAATCGCGGCATCGTCGAGCGGCTCACCAAAGAGGTGCGCATCCTCGATGTCGAGAAGCCGAAAAAGGACACCGCCGTCGCCGGCAAGACCGTGGTGTTCACCGGCAGCCTCGAAAAGATGACGCGCGACGAGGCCAAGGCCATGGCCGAGCGGCTGGGCGCGAAGGCCGCCGGCTCGGTGTCGAAGAAGACCGATCTGGTGGTCGCCGGTCCGGGCGCGGGCTCCAAGCTCGCGGAAGCCAAGAAGCTCGGCATCACGGTGCTGAGCGAGGACGAGTGGCTGAAGCTGGTCGAATAGCGGTCAGCCTACCTGCCGATAGCGTTCCGCGAGCCCGGCGCTCTGCAGCGCGCCTGCTCGCATGACCGTGCGCTGCGCTTCGCCCAACGCGTCGAACAAGGCAGCGTCGGCCAGCCCCGGTATGCACACAACCTCACCCTTCGCCAGGCCGGCCAGCGAGGCGGTGACGATATCCTGTGGCTGCAGCTTCGACGCAATCTTGCTCGGGTCTATGCCCTGAATGGTGTGAAATTCGGTATCGACAATGCCCGGCATGCAAACCTGCACGCGTACGCCGGTGCCGGTCAGCTCGCCGGCGAGCGCCTGGGTAAAGGTCAGCAGATAGGCTTTCGCTCCCGCATAGACGGCACGGTGCGGCAGCGGGTTTGGCGGCAGCGTGCCGCTGAATGCAAGCATCGACGCGATATTGATGACGGCCCCGGCGCCACGATCGACCATTCCCGGCAGCGCCGCGCGTGTCAGCCGTGTCACCGTGCGGATATGAATATCGATGAGGTCGTCGATGACATCGGGCACAAGCGATACAAAGGGATTGTAGCCGCCAAAGCCGGCATTATTGATCAGCAGCGTCAGCGTCCCGTCTTCGGCGACCTGTGCTTCGAGCGCGTCCAGGTCGCTGACGTCGGTGAGGTCGGCGTCGATGACTTCGGCGTCCACATCGCATTCGTCAGTTAAACGTTGGGCCAAGTCTTCGAGCCGTTGTCGCCGGCGCGCCACCAGAACTAGGTCGAAGCCATCGCGGGCGAGACGTTCGGCAAAGACCGCGCCGATCCCGGATGAAGCGCCGGTTATCAAAGCGCGCGCGCGTACAGGGGAAGAAGCGAGCGACATCTGAACCTCCCGCGTGCGCCGCATCCGCGGCATGTGGCTATACGAACGATGCACAGCCTATACGCGCGGAAAAATTGTTCAAGATAACGAACCTACGCTGACGAAAGTTGATAGCGGATGACCAAGCTATTGTGCTATCGAATGTTTTTCTGAACGCGCATCTGCGACGACAGGGCCGAGGCGCTGGCTCCAAGCTCGCGGAAGCCAAGAAGCTCGGCATCACATATCGCTTCGAGGGGTTGATGTCTTGCGCCCGCCGAAGCGTTTGCGGAGGCGGGGACCCATACGCCGCAGCCTCTGTCCGCCTCATCCTTAAGGATGAGGTCTATGGGAGCGATCCTCATGGTGGGGAGCGTCGCTTCAGCGACGCGTCTCGAACCATGGGATCGCGGTATTCCGGCTAATAACTAATAAAGCCCCGCCTTGATACGCTCCGGCGCCGTGCGGTCGTAATCATCGCCGCCGAACTGGCCCTGGCTCAATTCGGCGATGATCGCGCCGGTCGACGGCAGGCTCTTGCGGTCGATCTTGGTGGCCTCGTCCCACAACTTCGAGCGCACGATGGCCTTCGAGCAATGGAAGAAGATCGCCTCGATGTGAACCACAAGCACGCAGCGCGGCAGCTTGCCGTTGATAGTGAAACCCGCCATCAGTTCCGGATCGATCGAGATCGACGCCCGGCCGTTCACGCGCAGCGTCTCGCCCACGCCGGGAATAAGAAACAGCAGCGCGATGCGCGGGTCGCGCAGGATGTTGCGGAAGCCGTCGATGCGGTTGTTGCCTGGCCGGTCGGGAATGGCGAGCGTCTGGTCGTCGAGAATGCGCACGAAGCCCGCCGGATCGCCCTTGGGCGAGCAGTCGAGCCCTTCCGGGCCGCAGGTCGCAATCGCCACGAAGGGTGAGGCTTCGATCAGCTTGCGATAGCCTTTGCTGATGCGATCGACCTCCTTGACCACGGCGGGGCCGGAGGGCTTGCCATAGAGCGCTTCGAGCTGCTCGAGGGTGGTGATCCGATGCTCGCCGCTCATGCGATCCCCCTTGCGTTCAGGCCGCCAATAGCTGCCGGCCATCGTGCCCCATCATCGTGAGATCGAGAAGAGTGCCTGGCACGATCCGCGCAGCCAGCCGCACCGCCGTGAACTGCTCGGTATGGCCGACGCCGCCGCGTTCGGCGAGCACGCGCCGGCGTGTGCCAACCTGCGTATCAAGATGGCGCGCCAGCGCCGCGGCGCCCTTTTCGCGCAGGCGCGCGGCGCGTTCCTTGACCAGCGCGCGGTCAAGCTGCGGCATGCGTGCGGCCGGCGTGCCCGGCCTTGGCGAGAACGGAAACACGTGAAGCTGCGCCAACCCGCATGCCTCGACGAGATCGAGCGAGCGGGCGAACATTTCTTCGCTTTCGGTCGGGAAGCCAGCGATGATGTCGGCACTGAGAGCGACATCGGGGCGCAGCCGGCGCACCTCATTGCAGAAGCGGATGGCGTCGGCGCGCGTGTGCCGCCGCTTCATGCGCTTGAGGATCAGATCGTCGCCGTGTTGCAAGGACAGATGCAGATGCGGCATCAGGCGCGGCTCGCCGGCGAGCGCGTCGAGCAGATCGCGATCGGCTTCGACCGAGTCGATCGACGACAGACGCAGACGCGCGAGATCGGGAAATTCCTCGAGCACGGCCTTTACCAGCACGCCGAGGCGCGGCGCGCGCGGCAAGTCCGCGCCGTAGCTGGTGATGTCGACGCCGGTGAGCACGACCTCGCGATAGCCGTTCTCGACCAAGCGCCGCACCTGCGCCAGCACGTCTGCGACCGGCAGCGAGCGCGAATTGCCGCGTCCGAACGGGATGATGCAGAAGGTGCAGCGATGGTCGCAGCCGTTCTGCACCTGCACGAAAGCGCGGGTGTGGCGTTCGATCCGGTCGATGGCCTGCGGGCGCATCGCCTTGGCCGCCATGATGTCGCCGACCGCGACGCGGGCGTCCGACGCCCAGACTTGCGTGTCGAATTTTTCCTCGTTGCCGATGACGCGCGCGACCTCGGGCATCGCGGCGAAGGCGTCCGGCTCGGTCTGTGCCGCACAGCCCGTGACCACGATGCGCGCGTCGGGGCGTTCGCGCCTGATGCGGCGGATCGACTGCCGCGCCTGGCGCACGGCTTCGGCGGTTACCGCACAGGTGTTGACCATCACCGTGTCGTCGCAGCCGGCCTGCGCGGCCGCGCGCCGCACCGCTTCCGACTCGGCGATGTTCAAGCGGCAGCCGAAGGTGAGGACATCAGGGGGCATTCAAAAGCGACTCCACTTTCACCCTCCCCTGGAGGGGGAGGGTCGATCCGAGCGAAGCGAGGATCGGGGTGGGGTGACCATCGAAAAAGTTCACCCCCTCCCGGCGCGCTTCGCGCGCCGACCTCCCCCCTCCAGGGGGAGGTGAAGAAAGTTCACGGCACTGCGGCCTTGTCGAACAAAGCTTGATCGAATTTTCCCGCAAACTCGAATTCCACCGGCCCGGTCATCAGCACGTGGTCGTCGCTCGCGCGCCATTCGATCGTGAGTTCGCCGCCGGGCAACGTGACTTTCACCTTGCGCTCGGTGCGCTTGAGCCGCGCCGCGGCGACCGCGGCGGCGCAGGCGGCCGAGCCGCAGGCGCGCGTCAAGCCCGCGCCGCGTTCCCAGGTGCGGATGACGATGCGCTCGCGCGAAACGACATGCGCGAGCGTGATGTTGGCTCGCTCGGGAAAGATCGGGTGGTTCTCGAGCAACGGTCCAAACCGGGCGAGGTCATGGGCATTCACGTCGTCGACCCAGAAGATCGCGTGCGGATTTCCCATGTTCACCACCGAGGGCGAATGCAGCACCGGTCTGTCGATCGGCCCGATCTGCAATTCTATGGCGCGCGTGTCGCGGAATTCCTCAGCCAGCGGAATCTCGTTCCACTTGAAGCGCGGCGGGCCCATGTCGACGGTGAACAGGCCGTCCGGGTTTTTCCAGCAGTTGAGCAGGCCGGCGGCGGTCTCGAAACTGAGCGCGTCCTTACCGGTTTCGTCGGCCACGAGCGAAGCCACGCAGCGCATGCCGTTACCGCAGGCGCCGGCTTCCGAGCCGTCATTGTTGTAGATGCGCACGAAGGCGTCGGTGCCGGGCGTGCGCGGCGGATAGAGCGCCATCAACTGATCGTAGGGCGCGCCTTGCGGCGAGGCCGCAGCGCGTGCTTCCGCCGGCTCGATTTTGGCCGCACCGGCGCGCAGGTCGACCACGACGATCTCGTTGCCGATGCCGTTCATCTTCACGAAAGATTGGTTGGCGAGCGCGCCCATGACTCTGGCTATTGAAACGTCCGTTGAACAACAACGAGCGCCAAAGCATTTAATGCTTCGTTGCCCGCCTTTCGCCCGCTTTATATGGCGAATACCCGCCGCTTGGCCAGGGGCCATGATAGGATGCACCAGGAAACCGGGGCGATTCGCCGAACCGCCGGACCGGACCGATAAAACCAAGAAACGGAGGACCGTTATGACTCGCAGCCGCTCTGCGGTGCCGATCCTTGTCGCGTTGGCGCTCGCGCTCGCCGCCGGGCCTGCCGGGGCACAGCCCGCGCCGGTCAAGCCGTCCGATCCGGGCATCCCGCAACAGTTGCAGCCGGGCGACGCCTTCGGCCAGGAGGTGACCCTGCCGGAACGCAACCTCGTCTATTTCAAAGGTCACACCAACTGGGATGCGGCCTTCGACACCCTGGCCGACGCCTTCAAATCGCTGCACGAGTATCTCGACAAGCAGGGCATCAAACCGAACGGCCTGCCGATGACGATCTACACGCAGACCGACGACACCGGCTTTGACTTCGAGGCGGCACTGCCGATCGCCGAAATGCCCAAGGACCCGCCCAAGGGCGACATTGCCGTGCGCCCGGCGCCGACCGGCAAGGCACTCAAATTCGTGCATCGCGGCTCCTACGATGCAATGGATTCGACTTACGAGGCGATCACCAACTATCTCGATGACAAGCAGCTCGAGGCCAAGGACCTGTTCGTCGAGGAATATGTCACCGAGCCGATTGCCGCGAACGCGGACAGGCTGGTGGTGAATGTTTACGTACCGGTCAAGTGAGGTGGCGATGCGGCCTGTCCTTTTTTTCGTGCTGGCGGCCGGCATCGCGCTCGGCTGCGCGCCTGTCCGGGCGGCCGAGCGGCTGGTGACCGTCACCGGCGAGGCGACCGTGGCGGTGGTGCCTGACGCCGCCGTTATCCGCATCGGCGTCAGCAGCCCGGGTCACACCGCGCGCGAAGCCAGCGATGCCAATTCCAAGCAGATGGCGGCGGTGCTCGCCGCCCTTAAAGGCGCCGGCGTTGCCGATCGCGACATCCAAACCTCGCGCCTGTCGCTGCAGCCGCAATACGACTCGAGCAAGCCAGGCGCACCGCGTCTTTTGGGTTTCCGGGTGACGAACCAGGTCTCGATCAAGATCCGCAGCATCGACAACATGCCGGCCATCCTCGATGGCGCCATCGCCGCCGGGGCCAATGAGATGTCGGGCATTGAGTTTGTCGTTTCCGAGCAATCCAAACTGCTCGACCAGGCCCGCGACGAGGCCATCGCCGACGCCCGCCGCAAGGCAGAGCTCTACGTGAAGGCCGCTGGCGGCAAGCTTGGGCCGGTGGCGGCGATCACCGAGGAGGGTTCCAGTCCGCCGCCGCGCCCGCTGGCCGCGATGCGGGCCGCAGCGGGCGGCGTTGCGGTGGGTCCGGGCGAGCGGGAATTGCGCGCGGCGGTGACGGTGAGCTACGAGCTGGGGCAGTAGGCTGTTTGGGGCCGCCCGCGCCCTTCGGGACGCGCTGCTTCGCAGCGCTCCTCACCTTGAGGCCTGGAGGTGCTGCGGCGTATAGGTCTTGGGCCTCTCGCTAATGGTCGCCCGGGACGACAGTAACTCTCTTCACCAGCCCCACATAGACCGCGCCGGTCGCCAGCACGCCGGTGAGCATCATCCACGCCATCGGCATCGCCGTGGTCGAGTTGACGAGCGCGACCGACACGATCTGCGTCAGTACGGCGCCGACCGCCATTTGCGCGAATCCGGTCAGGCCGGACGCCGTGCCTGCCTTGCGTCCATCGTCAGTGCCCCAGCGGCCTTGTCACCTTCTCCAGCCAGTCCTGGGTGTCCGCATCGACCAGCGGCAGAAGCGTCTCCTGCACGCGCGCGTGATAGCTGTCGAGCCAGTGCCGCTCCTTCGAAGTCAGCATGCGCGTGTCGATGAGGCGGCGGTCGATCGGCGCCAGCGTGAGCGTCTCGAAGGCGTTGAGCGGCTTCTCGGCGCCGATCGGCTCGGGCGCTGCGATGGTGAGCACCAGGTTCTCGATGCGGATGCCATAGGCGGCGGTTTTGTAATAGCCGGGCTCGTTCGACAGGATCATGCCGCGCCGAAGCGCCACGGTGCCGAGCTTGGAAATGCGCGCCGGTCCCTCGTGTACCGACAGATAGCTGCCGACGCCGTGACCGGTGCCGTGGTCGAAATCGAGCCCCGCCTGCCAGAGCGACAGGCGCGCCAGGGGATCGAGCTGCGCGCCACTGGTGTTTTCCGGAAACACGGCGATTGCGATGGCGATGTGACCTTTGAGTACGCGGGTGAAGCGATCGCGCATTTCATCGCTCGGCGTGCCGACGACGACCGTGCGGGTGATATCGGTGGTGCCGTCTTCGTATTGCGCGCCGGAATCGATCAGGAACAGTTCGTTCATGCCGAGCCGGCGATTGCTCTCGCGCGTGACCCGGTAATGCACGATGGCCCCGTTCGGGCCCGCGCCGGCGATGGTCGGGAACGAGATGTCCTTCAGAAGGCCGGTCTCGCGCCGGAAACTTTCCAGCGCCATCACCGCGTCGATTTCGGCGATGAGGCCTTTCGGCGCCTCGCGGTCGAGCCAGGCGAGAAAACGCGTCACCGCCGCGCCGTCGCGCTGATGCGCGGCGCGCGAGCCCGCGATTTCGGCATGGTTCTTCACCGCCTTCATCAGCGCGATCGGATCGGCGCCGCGCACCGGCTTGCCGCCGTGCTCGGCGACGAGCCGCGTCAGCGCATCGGCCGCGCTCGCCTGGTCGAGCCGCACCGTCTGTCCTTGAAGCGCGGCCAGATCGCGGGCGAGGTCATCCGGACCGAGCACATCGCTGAATTCCTCCAAGGCGTTCCGCACATTGTTGTCGAGCTTGCCTGCGTCGACATAGAGCCGCGGCCGGCCTTCCTTCGCGACGAGCGCAAAGGCCAGCGCCAGCGGTGTATGCGCGATGTCGGAGCCGCGGATGTTGAAGGCCCAGGCGACGTTTTGCGGATCGGACACCACCAGCGCATCGGCGCGCAGTCTGGCGAGTTCGCCACGAATGCGCGCGAGCTTGTCGGTCGCGCTTTCGCCGGCGAGCGCGATGTCGCGCAGCACGACGGCGCCCGCGGGCGGCGCCGGGCGGTCGCGCCACAAAACGTCGATCGGGTTGCCGTCGACCGCAACCAGTTCGGCGCCGGCCGTGGCGCAGGCCTGCCGCAGCTTCTCGACATTGTCGCTCGTGTGCAGCCACGGATCGTAGCCGAGCCGCGCGCCGCTTTTGAGATTCTGCGCCAGCCACTGGTCGGGCGGGGTCTCCACCAGATGCTCGATCGAAAAAACGGTTTGGTCGACTTGGGCCGCGGCTTGCACGGTATAGCGGCCGTCGACGAACACCGCCGCTCTGTCGCTCAGCACCGCGGCGAAACCGGCGGAACCGGTGAAGCCGGTGAGCCAGGCGAGGCGTTCCTCGCTCGCCGGCAGATATTCGTTCTGCTGGCGGTCGGCGCGCGGCACCGCGAAACCGTCGAGGCCGCGGCGCGTCAGTTCCGCGCGCAAGCCCGCGACGCGGATGGCGCTGTGGGCGCGCTCGCTCGAATCGTCGAAGGTCTGGAAGCGAGCTTCGAACATAGGCTGCACCATACTCTTGGCTAAGGCCGCTTCAATACCAGGGTCATCCAGCCGTCGACCGGGACGCGCTTCTCCAGTGTGAGCCCCTGCGCGCGATAGAGGGCGAGCGCGGCATTGGCCTGCGCGGGCAACAGCCCCGACAGCACCACGCGTCCGCCGCGCGCGGCGAGCCGCGTCAGCGGCACCGCCATGCGCGTCAGCGGTCCGAGCAGGATATTGGCGAAGATGAGATCGTAAGGTCCGCGCGCGGTGAGTGCGCGCGTGCTTGCGCCGGCCGTCCGCACGAAGGCGATCGAGGGCGTCTTGTTGAGCCGCGCATTGGCGCGCGCCGATGCGACCGCGAGCGGGTCGATGTCGCTCGCGATCGCGCGGCCGGGTATTCGCTTGGCCGCCGCGATCGCCAGCACGCCCGAGCCGGTGCCGACGTCGAGGATTTTCTTTTTATCCCTCCCCCGCTTGCGGGGGAGGGTGGCCGCGAAGCGGCCGGGTGGGGGGCTTGATGCAAGTCGGTGCAATGACCCCACCCCGCCGCGCTGCGCGCGGCGACCCTCCCCTTTCAGGGGAGGGATAACCAAGCGTTTCGCCCAATCGTCGAGCGCCAGAAGGCAGCCGCGCGTGGTGCCGTGATGGCCGGTACCGAAGGCGAGCGCGGCTTCGATCTCGATGCCGATGTCGTTGACTTTCACGCGTGCACGGTCATGTGCGCCATGGATGACGAAGCGGCCCGCGCGCACCGGCTTGAGGCCGGCGAGGCTATCCGCCACCCAGTCCCGGGTCGCCACTTGCTCGAAAGTCAGCGCGTCGGCTGCCGCTTCGCCGGCCGTGCCACGTACCAATTCGCGCAACGCAGTTTTGTCGGGCGGATCGCGGAAATGGATCGCCACCTGCCACTGGCCCGTGTCATCCTCGAAGGCGGCGCAGGCGGTATCGTTGGCGTCGAGGCTCTCGCCCAGATAGTCTGCAATCTTGCGGGCGGTCTTTTCGTCGCAGGCCAGGCGAACGGCGGTCGTGGGTGCATTCATGGCGCGACTTGTAGCCGTTTGCGCGGGCGCGTGCGACGGTTATGGAACAGCATGGGCCGCAACGGGTTCGTATGCGAGTGCGCGTCGCTTCGGCTGGCGATGACTCATATGCCGCGCTGCACAAATAGCTTGCTGCAATGCAATATTCAGGCTATAAAGTGGCGATGAATGAAGGGCGAAACATGAGCAAAAACAAAGATCAGGCTTGGCAGACCAAGTACGGTCCGCGGCGCGTGCGCAAGGAGGCGCCGACGCTCGAGGAAGCGATCGTGGCTGCCGAGGGATTGGCGGACAAGCTCGACGATCAGGCGGAAATCGCCGCCGCGCTCATCGGCATGCCTATTGATCAAGTCCGCGCGGAACTGCTCAAGCGCCGCGCGCCGTCGAAGATCGGTCTCAGGCCTGCGCTCAAGACCGCCGTGTTCTCCGGCTCGCCGTCGGCGCCGCGCGCGGTCGTGGTGGAACGCAAACCGGCTCGCCGCGTCATCGCCGGCATGAGCCGCCGCTAGCGAGCGCCGGAGGCGTCAGGCGCCGCCGTTCAGTGGCGCTTGAAATATTGCACCTCGCGCTCGTGCTTCATCGCGGCTTTCTTGGTGTCGAAGGTGCCGAGATTGCGGCGCTTGCCGGTCTTCGGATTCCTCCTGCGCGAATAGAGCCTGTACTTGCCGCCGGCGAGCTTGCGGATCATGGGCGGCTCCTCCGCGCGCGTCACCAGCCGAACGGGAACGGCGCCGGCGCCCTGTAATAGCGCTGTGCGACATAGGGCTGATCGCTTTGGGGCTGATCGCTTTGGTCGTCATAGCGCGGCGCGCGCTGGGCGTAATAGGAGTCCGCAGGCTGGGCGCCATAAGGCCGCGGATTCTGGGCGCCATAAGTTTGCGCGCCATAAGTCTGCGGGCGCTGGCCGTAATAGGTCCCTCCGTCCTGGCCATAGGTTTGAGTGCGCGTGTCATAGCCGGGCTGTGCGCGCTGATAGTAATAGGAGCGGCCGTTCCAATAATAATAAGGCCGGCCGTTTTGGTCGTAATAGGTCGGTCCGTAGCGCCCTGCGCCGGCGGGCGCTGCCTGCGTCGCGCTAGCGGTTTGGTCGTTGCGGTAATAATAGCGGTCGTCACTACGATAATCGCGCTGATAGCTGGGTTGCTGCCGGGCCACCGCCGTGCCGGCCCCGCCCGGGATCTCGCCGCCGATCACGACCTTGGTGTTGGCCATCTTCTGCTCTTTCACCAGGCTCCACAGCGTCGCGGCATGTTCGCGCGACAGCCGCACGCAGCCGTGCGACACCGCCTTGCCGAGACTCTTGGTCTCGTAGGTGCCGTGGACGGCGATGCCGTTCATGGTGAAGAAGATCGAATAGGGCATCGGCGCGTCGTCCCATTCGCGGCTGAAGTGGTCCTTGTCCATGCGGAACGGCTTGAACTCGCCGCTTGGCGTGTCGTAGCCGCGCCCGCCGCTCGACACCGGCCAGACATAGCGCGGGACGCCGTCGACCGAGACCGTCATCTGCTGTGTCGACTTGTCGATATTCACCAGCAAATCGGCCTGCGCCGGCGCGCTCAGAGCCAGCGCCGCGAGCGCTGCGGCGAGCGAAAGCAATTGGCGACGGAAAAACATGGCACAAACTCCCGACCAGCCCGAACGGTGAAAGCATAGCAGGCGCCGTGGCGCGAATAAGGCGGGTCACGAAGGTTCAATGCACGGAAAGGCGGAGCGTTCCCGGCGCGGGTTTTTCTTCATTTGTCCTGAGAGATGAAAGCTTACAGCCTCGGCTTGCCGCTCGCGCGGGACGAGCAGCGAGAAGATGCGCTCGCGCGCCGGCCCCGTCTCATGGAGTTCTATCGTGCCGTGGAAGCGCAGGAAGCCCGAGTCGAGAATGCCGTCGCGCCGCGCCTTGAAATTGGCATAGATGAGGCACGACCCGCCGGTCGTGTCCAACAGCATGGCGGTGAAGCCCGGGCCGTGAGGCGCGGCGAAGCGCTCCCGGCGGCCTCTAATTTCCCAATTCCAGCACCCAATACACCCGCCCGTTCTGCGCGGTGGCGGAGGCGAGGCCGTAGCGGGTGACGCCTTTCATCAGCATGTTGCGCCGGTGGCCGGACGACTTCGCCCACACCCGGAAGGCGCAAGCCCTGTCGCGGCAGCCGACCAGCACATTTTCCGCCGCCATGGAGGAGATCATGCCCATGCGCTCTTCGAAGCCGTTGTGATCGAGATGGTTGCGCCGCGCCAAGTCGCGCGCATGTTCATAGGCCGCGCCGGTGAGCAGCGCGCTGTGCTTGAGCGCAGGCAGCCTATGCATTTTGCGGAACGAATTGAGATCGACGGCGAAGGCCGGAGCGGCCGCGAGAACCACCGCCAACACGATAGAGAACCGAGCGGCAAAACGCATGGATGCTTCCCCCCGAAGCATTGGCTACAATCGCGGCCGGCCCCGTTTCCGGCCATTCATTTTTAGCTTATATGTACCGGCCTGTCATGCCCGACCCTGTCATCGAAGGTTACGCCATCGTCTCCGAAGACGGCATGCTCGCCGATGCTGCCGGCGTGATGCCGCAGGGCCTCGTGTTCGAGGCCGACCAGCGCTTCTTCGAGCGCGGGCTTGGCGCTGCCGACCTCGTCGTTCACGGCCGCCATTCGCGCGAGCAGCAGGCGCGCTCCGCGGAGCGCCGCCGCCTGATCCTGACACGGCGCGGCCCCGGACTCGAACAGACGAGCAGCGAGCCGCAGGTGTTCGCCTGGAATCCCGCCGCCCTCGCGTTCGAGGACGCGCTCGAAGCGTTCACGGCGCCGGTGACGCGCGTCGGCGTCATCGGCGGCACCGATGTGTTTGGGCTCTTCCTCGACCGCTACGACGTGTTCTACCTGACGCGCGCGCCCGGGGTGCGCCTGCCCGGCGGCCGGCCGGTGTTTCCCGAAGTGCCCGCGTTGACGCCGGAAGAGGTGCTCGCGCGGCATGGCATGGTCGCACGCGAGCGCGAGGTGCTGGATGCGGGGAAGGGGGTTGAGGTGGTGGCGTGGCGGCGGGAGTGAGGGGGCTCAGATTAGGCTAGCCCGGCGCGTAATTGTCAGCCATGGCGTAAAACCAGCAGCCCAAGCGATAGCTCGATGCGAATGGCCCCCAGCAATCGGTCTTGAAAGCCAGTTCGCAGAGCGCGTAACCCAGCGTCTCGCAAAGCCAATATGACGCGCTTCTACGCATTTCACGACGCCATCTTGTCCTTGAGCGCGCGCTTGACCGCCGTCGGCTCGCGCTTGATCACCTCGATCAGCGTGCGCGCGGCGCCGGAGGGCCGACGCGTGCCGAGTTCCCATTTGCGCACGGTGCCGACGCCGGTGCCGATCACGGCGGCGAATTCGCGCTGCGACAGCCCGAGCCTGTGGCGCGCCAGCCGCGCGTCGGTGTTGCTGGGGACGACGGTGTGGACGATCACGTCCACCTTTTCGCCGCGCGCCCAGCGCACGGCCTCTTGCAGGCTGGCGAGGATGTCGTCGGCGACTCTCGGTTTCTTGGTCCGCTTGGTCACTTTCTTTGCCATTGCGCCACGATCTCCTTCACCAAAACGATGAACGTCCTCTTGTCCCGCTCGCTCACGTCGGCTTGAGATTGTAGAAGTAGTAGATGACCCTCGCGCCACCTCTCTTTCCGCTTCCTCCGAGCCCGATACGAACCTTGCGCAGGCCGCCGGTGTCCGGGATCAAATCGCCGCAAGTCGGATTAAAGGCGATCAGATCGACGACGGCGGTTTGCTCGTCGGGGCCGAGCAATTCGTCCGCCCGCCGCCGATAGCTGGGGAATTCAACCACCGAAACGGGCCGGTCGAGCATGGGACGGGAGAGTACCCCATTGGGGTGTAGGGGTCAATCCGGCGCTTGCCCCGCTGCCCCGGCTCATGCTGAGGAGCGTGCCGTCAGGCGCGCGTTGCCGTTGCAGTGCGGGGAGAGGGAAGGGAAGCCCCCCTCACACCCTCTCCACGAAACTATCCACCACCCGCTTTTCCCCGGCCTTGTCGAACCTGATCGTCAGCTTGTTGCCGTCCACGGCCACGACATTGCCGTTGCCGAATTTCTGGTGGAAGACGTGTTCGGCGGAGGCTACTCCGCCGCTTCAGCCTTGGCGCGGAACGGCACGGCTGCGATAACGGCATCGGCGGCATCGTCTTGAAACGCCGGGTCTGCGCGCAGGTCGTCGATGGTGCGGGGCTGCGGAAATGCCCGACCCGTGTGCTCGCGCCAGTCCTCGGCGGCGAATTCGAGCACCTCGGATGCCTTTTGCAGCGCCTCATCGAGGCTATCGGCCGCGGTAGTCACGCCCGGCACGTCGGGGAATGAGACGCCGTAGCAACTGTCGGCTTCCTTATGGATGAGAGCGATGTAGTGGGTCATCGCATTGCTCCGTTCAGTCCTTTGGCCAGCCCGCGTCCCGGTAAATTGCTCGCACCGTGCCGCGCGGAATATCCTTGCGTGGATGCGTCACGATCACCATCCGCTCAGTGATCGGATGCACGAACTTATAGTGCGAACCGCGCACTGACTTTTCTTCAAAGCCATCCTGCCGCAACCGGCGGATAATATCACGGCTGTCGCGGAGCAAGACATACTCCCGAAATGCCCGCGCTTGTCGCGGGCATCCACGTCTGATCGACATCAGCAGATAAGACGTGGATGGCTGGGTCAAGCCCGGTCAAGACGGGGGGGCGCCTCACACCCTCTCCACGAAACTATCCACCACCCGCTTTTCCCCGGCCTTGTCGAAACGGATCGTCAGCTTGTTGCCGTCCACGGCCACGACATTGCCGTTGCCGAATTTCTGGTGAAAGACGCGTTCGCCGACGCGGAACGATGAGGTGGCGCCGGTGGATTTCGCCACCAGCTCGCCTTCAATGGTGAGCGGGGCGCGGCGGGGGGACGATGTGGCGCTGGCACGGCTTCCAATGGGCTCCGCGCCCGCATCGTCGTCCCGTGCGTCGTCGAAAACCCCGTCCGGCACATAACGTGGCGCACCGCTTTCGTTGAAACCACCTTTGCCCTTCCTCGCTTCTCGCGTTTTTTGCGCGCGCTGCCAGCCGGGCGTCGAATAGCTCGAGCCGAAGGCGCCCATCTCGTCGAAGCGGGATGCTCCATAAGAATTGGGGCCGTAGCCCGACATGCCGAAGCCGCCGGTGCCGCCAGCGGCCTCCTTCACCTCGACATGCTCCGGCGGCAGTTCGTCAAGGAAGCGCGAGGGCACGTTGGTCGACCACAGGCCGTGGATGCGCCGGTTGGAAGCGAAATAGATTTTCGCGCGTTTGCGCGCGCGTGTGAGGCCGACATGCGCGAGCCGGCGTTCCTCCTCCAACCCGGCGCGGCCCTGGTCGTCCAAAGAACGTTGATGCGGAAACAGGCCTTCCTCCCAGCCGGGCAGGAACACGGTGTCGAATTCGAGCCCCTTGGCCGAATGCAGCGTCATGATGTTCACCGCCTGCTCGGCCTCGCCGCGGTCGGTGTCCATCACCAGCGAAATGTGTTCGAGGAAGCCAGCCAAGTTCTCGAACTCCTCCATCGAGCGCACCAGCTCTTTGAGGTTTTCCAGCCGGCCGGCGGCGTCGGCGGAACGGTCCTTCTGCCACATCTCGGTGTAGCCGGACTCATCGAGCACGATCTCGGCGAGCTCGGTGTGCGGGATCTGGTCTTTCTTGCCGCGCCAGCGTTCGAACGACGCCATCAGCTCACGCAAGCTCCCGCGCGGTTTCGGCTTCATCTCGTCGGTGGACGAGAGCAGGCGCGCGGCCTCGGCCAGCGGCACGCGCGATTTGCGCGCATAGTCATGCAGCATCTGCACGGTGGCGTCGCCCAGGCCGCGCTTCGGCACATTGACGATGCGCTCGAAGGCAAGGTCGTCGGCCGGCTGCGCCACCACGCGCAAATAGGCGAGCGCGTCGCGGATTTCCGCGCGTTCGTAGAAGCGCGGGCCGCCGATCACGCGATAGGGCAGGCCGAGCTGGATGAAGCGGTCTTCGAATTCGCGCATCTGGAACGAGGCGCGCACCAATATCGCGATCTCGTCGAGCGGATGGTCCTCGCCGTTCTCGCGCGCCTGGCGTTGCAGTTGTTCGATCTCCTCGCCGATCGCGCGCGCTTCTTCCTCGGAGTCCCAGGCGCCGGTGACGGCGACCTTCTCGCCCGGCTCGTCCTCGGTGCGCAGCGTCTTGCCGAGCCTTCCTTCATTGTGCGCAATGAGGTGCGAGGCGGCGGCGAGGATATGGCCGGTGCTCCGGTAATTTCTTTCGAGCCGAATGACCTTGGCGCCCGGAAAGTCATGATCGAAGCGCAGGATGTTGTCGACCTCGGCCCCGCGCCAGCCATAGATCGACTGGTCGTCGTCGCCGACGCAGCAGATGTTCTTTTGCGCCGCGGTTGAATCCGCCGCGCGCGCCGCGCTTTCTTCTGTCATTCCGGGGCGCGCCAAAGGCGCGAGCCCGGAATCCAGAGCCACATTCTCCGTGTCGTGGACCCTGGATTCCGGGCCCGGCCCTTCGGGCCGTCCCGGAATGACCGGAGTGGACGACTGCTGCGCCAACAGCCGCAACCACAAATACTGCGCCACGTTCGTGTCCTGATACTCGTCCACCAAAATGAATTTGAACCGTTGCTGATAGTGCCGCAGCACGTCGGGATGCTGCCGGAACAGGCGGATGCATTCGAGCAGCAGGTCGCCGAAATCGGCGGCGTTGAGCGTCTTCAGCCGCTCCTGATAAGCGACATAGAGCTTCTTGCCCTTGCCAGTGGCGAAGCTCGCCGCTTCGCCGGCGGGCACCTGCTCCGGCGTCAGCCCGCGGTTCTTCCAGCCGTCGAGGATGGTGGCAAAGACGCGCGCCGGCCAGCGCTTCTCGTCGAGCTTCTCGACTTCGAGAAGCTGCTTGATGAGCCGGATCTGGTCGTCGACGTCGAGGATGGTGAAATCGCTCTTCAGGCCGACCAATTCGGCGTGCCGGCGCAGGATCTTCACGCCGATCGAGTGGAAGGTGCCGAGCCAGGGCATGCCCTCCACGATCTGCCCGACCATGTGGCCGACGCGCTCCTTCATCTCGCGCGCCGCCTTGTTGGTGAAGGTCACCGCCAGGATTTCCGCCGGCCGCGCCCGGCCGGTGTTGAGAATGTGCGCGATGCGCGTGGTCAGCACGCGGGTTTTTCCGGTGCCCGCGCCGGCCAACACCAGCACCGGCCCGTCCAGCGTCTCGACGGCGGCGCGCTGCTCCGGATTGAGGTCGGCGAGATAGGGGGCCGAGCGCTGCGCCATCGCGCGCGCGGCGATGCCGCCCGGCTTGGGCTGCGGGGTCAAAGAGGCAGGTTCGTGACGCTTCGGCTCGGCCATGTTGTCCATTGAAGGCGGAAAGGCGGACGCGGCCGCCGGCAACGACTCTTCAAGGGCAAAGATGGCATTCGTGCGCACCGAATTCGAGATGCGGGCGCGTTTTTGCCGGTGTCATCCGGCTTTTCGGCGGCGTTTTCCGCCGGATTCTCGCGGATTCGCAGGCGAACGGCCCGGCAGACTTCAGGTCCGGGCCCGGCCGCTTGCCGCCCTCGGTCGTCCCCTAGATTTCGTCCCGTAGTTCGCCGCCGAGGATTCCGCCCAAAGTCGCCCCGGCCGCCCCGAACAGGAGCGCCATGAACGACCAGAATGACAGATAGGCCGCCGCCTTGCGTGTCTTGTCGGCGGCCTCTTTCACCGTCGCCGTCGCTTGCTGCTGCACCTGGTCGACCCGGCGCACGGCCTCGTCCTGCGACAGCCCGGTACGCGCTGCAACGAGCTGGGCGAGATATTGCTTGTCGGGATCCGACAGGCTGCCGCGGCGGATGCTCGCCAGGATGATGCGCGAGGCTTCCGCCCGCTGCGTGTTGACGCTGGTCGGAGCGCTCGCCGGCGCGCTGCCGACCGTGCCCGCGCCGGGCGCCGCTGTGGTCTGCGTCCCCGGCGCCGCAGGATTGCCGCGGAACAGGATATCGACGAAATAGCCGGTGGCGTCGTTGCCGGCATTGTTGTTGTTCGTGGAGGCCGCCGCCTCGCCCGCCGCGCTTCCGGCGATCGGCGCGATCACGTCGGCCGTCGTCTTGGCGGCGAAAGCGCCCATGAAGAACAACGCGATCCCCATCAGCGATGCGCCGATCACCCAGGCCATGAAGCCGTGCGCGGCGTCGCGGAACTTCGTTTCCGGGCCGGGAACGTGATCGCGAATGCGCAGGCGTCCGGCCAGATAACCGCCGGTGGCGAAGCCGCAGGTGTGCGCGAAGATGAGCCAGAGCGCGCCGCCGGTGCCGAGCGCGGTGGCGCTGGCGCCCCAATAGGGCGATGTGATCGAAAGCCCGATGCCGGCCCCGAGCGCGACAATGACGAAGGCCACCGCCCATGCGGCGAGCGCACCCGCGATCACCACGCTCCAGGCAAACGCGGAGCGCGCTGTGCGCCCGCTGACGGTCTGCACGACTTCGACGTTCTCGCCGACAATTGCGGTCTCGGACATGTCGCTCTCCCAGCCACTGCTTCGTTTGTTGCGGCGCAAATGCCGAGGCATCGCGTCGCGAAGCTATAACAAGGCAATTGTGGGATGGTTCCGGGGCGAGGGAACTAAGATCGACGGCTCGGAATTACTGAGCAGGTCTTGAATCCGGAGTGAAACGCCATGTTCGGGCTGGTCGTTACGTTTCTCATCATCGGATTGATCGCAGCCGTTCTCGGTTTCGGCGGCATCGCCGGCGCGTCGTTCGGGATGGCGAAGATCATCTTCTTCATCGCGCTTGTGCTGCTGTTGATCTCGATCCTCTTCGGCGCGGTACGCAGACCGTTGTGAGATCTGGCGCGCTTGCACTGCGTCGCGACGGCGTATCATCGCGTGGTAACGCCCCGCTCATCCTTTGTTCGGCATCGCGATCCTGCGGCCGACGCCGTTTGGCGCGGGCAGCGCGGTATGTGCGGCCTTGATTGCGGCAAGGCGCTGCGTGATTTCGGCGGGGAACGGCGCGACCTTCTTCGCGCCCATGTCGACATGCAGCGTCATGTTCTCGGAGGTCGCCGACAGAAAGCCTTCGTCGGCGTGGAACAGTTGCTCGAAATAGTGGATGCGCTTGGCGTCGAAATCGAGCACCTGAAACGTCACGCGTACCGGGTCGCCTTCGTGGATTTCCCGTAAATAGCGCACATGCGCCTCGGCGGTAAAGGTCGAGTGATTGGTCGTCTTCAGGTAATCGAGGCCGATGCCGATCTGCTCATAGACCTCGTCCACTGCGCGGTCGAACAGCACGTTGTAATAGGCCATGTTGAGATGGCCATTGTAGTCGATCCATTGCGGGTCGACCCGCATGATCGACGACACGAAAGGCGCGGGGAAATCCAGTGCGGAAGCGGAAGTAACGGACATTACGCGCTGATCGGGTAGACCGCCTTCTCGCCGCTGAGCACGCGCGCCACGTCGGACGCGCATTTGCTCTGCAATTCGTCGAGCGCCTCGATCGAATAGAAGGCGGTGTGCGGCGTCAGGATGACATTGTCGCGGCCGAGGAGGGGAGAGTCCTTCGCCAGCGGCTCCGTCGTGACGACATCGAGCGCGGCGCCGCCGACCTGCCCGGCGTCGAGCGCCTCGATCAGCGCCGGCTCGTCGATCAGGGGGCCGCGCGCGGTGTTCACGATCAGCGCGCCTTTTTTCATTTTTGAAAAAGCGTCCGCGTTCATCATGCCGCGCGTCGCCGGCGTCAGCGGCGCATGCACTGAAACGTAGTCGGACTTCGCCAGCAACGAATCGAGATCGGCGCTCTCTACTCCTGCGGCCTTGAACAGGTCTGGCTTGGCATAAGGATCGTAAGCGATGACCTTGATCCCGAAGGCCTGTGCCTTGGGCGCCACCAGCCTCGGTATATTGCCGAAGCCTAAGAGCCCCAGCACGGTGCCCTCGATGCGCCGGATCGGCACCACCGCGGGCATTTCCCAGCGGCCGGCCTGCACCAGTTTGTTGGAGAGCGGGACCTTGCGGATCAGCGCCAACAGCAGCGCCATGGTGTGATCGGACACTTCGCGGATGCAATAGTCCGGCACGTAATTGACCGCGATGCCCTTCTCCTTGGCCGCCACCAGATCGATATTGTCCACGCCCAGTCCGAAACGGCCGATGGCTTTGCAGCGGGTCAATTGGCCGATGATGTCGCGCGTGATCTTGGCATAGGTCACCAGGATGGCGTCGGCATCCTTGGCGACGGCCAGGATGTCCTCCGCATTGGCGCTTTTCGACATGCGAAAAGTTGGATTGAGCTTCGCCAGCGCGGCCGTGGCCGGGTCGAGGTTGGGAAATACGCTATCGGCGACTGCGATCACGGGGCCGGCCATTGCAAACTCCAAGGCGGATCGGGCGGGATAGGAGCGGGGGCAAAACCTACGACAGGGCCGGGGCCGCCGTCTACGTTGCGCCGCTGCAAAATTCAGAACACTGCCTACATGTCCCGGCATGCAGGCCGCCGATGCAAGAGGAGAGCATGTGAGCCCCGCGAGGTTATCCCGATGCTGAAGCTGCCCGCGTTCGGCGAGTGGGTCGAAGGGCTGGCGGAGGCCGTCAACCTGACCGAGCTCGCCAAAGGCTCGACCGTCTGGCTGGCGGTAACCGGGCTGTCGCGCGCCGGCAAGACCGTGTTCATCACCAGCCTGATCCACAATTTCCTGAGCGCGCTGCATAACCCGAACCGCATGCCTTTGCTGAAGGTGGTCGGCGAGGGCCGGCTCATCGCCGCGCGGCTCGAAGGCGCCAAGGCGCATCTGCTGCCGCGTTTTCCCTACCAAGCCAATATCGTTGAGATGGCCGGCACGCCCGCACTCTGGCCACGCGCGACCGCGGACATCAGCGAGATCGCC
>JAKAHJ010000142.1 GCA_021815055.1 Pseudomonadota bacterium | reverse complement strand
CAAGCATCGAGGAGAGACGACCATGGAGCATTATGCCGGAATCGATGTGTCATTGGAATGCTCGAGCGTGTGCGTTGTGGACGCGACCGGCAAGATCATCCGCGAAGGCAAGGCTGCCAGCGAGCCGGAAGCGCTGATTGCCTGGTTCGGCTCTGTTGGCTTTGATCTCGTGCGGATCGGCCTGGAAGCGGGGCCGCTGTCACAATGGCTGTATGCGGCGATGAAGCAAGCCGGTCTTGCCGTGGAGTTGCTGGAGACGCGGCACGTACGTGACGCCTTCAAGGCGATGCCGGTGAAGTCGGATCGCAATGACGCGCGGGGGATAGCCCAGCTGATGCGACTTGGCTGGTTCCGGCCGGTGCATTGCAAGTCGATCGGAGCACAGGAGACGCGGGCGGTGCTGACGGCGCGCAAGCTGGTGCAGTCGAAGCTGCAGGACGTCGAGAACAGTCTGCGCGGGATTTTACGCGGCTTTGGGCTGAAGGTCGGCAAGACGACGGATCGGAGTTTTGCCGCGCGGATCCGGGAGCTGGTGGCCAATCATGCGAGCCTGGAGATGATCGCCGAGGCGCTGCTTTCGGTGCATTCGGTTCTGCTGCGCGAGTTCAAGGCTTTTGAGAAGCAGGTTCGGTCGATGGCGCGGCTGGATGCAAAGGCCAAGTTGCTGATGTCGACGCCGGCAGTCGGCCCGATCGTAGCGCTTACCTATGCCTCCGCCATCGACGATCCGGGGCGGTTCAAATCGTCGAAGCGGGTGGGACCGTATTTCGGGCTGACCCCGAGGAAGTATCAATCCGGCCAGACCGACGTGACTGGCCAGATCAGCAAGATCGGCGACGCCACGGTGCGCACGGTGCTCTATGAGGCCGCCCACATCATGCTGATCAAGCCGATCAAGGGCTGCTCGGAGCTGAAGAGCTGGGCGATGCGGATCGCCAGGCGCGCCGGGATGAAGAAGGCCAAGGTGGCGCTCGCGCGCAAGCTCGCCGTGATCCTGCACCGGATGCTCGTCAACGGAACACCATTCAACGCCGCTGCCGCGGCGGCCTAACAGGGAGAAGCGCGACGGTTTTCGGGCGGGTCACGACACCAGGCCTTCTCGAAGCGAAGTCCCTTCGCCGGGACGATGGATCAGGTCAGACCGCAGCCCACCCAGTCGGCACTGCGACCACACGTTCGTAGATTGGTCGGCCTATCCTCTTCAGACCCCATCTGGTGGCGGCCTCGCGCCGACCCCGTACAGAAGCGAGAACCCGGCGAAAGGCACGACGTAAAAAAAGGGATTGACCAATCGAGGCCCGTTACAGAAGGCCCGTTACAGAAGGGTTGGCTGACGAGGTGGAACAGGATCGGTCCGCCCGATTGTCCTGATATCGCAATCAACTGACAAATGGCCACCGAAGAACCGGGCGAGGATCGCAAGAGTCCAGGCGCCCGATTCCGGCGGCGTGCCGTTTCCGAGCCGGTTTGATGGCATCGCCAAACGACCAATCAAACCCAATCGCAAGGTCGAACTCACAGAGGGTAGACCAGGCCGTTGGAACGCTCCAGCAAACCGCGATCGAAGCCGACGCGCAGGTTAATGTCGCGGAGAAGCTCGGAGGCTGCCCGACGTCATCGTCGGCGCATGGACATCTCGATATTCCTAGATCACTATTTTCACTCGCTAAGAAGCTGTAAAGGTGCTACAATTCCACAAATATCGATCTGGCGGCGAGAATGGGTATGACCAAAGTCACGTTGTTGCTTGCGGCCATGTTCTTGGCGTGCGGAACGGTGGTTGCTTCCAGTCAGACGCAGCCTCCGCCGAGCGGCCCGGTTGCCGCGCCGGAGGCCGCTCCGGCGCCCGGCGCCCCTCCGGCAGTTCGGCCGCGCGCGCGCGGCGGCAAGCGCTTCGAATGCCGCCAGATAGCGCGACAAAAGGGTTTGCGCGGCGAGGCCGCAAGAAACGATGCCTTGATCTGCGTGCAGGAAGCGAGAACCGAATGTCTCAAGCAAGCCGTGGCGCAAAATGTGCCTAGGCATGAGCAGAAAGAATTTATCAAAAGGTGTTTTAACGGACAGCCCTAGTACGCCTGATTCGTCGAGACCAAGCCGACGGCGACCGGCTTGCATGCTGTCTCGATGAAGAAACCTGAGCGCCGGCTTTCAGCAACGACAGTTCAGCAACAACAGCTATGCGCACAGTCAGCCACGAACCCGTGCCGACAATGCGACATCGTGCCGTCAATCAGCCATAACGCGAAGGGAGAACTCCAACCATGGCGATAGAACGTACTGAGGCCCAGAAGGAGGCTTTACGCAAAGCCAAGGACGCCGCCAAGGCGGCGGGAAAGGATTGGTCCAACCTTTCGAAGGACGAAAGGCGGTCGTTCCACAAGCAATTCCGCAGCGCCGCCAAAGCAAACGTGGATAAGGCAAGGGCGGCCGCACAACGCGACGGCCGCAATTGGGCGGACCTGAGCAAAGAGCAGCGTCAAGAGTATCGCAAGAAAACGCGCCAGAGCGCTGCCTAGAACAACGCGGACGATGAGGCTGCGGCAGGCCCGTGGTGCCGGCCACCACGGGTCCGCGATTGCATGGCAGCGGTCACGCCGAGTTCACTATGCCAGCGCGCCCGGTTCATCGATGGCAACCCAGCGGCCTTCGACCGCACTGCGGTAGCAGGCCTCGGCCAGCGCCACGTCGCGCAGGCCGGCGCGGAAGTCGCTCACCAGCGGCTCGTTCATCACGACGTGCCGCAGAAAGCGCTCCCAGCCGGCGCGATAGGGATTGATCCGCTCGGTGGCGCCGGGAAATTCCTTCCAATCGGCGCGATAGTCCATGCCGAGATCGACATCCGGGTTGAAGTGGCGGACCGCCGGCGTATCGGCGGCGCTTTGGATCCAGCACTTGTGCAGACCCGCCAGCGCCGAGCCGCCGGTGCCGTCTACTTGCAGCGTGAGAAGATCGTCGCGCCGCACGCGCGTCGCCCAGGAACAGACGATGGTGCCGACCGCGCCATTGGCGAGTTCGGCCAGCGTCGTCGCCGTGTCGTCGACATCCACCGCATAGCGGGCACCGGCCTCGTCTACGCGTTCGGGAATGACGGTCGTGGCCGTGCTGACCACGCGGCGGATCGGACCGAGGATCGTTTCGATGACGTATCGCCAGTGCGGATACATATCGGAGATCAGCCCGCCGCCGCCGCTCCGCCGGTAGTTCCAGCTCGGGCGCTGGCTCGGCCGTTCCGCGCCGTCAAACACCCACCAGCCGAAATCGAGGCGAAAGCCGGTGATGCGGCCGAAGAATCCGGCCGCGGCGAGCCGCGCCAGCTTTCGCAGGCCCGGCAGGAATATCTTGTCTTCGACCGCGCCCGCCTTCAGGCCGCGCGCGCGGATAGCGCGCAGCAACTGCGCACCCTGTTCGACCGAAGGCGCCAACGGCTTCTCGCTATAAATGTGCTTGCCGGCTTCGATCGCCCGCGTAAGCGTCGCGACCCGCTGCCGGGTGGCCGCGGCGTCGAAGAAGATCGGGAAATCCGGCCGCTCGAGCGCAGCGTCGAGATCGGCCGTCCATTCGGCGATGCCCAGGCGCCCCGCCAGCGCACTTACGCGTTCGGCGTCGCGCCCGGCCAGCATGAGCCGCGGCACGATGCGGTCGGCGCCGGCCGCCAGCCCGCCTTCGTCCCGGATCGGCAGCAGCGCGTTGGCCAGGTGTTGCGTCGAGGCAATGCGCCCGGTCGCACCATTGACGATGATGCCGATTTCCCTCGTCGCCAAATCTTGACCCCCCGTCCTGCTTTCCTATCATGCCGCGCGCCGTCGAAAGCCGAAACTGCCCGGCCCCATGAAGGTGAACCCAGTCGTGCCCCGCCACATCGTCTGTCTCACCTTCGATTTCGACACGCAATCCGGCTTCATCGCGCGCGGCATGACCACGCCCACGCCGCTCTCGCGCGGCGAATTCGGGGCCATGGCCTCGCAACGCATTCTTGCGCTCCTGAAAGAGCGGGGAATCAAGGCGACCTGGTTCATCCCCGGCTTTACCATCGAGAGCTGGCCGCGTGAATGCGAGGCGGTGGTCGCGGCCGGGCACGAGGTCGCGCATCATAGCTGGGCGCATATTCCGCCCGCCTCGCAAAGCCGCGACGAGGAAGAAGCCGATCTCGTGCGCGCCAACGAAGCGATCGTCCGCCTGACCGGCCGCAAGGCGCGCGGCTATCGCTCGCCGTCCTGGGACCTGAGCACGCATACGGTCGACCTGCTGCTGGCGCACGGATTTCTTTACGACTCGAGCCTGATGGGCGCGGACTACCTGCCCTACCGTGCGCGCCGCGGCGACGTAGCGGCTCTCGGCAAGCCGTTTCGCTTCGGCGAGCCAACCGGGTTGCTCGAAATGCCGATCAGTTGGTCGCTCGACGACTATCCTCATTTCGAATTCGTGCGCACGCCAACGACCGTGCTGCCTGGCTTGCAGCCGGCGCGCGCCGTCATGCAGAGCTGGCTCGACGAATTTGTCTATATGAAGAAGACCGTCGATTGGGGGGTGCTCACTTACACCATGCACCCCTATGTGATCGGCCGCGGCTACCGCATGCTGGCGCTAGAGACCTTGCTCGATGGCTTGCGCGCCGAAGGCGCGGTGTTCCTGACCCTGGAAGACGCCGCCCGCGAGGCCGGCAAACGGATGGGCGCCACATGAGTGAAGAAATCTCCGCCCGCCAACACGAAGTGCTCGACTGGCTCGCGACCCAAGGCAGCGCTATGCAGGACCTGCTGGCGGAGCTCGTGAACATCGACAGCGGCTCCTACGACAAGGACGGCGTCGATCGCGCCGGCGATGCGATCTGCCGCTTTCTTAAGGCGCGCGGCGTCGATTTCGAGATTGTTGCGCATGCACGGTTTGGCAATGCCATCCGCGCGCAAGTCGGCGCGCCCGGCACGCGCAATATTCTGCTAATGGGCCATCGCGATACGGTCTTTTCGCGCGGCGAAGCGGGCCGTCGCCCCTTCCGTACCGAAAACGGCCGCGCCTACGGGCCCGGCGTTGCGGACATGAAGGCCGGCCTGGTCATGAACTGTTTCGTCGCCGCGGCGATGACGAAATTCGGCACCGCGCCGGCGCCTTTGGTAGCGTTGTTCACGAGCGACGAGGAAATCGGCTCGCCCTCATCGCGCGCCCTCATCGAAAACGAAGCGCGCCGCGCGCAAGCCGTCTTCAACGCGGAGCCCGGCAGGCCCGGCAATGCCGTCGTCACGGGGCGCAAGGCCGGGATTTTCATACGCTTCGAAATCACCGGCAAAGCCGCGCATGCCGGCGCGAATTTCGAGCAAGGTGCGAGTGCCATCGGCGAAATGGCGCACAAGATCGTCGCGCTGCACGCGCTGACCGATCTTGCCAAAAGCATCACCGTCAATGTCGGCGTGGTGAAAGGCGGGCAGACGGTCAACACCGTGGCGCCGTCGGCCTCCGGTGAAATGGATCTGCGCTATATCGACCCCGCCGACCGTGAAATCATGCTCGGCAAGATCGCGGACATCATGCAGCACGCGAGCATCCCCGGTACCAGCGCAACGTTCGAGACCTATGCCGAATTCCTGCCGCTGGTGCAGACCGCCGAGAGCCGGCGGCTTTATGAGCTTTACGCCGCCTGCGCACGCGCGCTCGGGCAGACTGTCAAGGAGATCTTCACCGGCGGCTGCTCGGATGCCGGTTTTTCGTCCGCCGCCGGCGCAGCGACGATCTGCGCAGTCGGCCCGATCGGCGGCGGCACGCATTCGCCCGGCGAATATCTCGAACTCGACTCCATAATCCCACGGGCGCAGACGCTGGCACTCGCGGTGATGCGCTGCGCGCCGAGCGCGTGAACACAGCAGCGCGCTCTCGCGCGCCTGCGCACGGTTCGTGGGCGGTCGCCCTCTCGCTGTCCGACAACAGTCAATCGATGCATGCGAAGCTCCTTGCGCTGCGCCGCGTTCTTTTCGCGCGGCGGAACTGCCGCACGGAACTTTCCCTCCTGTTGCAGGTTAGGCTGCAAAGTGGAGATTTGGAGGCGACGATGCGGACAATTCTGCTCATTATCGTCTTACTGCTGCTGATCGGAGCGCTGCCGACCTGGCCCTACAGTTCGGGCTGGGGCTATTATCCGTCCGGCGGGCTTGGCTTGGTCCTCATTATCATTCTGATCCTGGTTCTGCTCGGCCGGGTCTAGGCCATGGCCAAAAAAAATCGCAAACGCAAATATTCGCGCAGCGCCGCCAAAGACGTGGAAAAAGAAGTAAGCGCTTACAAGCGCGGCAAAGCGCGCAGCGGACCGGGCGGAAAAGGCGGCAAGGTCAAGAGCCGCAAACAGGCGATCGCCATAGGGCTGTCGATTGCGCGCAAGAAGGGTAAGCGCGTGCCCAAGAAGAAGCGGCGCTAATGTCCTGAAACACCAACTTGCGCCCGCGAGTTCCGTCCTGAGCGGATCGGAGGAAACCCTATACCGGTTTCGCCGCAGGGGCACCGGTCAAGCGTAGGTGTTCATGTATTTCATGCAGATCACCCGTAGGCACGAGGCAATGTTCTTGTCGTTCGCGACCAGGCAGCCATCGTGAATGCGTTCGATGAGCTGCGGCATCGTCAATTGAAGCCGCCCGGTGAGCTCTTCCAGCACTGTCCAGAACACCCGTTCGAGGCGGATCGTGGTGCTGTGGCCGTGAATACGGAAGCCGCGCTTTTCCGGGATGAACTCGTTGATCTGGTCCTGCGTGCAAGCATTGAACATGTGCCCGAGGAAATCGTCCGGCCCGATCTCGACATAGATGGACATCGCCCGCCCCTGCTGTCGACGCCCGCCGCCGGAACCTTCCCCTCGCGTGCGCGGGAAAAAATTCGAAAGCCGATGCGTCATGTTTGCAATATTTACTACCTTGTAACTTTCATCGCCGCGACTCGCATAGGCTTGGCGGCGCGGTGACGGGCGGGGGCCCGATTATCCCTGGGTCTTTGAAGACCGAAAGAGAGCTCGGCGCCCCGCCCGCCGTTCCATCGAACC
>JAKAHJ010000141.1 GCA_021815055.1 Pseudomonadota bacterium | reverse complement strand
ATCTATTTTGGACGCGAGCTCGCCGCTCACAGTTGCGGGGGCAGCCACGGATGTCCGAACGAATTCGACGGTTTCGAAAACGTCCGTGCCCGTGTTCCCTCTTTCGTCCCCGGGGTCATCCCCCGGAGAACCGGCACGGGTAAAATGTTCCCTGGAAGCGCGCGCGAGTCAAGCGCCAGAGAGAGAGATCCTCGGTCGCGCTGTCCGAACACACGCGCCGGTCCCTAATGGTCCTGCGTCTCGCGTACAATCCACGCGTAATATTCGGCGTCGACGCTTTCCACCGGAAGCACCATGATCGACGGCACCTTGTAGCTGTGCGTCTCCTTTACCGCCTGCCTTATGGCCTCGGCGAGCGCCGCACGCGTCTTGACGATCATCACCGCTTCCTCGGCGCGCTCGATCTTTCCTTCCCACCAGTAATGCGAGATCGTGCCGGACAGGATATTGACGCAGGCGGCCAGCCGCCGTTCGACGATTGTCCGCCCCGCCCGTTCCGCCTCGACAATCGAGGGCCAAGTCGTATAGACGAGCACCGCGCGTTCCATGTCAGGTCCTTCGAAGGTCCGTAATGAGCCGGCCGGCCCCACCCCTCACAGGCATTGCCTTTGTCGCCAGCCGGACGCCGGAGGCACGGTCGGCTTATGAGCGCCTGGAAAGGCGCTACGGGAACACCGATCCGAGAGAAGCCGACGTGATCGTGCCGCTCGGCGGCGACGGGCTGATGCTGCAAACCCTGCATAAATTCATGAATTCGGGCAAGCCGATCTACGGTATGCATCGCGGAACGGTCGGCTTTCTGATGAACGAGTTCGTCGAGGAGGGCCTCGTCGAACGTATCGCCGCCGCCCACAAGACAGTGATCCACCCGCTGGTGATGCGCACGAGCGACGCGCATGGCCGCAAGGACGAGCACCGCGCCATCAATGAAGTGTCGCTGTTTCGCCAAAGCGCGCAGGCCGCGCATTTGCGCATTCTGATCGATGGGCAGGAGCGGCTTGCCGAACTCATCGCGGACGGCGTCCTGGTCGCGACCCCGGCAGGCTCCACCGCCTATAATCTTTCGGTGCAGGGACCGATCATCCCGATCAATGCATCCATGCTCGCACTCACGCCGATCAGCCCTTTCCGCCCGCGGCGCTGGCGCGGTGCGCTGCTGCCCGACAAGGCCAAGGTCACCATCGAGGCGATGGAGGCCGACAAGCGGCCGGTGGCCGCGGTCGCCGACCATGACGAGGTGCGCTCGGTACGCTCGGTCGATATCGAGATGGATCACGCCACCGCGATCAATCTGTTGTTCGATCCCGGCCATAGCCTGGATGAGCGTATCCTGCGCGAGCAATTCGGATTCTAAGTCAGAGGATTTCTGCGGTGCCGCGGACATTCGATTTCACCGTCAATGGAAAAGCGGTGAGCGTTTCGCTCGACAATGAGGAAACGCCGCTCCTCGACGTGCTGCGCAATAAGCTCGGCCTGATGGGAACGCGCTTCGGCTGCGGCCTCGAGCAATGCGGCTGCTGCATGGTGCTGATCGACGGTGAGCCCGAGAAATGCTGCGCAAAGCCGGTGTGGAGCATCGCGGGCAAAAGCGTCATCACGATCGAAGGGCTTGGCAGCGCGGAGCGCCCTCACCCGCTGCAGCAGGCCTTCCTCGACGAGCAGGCCGGCCAGTGCGGCTATTGCCTCTCGGGCATCATCGTTTCGGCCAAGGCATTGCTCGACCGGAACCCGTCGCCGACGCGGGCTGAAATTGCGGCCGCGCTCGACAGCAATATTTGCCGCTGCGGCTCGCATAACCGGATCATGCGCGCAGTGGAAAAAGCGGCGGCCATCATGCGCGCGGGAGGCGCCTAATGAACGCCCCGCTTCCCGGCCCGCTCGCCGACAACCGGCGGCTCGATCGCTGGGTCGCATTCCCGGCGCCGGGCCAGGTCACCATCCTTACCGGCCGCGTCGAGATCGGTCAGGGCGTGCTCACCGCCATGGCGCAGATCGCCGCCGACGAGCTCGACGTGGCGATGACGCGCATCGCGATCCGTTCCGGCGACACCGAGGCGACGCCGAACGAAGGCTATACCGCGGGCAGCCAGTCGATTCAGTTCGGCGCCGCGGCGCTGCGCCAAGCCTTGGCCGATATACGCGCGCTGTTTCTGGAAAAGGCCGCGCAGATGCTCGGCTGCGATGCGCGCGAGCTTTCCATTGTCGACGGGCAGATCCTGCGCAACGGCGTGTCGAGCGCGCAGGATTACTGGTCGCTCGCCGGTATGGTGAATCTCGCGGTCGACGCGACCGGCACCGGCGCACGCAAAGCGGCGAGCGAATTCAAGACCATCGGCGCGAGCACCGCCCGCCTCGATCTGCCCGGCAAGGTTTTCGGCGCGCCGGCTTTCATTCACGACATGAAACTCGACGGCATGGTGCATGCGCGCGTGGTGCGCCAGCCCAATCGCGGCGCGAGCATCGGCTCGATCGACGAAGCGGCGATCAAACGCGCGGCCAAGGGCGCCATCGACTTCGTTCGCAACGGCGATTTCCTCGCCGTGATTAGCAACGACGAAACCGCGGTGGACTTGGCCGGCGCGGCCGCCGCCGATCACGTCACGTGGCAGAATGTGGAAGCGCCCGCCGCTTCGCAGCAGGAGGCCCGTTGGCTCTTGCAGCGCCCCGCCATCGACCGCCCGTTCGGCGCGCCGCCTTCCCCCGATGCGCAGGCCACGGAACGTTTCGAGGCGACCTATACGCGCGGCTATCTCGCGCATGCTTCGATCTCGCCCTCCTGCGGGCTCGCGCTCTACAAAAACGGCCATCTCGACGTCTGGACGCATTGCCAGGGCGTTTTCCCGTTGCGCGCTGCGCTCGCGCGCGAGCTCGGCATCGCCGCGGACAAGATCAGCGTACATCACGTGCAGGGGTCGGGATGCTACGGCCACAACGGTGCCGACGATGCCGCCGCCGACGCCGCTATCGTCGCGCTGCAAAAGCCCGGCATACCGGTGCGCGTGCGCTGGCGGCGCGAGGAGGAATTCGTCTACGAACCGAAGACGCCGGCCATGGTCGTGACCGTGCGGGCGTTGCTTGATGAAACCGGCAAGCCGTCCGACTGGACGCAGGAAATCTGGAGCCCGACGCACAATCTGCGCCCGGGTGGCGGCGGGAATCTCCTGGGCGCGCTGGCGCTTCCCAACCCGCCACCCGCGCCGCCGCCGAACGACGTGCCGGAGGCCAATGGCGGCGGCGCCACGCGCAATGCCGAACCGCTTTACGCCATTCCGGCCAAACGCATCCTGCACCATCTCGTGACCGAAACGCCGATCCGCACCTCGGCGCTGCGGGGCTTGGGCGCCATGCCCAACGTATTCGCGCTCGAATGCGCCATCGACGAACTGGCCGAGCGCGCGGGGGCGGATCCGGTCGCCTACCGCCTGTCGATCACCGCCGATGTGCGCGCCCGCGCGGTGATCGAGAAGGTCGCCGCCATGGCCAGGTGGGATGCAAACGCGCCCGCCGGCACCGGCATCGGCCGCGGCATCGCTTTCGCGCGTTACAAGAACAAGGCCGCCTATTCCGCCATCGTGGTCGAACTCCAAGTCGACGAGGACATCCGCCTGCGCCGTGTCTGGTGCGCGACCGATGCCGGCCTGGTGGTCAATCCGGACGGCGCCGTCAACCAGCTCGAAGGCGGCATCATCCAGTCGGCGAGCTGGGTGCTCAAGGAGCAGGTCCGCTTCGATAACGGCGTTGCTTCCCTCGATTGGGAGACCTATCCGGTGCTGAAATTCTCCGAAGTGCCGGCGATCGACGTCGAACTCATCAATACGCGCGACGAAATCCCGCTCGGCGTCGGCGAAGCCACCGCCGGCCCCACCGCGGCCGCGATCGGCAATGCGGTCAGCCACGCGCTCGGCGCGCGCATCCGCGACCTGCCGCTCACGCGCGAACGGGTCATGGCGGCGCTGCTTAAGGAATAGCGCTCAAATCCTTCTGAGCGGGTTGGTCGCCGCCAGCAGCAATCCGCCCGTCGTGAACGCGGCGATCAAGAGAAAGGCCGCGCGGAACGCGGCGCCGATGTCGGCCTCGACCGCTGCACGTTGCGCGGGCGTAAGTCCGGCCCGCGCTCCCTGCTCGACCAGCACACCGAAGACGTGCGCGGCTTCCGGATTCTTGATCGAGAGATAGGCAAACAGCACGGTGCCGACCAGCGCGGTGCCGAAGGCGGCGCCGATCGAACGTGAAAACTGTACCGAGGCCGCCGCTTCCCCCAGGCGCAGCGTGCCGGCGGCGCTTTGCACGATCACTTGCACGACGCCCATCACGGTGCCCATGCACAATCCGGTCCACAGCAGCAGCGCGGCGAACGGCAAACTGTCGAGCGATGGCGCCAAAAAGGCCAGCACCAGCAGATTCGCGGTGACCAAAGTGAGCCCGACCACCGGAAAAATCGTGGTGCGTCCGGTCCGGCTCACCAGCCGTCCGGTTACCAGCGACCCGGTGCCGATACCGATGGTGAGCGGCACCAGCATGAAACCCGCCTCCGAGGGCGAAGCGCCGCGCACGACCTCCAGATAGACCGGCAGGAAGGTGATCAGCGATACCAGCGCAGCACCGTGGCAAGCCGCCAACGCATCGCTGTGCCAGATCGCCGACTCGCGCAATAGTTTGAGCGGAATGAGCGGCGAAGCGTTGCGGTTCTCGTGCCGCACTAGCAGCACCAGCGCGACGAGCGCCAGCGCGAGCAGGCCCGCGCCGATCGGCACATTGGCGATCTGGGCGCGCTGCACCTGCTCGAGCGCGAGCAGCGCCGTCACCACGAACACGGCGAAGAGCACCAGACCGCCCGGATCGGCGCGCCAGGCCAGTCGCTCCGTCTTGCGCACGGGCAGCCGCGCGGTCAGCGCGAAGGCGACAAGCCCCACCGGCACATTAACCAGGAAAATCGACTGCCAGCCGAAATGCTCGGTGAGATAGCCGCCCGCGACCGGGCCGAACGTATTGGCGCACACCGCCACCGTGGCGAAATAGCCTTGATAGCGGGCGCGCTCGCGCGGCGGAATGGTTTCGCCGATGAGCGCCTGCGACAGCGTCATCAGCCCGCCGCCACCGAGCCCCTGCAGCACCCGCGCCATGGTCAAGAACAGGATCGTGGGCGAGGCCGCGCACAGGACCGAGGCACTTATGAACACCGCGAGCGCTACGAACATCAAGCGCCTTCGCCCGAAAGCATCGCCGAGCCGGCCGTAGATCGGCGCCGCGATCGTGGTCGCGATCAGATAGGAGACCACCACCCACGACGCGCGTTCCACTTCGCCGGTCGAGGCCGCGATCGCCGGCAAGGCGGTCGCGACGATGGTCTGATCCACCACGGCCAGGAAGATCGGCAGCATGATGGAGGGAAAGACCGTGAGGAACGGCGGATACTTGGCGCCGCCAGGGTGTTGTGGATCTCCGGTTTGATCGGGCGCGTGCGGCAATGGCGTCCTATCCCAAGGTGGCGCGAGAGGGTGCAAGCCTTATCAGTGCGCCATCAGAACCGGCAAGCTGGCATTGGCGAGGATGTCGCGCGTGGCACCGCCGAATATCATCTGCCGCAGGCGGCTTTGGGTATAGGCACTCTTGACGAGCAGATCGCAGCCGAGCGCATGGGCCTTATCGAGGATCGCTTCGCCCGTCGAGCGCCCGTCCGGCGCGACCGTAACCGCCACGGCCGCAACTCCGTTCCGGCGCAGATGTTGGGCGGCCTGCTCGCCGGAAGGACCCGGCGTGGTTCCGCCTTCGACCGTCAGTACCGTCACCTTCTCGGCTTTGCGCAGGAACGGCATGGCGAAGATGTTGGTGTGCGCCTGCTCGGTGCTGCCGTTCCAGGCGACAAGTATATTGCGCCCGATGGTCGCCGGCGCCGTGCGGGGCACGATCAGCACCGGCCGTCCGCTTTCGAACAGGGCGGCCTCGAGCGGCGGCATGCGCGGTTGCGATGGTTCTCGCCCGGGCCGGCCGAGCACGATCAGGTCGAAGACACGGCCATAGCTGCCGAGGAACGCATCGTCCGCCGCTTCAGCGCGCGGCCAACCGCACGAAAAGGCGGCGGGTTCCGAGGCGCCGCGCGGCACTTCGTGCGCGCGCATGAACTTGTCGAACAGGTCCTGGGCCTGACGGGCGGTGTCTTCCTCGAAGGCGCCAGACAAGGCCAGGCTGCTCACCGGCTCGACCGTCACATAGGTGCCGATCGCGGGGCGGACGGCGAAGCCCTCCATGTAGCTGTCGAAGGTCCGCGCGACCAGCCGGGCGGCTTCCAGCACCGCCGGCATGGCGTCGTGGTCCTCGGTCGGAATCAGGATGGTTTTCATGGCGGCCCCCTGCGAATCCGATCGTCACGATGACCCCATCGCGGCCGGCGGTCCAGACCCAATCACCGCCGCGCAGGGCTCGCGGGACCGAGGCCACTGCCGCGATCCTAAACCCTACATTAACACCGCATGGCTAATTTTGTGCGGCGGTTTCGGGCCGGCACCGCCCCCCGGGGCCGAGGGGGACCATGGTTCGCATCGATTTCAACCGCCTGCGTTTCCTCGTCATCGACGACAACGCCCACATGCGCCGCATCCTGCGCACGCTTCTGCACGGCTTTGGCGCGCGCGAGGTCTACGAGGCGGAGGACGGCGCGACCGGGCTGGAAGCCTTCACGCATTTCGTTCCGGACATCGTCATCACCGACTGGGCGATGCCGATCTTCGACGGGCTCGAACTCACGCAGATGATCCGCCAGCCCGGGGCGAACGCCAACCCTTACGTGGCCATCATCATGCTCACCGGCCATTCCGAGAAGACGCGAGTCACCGCCGCGCGCGACGCCGGCATTACCGAATTTCTCGCCAAGCCGATCTCGGCCAAAGGCCTTTACCAGCGGATCGTGAACGTGGTCGCCAATCCGCGCCCGTTCATCAAGACCGAGACCTATTTCGGCCCCGACCGCCGACGCATCGTCAACCCGACCTATGTCGGCCCCGAACGTCGCCGGGGCAGCAAGGCCGACGTGATCCGTCAGGTGCCTTTGCTCGACAAAGCGCGCGCCCCCGGCTGACAGAGGCAGCCCCGC
>JAKAHJ010000006.1 GCA_021815055.1 Pseudomonadota bacterium | reverse complement strand
TGTGCCCCTCGTCCTTGTGCTCGAGCCCGGCCTCCGGAATCGTGAGCACCATCTGCGCCTGCAGGTGCGGCTTGCCTTTCAGCTTGCCGGAAGCCGCGGCCGCGCGGATCGCCTTCTCGATCTCCTGCTGCGAGGTCACGCCAACCACTTTGAGGAACTTGCGCAGCGACATGTTGAGGGTTTCTTCGTTCATCGCGAACTCCCGTCAGCCGTTGGCTCGACTGGAATCATAAGCGCGGTAAACCCCGGATACAAGGCATCCGGCTCGCCGTTCAGACCGCGACCGCGCGCAGGAAGCCCTCGACCCTTTCGTTCAGGCTGGCCGCCGCGGCTTCCACCGTGTCGCTGGCCAGCAGCACCGTGTCCGCCGCAGTGCGGTTCTGGGCGATTCCGTCGGCGACCTTGTCGAAGACGGCGACCGCCTCCCTTGTTTCGGCGGCGGCGCCCGCGACGTTCTGCGAAATCGCGCCAGTCGCCACATTCTGCTGGTCGATCAGACGGGTGACCGTCGAAGTCCAACGGTTCACCTCCTGCATCCGTTCGGCGCTGCGGCGAATCGCCTGCACCGCGCCGGCGGTCGAGGCCTGCACCGCGCCGATCTGGGCGGCAATCCGTTCGGTCGCGTTGGCCGTCTGCACGGCGAGCGATTTTACTTCGGTCGCCACGACGGCAAAGCCCTTGCCGGCCTCGCCGGCCCGTGCGGCTTCGATCGTGGCGTTGAGCGCGAGCAAATTGGTCTGGCCGGCGATGTTGCGAATCAGCATCACGACATCGCCGATTTCCTGCGCGGCCTTGGACAGCCCGATGATCTCGTCATTGCTTTCCTGCGCTTCCGTGAGCGCGGTGCGCACGGTTTCGCTGGCCCGATGGAGCTGCCGGCTAATCTCGTCGATCGATCGCAGCATTTCGTCCGCCGCTTCCGCGGCCACGCCGACATTGGTCGAGGCATTGTTCGACAGCGAGACGGCGTCGCTGGCCTGGCTTGCGATGTCGCGCGAAGAGGTCGAAAGCCGCATGGCGGTCGATCGCAATGCCGCGGCGTTTTCGCCGACGTTGCGCAGGATATTCTCGACATCCCGCCGGAATCCGGCGATCGCCGCGTCGACCGCCGCGCGCCGCCGCTCGCGTTCCGTGACGGCAGCGTGCTCGCTCTCCGCACGCCGCCGCTCGGTTATATCTTCGTGGGTACCGACCCAATAATTGCCGCCGGCCATCGGCCGATTGATGATCGAGATAGCGCGCCCGTCCGGCAAATCGACGATGCGGCTCATGGTCTTGCCGCTCTTGACGGCCTCCAGAATCTCGGTGCGGTAGGTCTCGGGGTCGAAGGTCCTGTCGCCGGCGTCGAGCCGGTCGGCGATGATGGCGCGCAGCGTGCTGCCCGGCTTCACCACGTCCGGCGACAGGCCGTAGAGTTCGATATAGCGGTCATTGCAGACGACCAGCCGCTCCGACATGTCGAACATCACGAGGCCTTGCGACATATTGTTCACGGCGATTTCGAAAATTGCGCTACGCTCGTCGAGCAGACGTTCCGCGAAGGCGCTGATCAGGCTCATGACCGTCAACACGATGGCCGCGCTGGCGACGATAATCGCAAGCGCTGTCGGCGAGAGCGACGAGGCGCCGACGATCCGTGCGGAATCGGGAATCAGATCGACCGCGCCCATCGCGGTGAAATGATGCGAGACGATCGCGACGGTCAGCAGAACCGCGGCGAAGAATGTTCCTCGAATGCCGTTCAGATGGACCGCGACCGTCAACGACAACGCGCCGAACAGAATGCCGAACCCGATCGACAGGGCGACAAGGTCCCATGCCCAATCGATGTCACCCGGCACCTCGACCGCCCACATGCCGAGGTAGTGCATGGAGGCGATCCCGGCGCCGATGATTGCGCCGCCGGTCGCGGCACTCCAGCGCGCCGGTGAGTATGCCGCGACCGCAAGGCCGATTCCGGTGATCGCGATCGCGGCAACGAGCGACAGGGCCGTTATCTTCGGGTCGTAGGCGATCGCAACGCCGGGCGTGTAGGCCAGCATTGCGATGAAATGCGTCGCCCAGATGCCGGCGCCGGTCGTGGTGCCCGCAATGGCGATCCACATCGTCCGGGTCCGGCCGCCTGTCGCGCGCGCGCGGTGCAGCAGGCTGATCGCCGACAGGCTCGCCCCGAAACATACGATTGCGGCGAGAGCGACAAGGTGCCAGTCGTGCTGCGCCGTCAGGCAGGTATAGACACGGAACATCAGGCTTTCCGGCTTGACGAATTATTCATTCACTACCTGATAACCATTGTCATCCCGTTAATTGTCCGGTTCCGACCTTTTCGGCAGAAAGGAATTAGGCCCGCGGCGGCACGCCGTCCGGCCGACGGCTCCGGCCGTTGACCCCGCCCGTTCCATGGCTATGATCCGCGCCCGCGCAGATTTTGGCATGGCCCCTGTGGCGGAATTGGTAGACGCGCCTGACTCAAAATCAGGTGGTGGAAACATCGTGCTGGTTCGAGTCCGGCCAGGGGCACCACCCTTCGCCTAAGGCTGCGGGTGGCTTCGCCGCTCGGAGCGGAGGGTGTCCGCCGAAGTCCTGGGCGAAGGCGGACGGGAGATCGACAAGCGGGCGGTTTACGGAAAGCGCAATGAACGAATACATCGCTGCTGCCCGCAATAATCCGCCGCTCGCCGCCGCCGCGCTGGTGTTCGCGGGCGGGCTCGCCACCATCGGCGGTTTCTTCTTTTTCCAATACGTGCTCGGCTATCCGCCGTGCCCGCTCTGCCTCGATCAGCGCTTAGCCTTCTATGTCAGCGTGCCGCTCGCCGCGCTCATGTGGCTCGGCGCCGGTCACGGCGCCTCGCGCAAGGTGATGGTGCTGGGCTTCGCCGCGATCGCGCTGGCGATGTTATGGAACACCGGCCTGTCCGCCTATCACGCCGGCGTCGAATGGAAGTTATGGCCGGGCCCCGCCGATTGCAGCGGGCCGATCAACGGTTTCGGTTCCGCCGCCGATATGCTGCAGCGGCTGCAGAACATCCGCATCGTGCGCTGCGATCAGGCGGCTTGGCGGCTGTTCGGCATTTCGCTCGCCGGATACGACGTTCTGGTGTCGCTCGCGCTCGCGGCGATCGCCGCCTGGGGCGCCAAGGCCTCGCTGGCACGGCAGGAGCCGTCGAGCTAAGCTCAACTTCTAAGCTGCGCGGACCAAGGCCGCCAATCGGGGGATAAAATTTGCATGGAAGTCCTCATCATTGGGGCCGGAATCGGCGGTTTGACACTGGGCCTGATGCTGAATCGCGCCGGTATTGCCTGCCGCATCTTCGAGGCCGCGCCCGAACTGAAGGCAGTCGGCGTCGGCATTAATCTCCTGCCGCATGCCTCGCGCGAGTTATGTGCGCTTGGGCTGGAAGAGGCGCTGGCCAAGGTCGCGGTCATCACGCGCGAATACTGCTTCTTCAACCGCTTCGGCCAGTTCATCTACAGCTAGCCGGCCGGCCGCTTCGCCGGCTACGACGTGCCGCAATTCTCCATCCATCGCGGCGACCTGCAAATGGTGTTGCTCGACGCCTTCGTGCAGCGGGCGGGCGCCGATAAAGTGCTCACCGGCTGGCGCTGCACCCGGGTCGAGCATGACGGGCCGGAGGCCATTGTCCACTTCGTCGATGCGAACGGCAATGCGCTGCCCGCGCAGCGCGGCGCCATTGCGGTCTCCGCCGAGGGTATCCATTCGGTTCTGCGCAGGCAGCTCTACCCGGAGGAAGGCCCGCCGAAATATTCCGGCGTCAACATGTGGCGCGGCGTCACCCGCTGGAAGCCGTTCATGTCCGGCGCCAGCATGATCCGCGTCGGCTGGCATCACCCGGCCAAGCTCCTGATCTATCCGATCCGCAACAATATCGACGCCGAGGGCCGCCAGCTCGTGAACTGGGTGGTGGACATCGAGACGCCGCAATACCAGGCGCGCGATTGGAACCGGCGCGGCAATATCGACGACTTCCTCCCGACCATGGCCGACTGGCATTTCGACTGGCTCGACGTGCCGGCATTCATCCGCGCCGCCGACGCCATCCTGGAATATCCCATGGTCGACCAGGACCCGCTGCCGCGCTGGAGCTTCGGCCGCCTGACGCTTCTGGGCGATGCCGCGCATCCGATGTATCCGCGCGGTGCCAATGGCGCGGCGCAGGCGATACTCGATTGCCGCGCGCTCGCCGATGCGCTCGCGGCCAAGGCCGATCCGGTGCAGGCGCTCGCGGCATACGAGGCCGACCGGCTGCCGGCGACCGCCAAGGTGGTTTTGGCCAACCGCAGGGCGCCGCCGGACGCCATCCTCTACGAGGTCTATCGCCGCACCGGCGACAAGCCGTTCAAGAGCATCGACGACGTAATCAGCCGCGAGGAATTGATCGCGCTGTCGGAGAGCTATAAGCGGGTGGCAGGCTACGACAAGGAACGACTGAAGGTGGGGGCCTGAAATGACGACGACCACGAACAAGCGCGGCGCGCGTACATCCGGCGTCGCCTGCTTATCGTGGTCGTGCACTACGCGCCGGGCCCTGCCCGATACGCGAGAAACGCCGACGGAGCTATCCGCTCGACGTTGGCGTCCAAACGCATATGGGGGCACCGTGGTTCCACCGCAAGGGTCGAATTGATGCAGCAGAATAACGCGAAACCGCATTACACCGGCACGGCCAAGTTCCTGCACTGGCTCATCTTGGCGCTGCTGGCCGTCCAGTTCATCGTCGCTTGGACCATGCCGGATATCGGCCGCAACACGCCGGTGACGACGCTGATCGGCCTGCATTTTACCATGGGAGTGGTGGTCTTGACGGTCGCCGTCGTGCGGCTCCTCTGGCGCGTGACGCATGGCGAGCCGGAGCCGGAAGACGGAGTGCCGCCCTGGCAGACGGCGTCGGCGCGTCTCGTGCACTGGCTGCTCTATCTGCTGCTGTTTGTCATTCCGATTCTGGGCTGGATCAACGCCTCCTGGCGCGGCATGCCGGTCTACTTGTTCGCCCTCGAAATGCCGAAACTGATCGCGACGCGCGCGCCCGGCTGGCAGTGGACCGGCGACGTGCACGCGCTGCTGTCGACCTACGTGCTGCTGACGCTGGTCGGCCTGCATGCGCTGGCCGCGCTCTATCATCATTTCGTGCGCCGCGACGGCGTGCTGCAACGGATGCTGCCGGGATGATCTCTTATTCCTCACCCGCGTGCGTCGGCAGAGTTGATGGCCGTAAGACGATGTCGAGGCCTTACGGCTCGAGTTCGCTGTCCCAGTACAGATAGTCGACCCAGCTATGGTGCAGATAGTTGGGCGGGAACAGCCGGCCGTTCTTGTGCAGGTGATGCACCGTCGGCTGGAACGGCATCTGCGCCGGCCACATATGCGCCTCGGCCGGCGTCATGCTGCCCTTGCGCAGGTTGCAGGGCGAGCAGGCGGTGATCACGTTATCCCAGGTCGTATGGCCGCCGCGCGAGCGCGGAATGAGATGATCGAAAGTCAGGTCGTCGCGGTCGCCGCAATACTGGCAGGAAAAGCGGTCGCGCAGGAATACGTTGAAGCGGGTGAAGGCCGGATGCGTCGAAGGCTTCACGAAGGTCTTGAGCGAAACCACGCTCGGCAGTTTCATCTCGAAGGAGGGGCTGTGCACCGCGTGGTCGTAATTGGCGACGATATTCACGCGCTCGAGGAACACGGCCTTGATCGTATCCTGCCAGGACCAGAGCGAGAGCGGGTAATAGCTCAACGGTCTGAAATCCGCGTTGAGCACCAGAGCGGGAAAGCCGCTGGGCGAGACGTGCACGTTCAAGCGACGCTCCTCCACCTCCTCGGGAAAGCTGCCGCCACGCAGCAAACACCCTACTAATAGGGCAGCGTGACGGCATTGTGAAGCAGATGTAGGAGCGTCGACAAGTCCCGCTCAGCGCGGCGGCGCGAGGCGGCGGGCGAGAAACTCGCCGCCATGGCGCAGGCCTTCCTGGTCGATGCCATGGCCCACGCCGGCCGAGATGTGGAATTCCACCGGCAGATCCAGCGCGGAGAGGCCCTGTGCGGCCTGGAACAGGGCCTCGACCGGGATGAGCTGGTCGGCGTCGCCATGCACCAGCAGCACCGGCGGCTTCGAGCGTATCTCGCCCATGAACTGCTCCGGGTTCACATCCTCGGGAACCACCAGCATGCCGGAATAGCCGACAATGGCTGCCGGTCCCGGCGCGCGGCGCAGGCCGGCATGCAGCGCCATCATGGTTCCCTGCGAGAAGCCGACCAGAGCGAGCGCGGAGGGCGGCAGGTTGTGGTGGGCGAGTTCCGCGTCGAGGAATGCATTGAGCACGGGCGCGGCGGCGTTGACGCCGGTCCAGCGCTCGTTGATGTCGCGGAAGGTCAACGGAAACCACTCGCGTCCCATCGGGGCCTGCCCGCACGGGCGCGGCGCGTGCGGCGACACGAAGGCGGCGTCGGGCAGCAGGCCCGCCCAGGCGCGGCCGATCTCGATCAGGTCGTTGCCGTCGGCGCCATAGCCGTGCAGGAATACGACGAGCTGTTTCGCCGGCCCCGAGCGCGGCTCGAGGCGCGGTCCGTCCAGTTCAGCCATTTGCCTTTTTCCTTTTCTTCGTCTTCTTTTTTGCTGTCCGGCGGACCGCTGTCTTGCGCGGCTTGCCCTTCTCGAGCGGCACCACGTCGCGCTTCTTCACCACGTGATAATAGGCCCACAACAGATGCGCCGCCACACCGCGCCACGGCCGCCAGGCCTCGGCGAGTTTGGCGAGCGTCTTGGCGTCGGGGCGTTTCTTCAGGCCGAAGGCGATGCGCGCGGATTCCTGAACGGCGAGGTCGCCGGAAGGAAAGGCATCGGCATGGCCGAGGCAGAACAGGAGATAGATGTCGGCGGTCCAGGGACCCACGCCGTGCAGCGCGGTGAGCGCCGCATGCGCCACATCGGCATCCATGTTGCCGATGGCGGTCAGGTCGATGCGGCCTTCCGCCACCGCCTTGCCGATCTCGCGGATCGCCTTGATCTTGGGCGCGGACAGCCCGAGCCGCTTGAGCTTGTCGGTGCGCGCCCGCCGCACCATGTCGTGATGAAAGGGATCGAAGGCGGCGAACAGCCGCTCGCGGATCGCGGCCGCGCTCGCGGTCGACAATTGCTGGCCGCACACGATGGCGCACAGGCCCGGGAAGCCGGCTTCCCGCCGGCGCAGCTCGAAGGTGCCGGCCGTCTCGGCAACTGGCGTAAGGCGCGGATCGGCCGCGATCAGTTGCGCGAGCCCGGCGCGCAGGTCTTCGTCGGTGTGAAGGAAGTGGGTCATGTCCGTTTTGCCCCCGCGCCTCAACCTACTCGGCCGTCATCGTCCGCGGAAGCGGACGATCCAGTAGTTCCGGCGCTTGCGATAAGTCTCGCGCCCGGCGATTACTGGATGCCCCGCCTGCGCGGCCTGCGCGGGGCATGACAATCTTTGGCTGCCTCACGAGAACCCATGCCGCCACCCGTTTTCCGCTTCGCGCCGTCGCCTAACGGCTTTCTGCATCTCGGCCATGCGCTGTCCGCGCTCATCAATGCCGACCTCGCACGCGCGAGCGGCGGGTGGCTCCTGTTGCGTATCGAGGATATCGACGCCGCGCGCTGCCGGCCCGAATTCGAGGCCGCGATCTATGAGGACCTCGCCTGGCTCGGCGTCGACTGGGAAAAGCCGGTGCGGCGGCAATCCGAGCACTTCAGCGATTACCGCGCGGCACTCGACAAGCTCGACGCCATGGGTCTCGTCTATCCGAGCTTCGAGAGCCGCGCCGAGATCGCGATGATGGTGGCCGGACGCGAGGCACGCGGACCGTGGCCGCGCGATCCCGACGGCGTGCCGCACTATCCCGGCGCGGCCAAAATGCTTCCGGCGAGCGAACGCGCGCGCCGCATGGCTTCGGGCGAGCCCTATGCGCTGCGGCTCGATATGCAATCCGCTTGCGCACAGGTCGGTCCGTTGACCTGGGAAAAATCCGGCGACGGCCCGAACGGCGAAACCGGTACCATTACCGCCGATCCCGCCGCCTGGGGCGATGTCATTCTGGCGCGCAAGGATACGCCGGCGAGTTATCACCTCGCCGTCGTGGTGGACGACGCGGCGCAAGGCGTGACCGATGTGGTGCGTGGGCACGACCTTTTTCACGCCACGAGCGTACACCGCCTGCTGCAAGCGCTGCTCGGCTTGCCGCAGCCGCGCTACCGCCATCACCGGCTTGTTCTCGATGACGACGGCCGCAAGCTGTCGAAATCGACATCCGCGACGGGGCTGCGGGAGCTGCGCGCAAGCGGGCTCGAACCTGCCGACATACGCCGCGCTATCGGGCTCGCTTGAACGCTATGCGCGTGGCAAAATGCGCGTTCGGTCCGGGGGGAGCCATGCCAAAGCGCAAGAAGCGCGAGACGCGTAAGGCGAAATCCGGTGCGCGCCGGCGCGCGCCCGCAAAGCGGTCGCCGGCCGCGATCGAGGCCGCGCTCGCGGCGATCGCGCACGACATCCGCACGCCGCTCACCGGTATCCTGGCGCTTGCCGAATTGCTGTCCTCATCCGATCTTGGCAAGCGCGAGCGGGAATGGGCGGAAGCGATCAAGAGCGGTGCCGAACATCTCGCGGGGCTGACGACGCTGATTGTCGACGCGGTCAAGGCCGATGCGTCCCGACTGGTGCTGCGCAACGAGCCATTTTCGCCGCGCGCGCTGGCGGAAACGGTGGGACAGGTGCTTGCCGCGCGCGCCGGCAACAAGGGGTTGCACGCCGAGATCGCGATCGCCGACGACCTGCCCGCTGCCGTGGAAGGCGACGTGGTGAGGCTGCGCGCCGCGCTGGAAAATCTCGCCGACAACGCTGTGAAGTTCACCGATTCGGGCACCGTCGTCTTCACGGCCCACAAGCAGCCGGCCAAGCGCGGCACCGTCAAGCTCGTGTTCGCCGTCGCGGACACCGGCATCGGCATCGCGCCGGGTGAGCTCAAGAAGCTGTTTCGTCCGTTCGCGCAAGGCAGCGACGTCGTCTCGCGCCGTTACGGCGGTGCCGGGCTCGGCCTCGTCTTCGTCGAACGCATCGCCAAGGCGATGCGCGGCGCTCTCGCCGTCACCAGCAGACCCGGTCAGGGAACGACGTTTCAACTCACCGTGCCGGTCAAGCCCGTCAAGGCGCCGCAGCGACAAACTAACGTCGGCGCCGGACACAGCCGTCCGCTGAGCGTGCTGTGCGCCGAGGACAACCCTTACGGACGTGTGATCATGAACACGATCCTCACCCAGCTCGGTCACCGCGTCGATTTTGCCGAGAGCGGGGAGGCGGCGATCAAGGCCGCCGAGCGCGGCGGCTACGATGCCGTGCTGATGGATGTCACGTTTCCTGGACTCGACGGCCTTGAAGCAACACGCCGCATCCGCGCGCTTCCGGGCGAGGTCGGGATGGTGCCGGTGATCGGCTTGTCCGGCCACAACGACAGCGGTAGCGAGGCGGCCGCCCGCGCAGCCGGTATGAATTTCTATTTCGTGAAGCCGGTCAGTCCCGGCAGGTTGGCGGAGGCGCTGGCGAGCCTTCCTTCTCCCCGCATGCGGGGAGAGATAAAGTGATTCACGCGTTGCTCGTTTCGTTCTTCCGCTCCACGATCCGCACCAAGTCCGACATGATGCGGTTGAGCTCGAAATCCTTCGGCGTATAGACCGCCGCGACGCCGGCCTTTTCCAGCTCGGCGGCGTCCTCGGGCGGGATGATGCCGCCGACCACCAGCGGCACGTCGAGCCCGGCGTCTTTCATGCGATGAACGACATCCTCGACCAGCGGCAGATGGCTACCCGAAAGCACGGAGAGGCCGATCACATGCGCCTTTTCCTTGCGCGCGGCGTCGACGATTTCTTCCGGCGTGAGACGGATACCTTCGTAGACCACCTGCATGCCGGCGTCGCGCGCGCGCACCGCGATCTGCTCGGCGCCGTTCGAGTGACCGTCGAGACCAGGCTTGCCGACCAGGAAGGTCATGCGGCGGCCGAGCTTACGTGATACGCGGTCGACGTCGGCGCGGATATCGTCGAGCCCCTCGACATCGTTTCGTATGGCGCGGCCGACGCCGGTCGGCGCGCGGTACTCGCCGAACGTCTCGCGCAGCGTCCAGCCCCATTCGCCGGTGGTGACGCCCGCTTTGGCGCATTGGATCGAGGCCGGCATGATGTTGGCCCCGCTCATGGCGGCATGCTTGAGCTCGGCCAGTGCATCGGCCACCGCTTTGTCGTCGCGTGCGCGGCGCCAAGCCTTCAGCCGTTCGAGCTGGTCGCGCTCGGCGCCCTCCGACACGGTGAGGATCGACTCGACGCCGCCGGTGAGAGGCGAGGGCTCGCTTTCGATATATTTGTTGACACCGACCACGGTCTGTTCGCCGCGCTCGATCGCTTCCAGGCGCGCGGTGTTCGATTCGACGAGCTGCTGCTTCATGTAGCCGGACTCGACCGCCGCCACCGCGCCGCCCATCTCTTCGATGCGCGCAAGCTCTTCTCTGGCTTCGCGCTTGAGCGCTTCCACCTTGCGGGCGACCTCATCCGAGCCGTCGAAGATGTCGCCGTAGTCGAGCAGGTCGGTCTCGTAGGCGAGGATTTGCTGCATGCGCAGCGACCACTGCTGGTCCCACGGCCGCGGCAGGCCGAGCGCCTCGTTCCAGGCCGGCAGTTGCACGGCGCGCGCGCGCGCGCCCTTCGACAGCGTCACCGCCAGCATCTCGATCAGGATGCGCGCGATGTTGTTTTCGGGCTGCTGCTCGGTGAGACCGAGCGAATTCACCTGCACGCCGTAGCGGAACAGCCGCTGCTTGGGATCGGCGATGCCGTAACGCTCGCGGGTGATCTCGTCCCACAATTCGGTAAAGGCCCGCATTTTGCAGATTTCGGTGATGAAGCGCAGACCGGCATTGACGAAGAAGGAAATGCGGCCGACCACCTCGCCGAATTTTTCCTGGGAAACTTCGCTCGAAGCCTTCACCGTGTCGAGTACGGCAATCGCGGTGGCGAGCGCAAAGGCGAGTTCCTGCACCGGCGTCGCGCCCGCTTCCTGCAAGTGATAGGAGCAGACATTCATCGGGTTCCACTTCGGCAGTTCCGAGGTGGTGAAGATCGCCACGTCCTTGATCAGGCGCAGCGACGGTTTCGGCGGAAATACGTAGGTGCCGCGCGAAAGATATTCCTTGATGATGTCGTTCTGGATGGTGCCGGTCAGCGACGCGCGCGGCGCCCCCTGCTCGTCGGCGAGCGCGATGTAGAGCGCCATCAGCCACGCGGCGGTAGCGTTGATGGTCATCGAGGTATTCATCGAGGCGAGCGGGATACCCTCGAACAGCGCGCGCATATCGCCGAGATGGCCGACCGGCACGCCGACCTTGCCGACTTCGCCTTTGGCGAGCGGATGGTCGGAGTCGTAGCCGGTCTGGGTCGGCAGGTCGAAAGCCACAGAAAGGCCGGTCTGGCCTTTGGCCAAATTCTTGCGATAGAGCGCGTTCGAGGCCGTGGCCGTCGAATGGCCGGCATAGGTGCGGAAAATCCAGGGCCGGTCGCGCCTGACCGTTTCGCGTGGGTTCTTGTCGGACATTCGGTTTGCCTTTGGCGCCAATGTGGCCCGTCTGCTGTTGCATTGCAACATTGACGGGATCGGCCGGGGCGCTGCCGAGAATTGGGGCGGGTTGCGGCAAGTGGGGCCTCCGAACTGCGATATTGCGTTGCAATATCCGTTGGGCCAGACTGAAATTCCAATTCCAGTTCGTGAGGAGAATGCCGATGCCGGCCGCTGCACCGGTGCGGAAAGTCACCCCGCTCAAGGGCCTTTATGACATCGGCGAGATTCCGCCGCTCGGTCATGTGCCCGAGAAGATGCATGCCTGGGTGATCCGCAAGGAACGGCACGGCCCGCCGGAAAAATCGTTCCAGCTCGAAGTCGTTCCGACCTGGACGATCGGCGAGGACGAGGTGCTGCTGCTCGTGATGGCCGGCGGCGTCAATTACAACGGTGTCTGGGCCGGCCTCGGCCAGCCGATCTCCACGCTCGACGTGCACAAGCATCCGTTCCATATCGCCGGCTCCGATGCGTCCGGCGTGGTGTGGGCCATCGGGAGCAAGGTGAAGCGCTGGAAGGTCGGCGACGAAGTCATCGTCCACTGCAATCAGGACGACGGCGACGACGAAGACTGCAACGGCGGCGATCCGCTGCTTTCGCCCTCGCAGCGCATCTGGGGCTACGAGACTCCGGACGGTTCTTTCGCGCAGTTCTGCCGCGTGCAGTCGCGGCAACTGATGCCGAAGCCGGCGCACCTGACCTGGGAAGAATCGGCCTGCTATACGCTCACGCTCGCCACTGCCTATCGCATGCTGTTCGGTCATTCGCCGCACACGCTCAAGCCGGGCGACAATGTGCTGGTGTGGGGCGCCTCGGGCGGGCTCGGGGTGTTCGGCGTGCAACTTGCGGCGGCGTCCGGCGCGAATGCCATCGGCATCATCTCCGACGAATCGAAAGCCGAGTACGTCTACAATCTCGGCGCCAAGGGCGTGATCAACCGCAAGGACTTCAATTGCTGGGGCCAGTTACCCCAGGTCAATTCGGCGGAATTCAACGACTGGGCCAAGGAAGCGCGCCGCTTCGGCAAGGCGATCTGGGACATCACCGGCAAGCGCGACGTCGACATCGTGTTCGAACATCCGGGCGAAGCGACGTTCCCGGTTTCCTGCATGGTGGTGAAGCGCGGCGGCATGGTCGTGTTCTGTGCCGGCACGACGGGTTTCAACATCACTTTCGACGCGCGCTATGTCTGGATGCGGCAGAAACGCATCCAGGGCTCGCATTTCGCGCATTTGAAGCAGGCGAGCCAGGCCAACCGTTTCGTGCTCGAGCGCCGCATCGATCCTTGCCTGAGCAAGACATTCCCGTGGGAGCAGATCCCGAAAGCGCATACCATGATGTGGAAGAACCAGCACCCGCCCGGCAACATGGCGGTGATGGTCAACGCGCCGAGCATGGGGCTCAGGAGCTTCGACGACGTGCTGGAAGTCTCGGGGCCGCGCTAGGCGTCGATTCCCGCGCTTTCGCGATCACCGAATTCAGCTCCGCCCCAAAGATGAAAATCGCCGCGCAGACATAGAGAAACACCAGCGCGATCATTGCCGAAGCCAGGCCCGCATACATCGACACATAGGCGAAGGCGTAGTCGGCGAGATAACGGCCGAAGGCGGCGCCGCTCGCCAGCCACAACAGCAGTGTCGCAACGATTCCCGGCGCGATGTCGCGGAACGAGCGCCCGCCGGCCGGCAGGAAGAGGTGCACGATGATGAGCGCGATCGCCAGCACCAGCGCCGCCACCGCGTAGCGCGCGAAGGTGATGTAGCCGCCGAACGGCGAGAGCCTCGGCACGAATTGAACGAGCTTCGTCCAGATCAAGGGCGCGAATACGACCAGGAACGAAAACGCAAGAATCGCCACCGCGCCCACCAGCACATAGACGATCGATTCAAGCCGTAACAGCCACCACGAGCGCGGTTCATCGATATCGTAAGCGCGATTGAGCCCAATGCGCAGGCTCTCGACGCCGCTGGAGGCGAAATAGACCGCGAACAGCACGCCGAAAGTCAGCACGTCGCCGCGTGTGTTGGTGAGCACACCTGTTATGTCGAGCGCGATCGGCGCCGCCACCTGCGCGGGCCACGCTTCAAGCAGGATGTGCGCGGCCTCGTCGGCAAGTTCCTTCGAGCCGAAAAACAGGCCGGCGAGCGCGGTGACCACGATCAAGAACGGAAACATCGCCATCAAGGTCGACAGCGCGATGTGGCTGGCGATGGCCCATCCGTCGTCGGCGAGAAAATGGCGGAATGCGTCGACGGCAATTCGAAAGGATACAATCAGGATGCGCAAAGCGTTCGCCCCGGGCGATCTCGTTCGTCCATTGAGAATGGCGATCGCGCGGTGCTTTGCAAGGGCTGTATGGCCATCCGGCCGTCTGAGACACAGATCGGCGAGTTTTCGCAGGTATAGCCGATCTGCAGGCCCAGCTTGCGAAACTCGCCGCCGCCGATCGAGACCGGGGTGGGCATTTCCGATTCCATTTTAAATCGGGATACGCACGTGCGGGCGGGAAGACCGCGCGCGATAAACCGGGAAAGGGGGAAGTCTACGCTGCCCGGACATCGGCAAGGAACCGGCGGACTTCCGCTTCCAGGTTCTCGGCTTCGATGGCGACCGCGTCGGCCAGTACTTTCACATTGGAGGCGGTGGCGCGGGCATCGGTCGAAACGCCGGCCACCCGGCTCATGGCATCTGCGCCGCTGCGCGCTTCGCCGGAAGCCCGGCCGACGCCTTCCGCAATCGTTGCTACCGCCGAGTTCTGCTGATCGACCGTCGCCGCCACCGTGGTGGCGATCGATGACATGTCGCGTATGATCGTGTTGACCTGCTCGATCGCCTGTGCGGCGTCGGCGGCGGCGGATTGGATCGACCCGATTTGCTCCGCGATTTCCTCGGTCGCCCGGGCCGTTTGTCCGGCCAACGACTTCACTTCGGCGGCGACCACGGCGAAGCCTCTGCCCGCTTCGCCGGCGCGCGCGGCCTCGATGGTGGCGTTGAGGGCGAGCAGGTTGGTCTGCCCGGCAATGGCCTGGATCAGTCCGACCACTTCGCCGATACGGGTCGCGGCCTGCCCTAGTTCGGTCATCGTGGTGACCGTGCGTTCGGCCTCCGAGACGGCGCGGCCGGCGACATCGGTCGATTTCGCCGCCTGCGCTGAAATCTCTCCAATCGAGGCGGCCAGTTCCTCGACCGAACTTGCCGCTGCGGTGACATTCTCGGATGCCGCACTGACTCGTGCGCGGGCAGCATCGGTTTCGTCAGACACCGTGTCGGCGGCTCTGTTGAGATCCGAAGACGTCATCTCGAGTTTTATCGAGGCGGCACGCAGCTTGTCCAGCGCATTCTCGACCGAACGTTTGAACTGGTCGATCGTCAATACGACCGTATCGCTTCGCAACACCTGGGCGCGGCTCGCCTCGGCCTGCATTTGCGCCAGGCTTTCGCGTTCGATCGTGGTGTCGCGGAATACAATTACGGTGCGCGCCATCTCGCCGATTTCATCGCTTGCGCCCGTGGCGGGAATACGCGCCGAGGTATCGCCGGTCGCGAGTTGCTTCATGACGGCGGCGAGCCCATTGAGCGGGCGCGTGATGCTGCGGCCGATGAGCCAGCTAAAGCCGAGCCCGAGCGCGACCATGGCGATGCCGACCGAGATGATGCCCTTGCGGGTGCGGCCCTGGGATGCGGCGAGGGCCGAGGACGCTTCGCTCGCGGTTTGCCGGGCGCGGGCGATGATTTCGTCGGCGCGAGGCATCATACTCCGGCTGTCGATGTCGATCAGCGCGCGCAACGGGTGAACGCGGTCGTAGCCGTCGATCCACTGCGCGAATGTATCGGCATAGGTTTTCACCTGGCCCTCGAGCGAAGCCTTCATCTCGGGCGTGCCGTCGATCTGGGCGAAGAGATCGTCGAATTGCTCGTAGGCCGCCAGGAATTGCTGCCGCGTGATCTCCGTCGGGCTGAGCCGGTAATAGGCCTCGTGATGCCGCATGATCAGGAGCGTCATCATCAGCCTGCTGGCATCGGCGTTGGCCAGCCAGGATGCGTTCGAATTCAGAATGCGTTCGACCGCATTGCCGGCAACCCGCAGATTCCGGCGCAGCCCGGTGGCCTCGTCGAAGCCGAGCGTCTCCTGTTCGCGAACAAGTTCGTTGAAATTCTCGCGCAGCTTCATCACGTCGTTGCGCAATCCGACGATTTCCCCGGCCTTGCCGCGGTCGAATGAGTTCGCGATAACGTCGAGGCTCTTCAGCGCGAGCGTGTGCGCTCGTGAAAAGCTGACGATCAGATCGTTGTTGGGAGACGCGCTGAAGTCCTTCACCGCAATGCGCATCGAATTGATCGCGCCTTTGAAATCGCGGCTGGCGTCGGCGAGAGCACCGGAACGCTTCACGGTGGCGAAAGCGGTTCCGACCTCGTTCTCGCCCGTGAGATAAGTGAGGCCATTGGCGAGAAAGCCGGCTACCGGGATCAGCGCCAAGGCAACGATCCGTGTGCGTACCGAAAATGAGGCGAGTAGCCGGGTTAACCGGTTGAGTGAAAAAGTCTGTTTGGCGAAGCGCATGGAGCCGTTTCGGTCTGGCCGGTGAAAAATGGGGGCGTTGCGCGGCGGTATGGCCGCAATGAAAGCTAAAAATGGTTAATTTTGTAGCAATTTGCCCCGGCACGACGTGAAAACCGACCTAGAGGCCCAAAAACCTGTCGCCTCTTTGCTTTTGTGCACTGCACGCGTAGTGTGCCTCCACGCTAAAACAGCACAAAAAACGCCCCATCGAGGTTTGACTATGCCGATCGCCGCTTCCCGCCCCGCCGCCGAAGGTGCCTTGGTTTCGCGTGCTCGCGATGCGGTTTCGGCGCTGGATGCCCTGTTGGAAGAGGCCACGGCCGTCGTGCGCGCGCGGGTGACGGTGGAAGGTCATGTGGTCGGCCGCGTGATGGATCGCGAACAGCGGGCGACCCACGGACTTGCCTGGTTCGCGACCTATGTCGAAGCGGTGCGTCAGCTCGCCGCCTATGGCGAACGGATGGCGCGCGATGGGGCGCTCGGGGAAATCGAGGAGCAGATCGTGCGTATCGGGCTCGGCGAGTATCTCGCTCAGCTCTTTGGCGGCATTCCCATGAGCCAGGGCGAAATGGTGCGGCCGAGCGATGTCGGGCTTTCCGCCGCGCAGGTCGCGGCCCGCATGAATCGGAGCATCGAAAGTCTGATCGCCGATGGTAACACGGCGGAGCGGCGCGCCCGGCTCGTGACGTTGATGCGCGCGAGCCATACCGCCACCGTCGGCGCCTGCGGGCTCGACGAGACGCTGGATTCGATCCGCGAGGAAATGCGCAGGTTCTCCGAGACCGAAGTGGTCGAACATGCGCATCGATGGCATCTGACCAACAGCTACATTCCGATCGAGATCATCGCGCAAATGTCCGAGCTCGGCGTGTTCGGGCTGACGATTCCGGAAGAATTCGGCGGCATGGGCCTCGGCAAGGAGTCGATGTGCGTGGTGTCGGAGGAGCTCTCGCGCGGCTATATCGGCGTCGGCTCGCTCGGCACGCGGTCGGAAATCGCCGCCGAATTGATTCTCGGCGGCGGGACCATCGAGCAGCGAAGCAAATGGCTACCGATGATCGCTTCGGGCGAAGTGCTGCCGACCGCGGTGTTCACAGAACCCAATACGGGTTCCGACCTCGCCTCGCTGAAGACGCGGGCGGTTCGCGACGGCAACTACTACAAGGTCTACGGCAACAAGACCTGGATCACCCATCCGGTGCGCGCCGACTTGATGACGCTGCTGGTCCGCACCAACCCGAAGGAGACCGGTCATCGCGGCCTATCCATGCTGCTCGCCGAAAAGCCGCGCGGCACCGAAAGCAATCCGTTCCCGATCAAGGGCATGACGGGGACCGAGATCGAAGTGCTGGGCTATCGCGGCATGAAGGAATATGAGCTCGCCTTCGACGGCTTCCTGGTGCCGGTGGAGAATCTGCTCGGCGGCGTGGAAGGCCTCGGCTTCAAGCAGCTCATGCAGACCTTCGAATCGGCGCGCATCCAGACCGCGGCGCGCGCCATCGGCGTCGCGCAGGCCGCGATGGAAGAGGCGCTACGCTACGCGCAGAGCCGCGCACAGTTCGCCCGTCCGATCGTCGAATTCCCGCGCGTCGCGGACAAGATCGCCATGATGGCGACCGAGATCATGATTGCGCGCCAGCTCACTTATTACGCCGCGCGCGAAAAGGATTCCGGCCGCCGCTGCGACCTGGAGGCCGGCATGGCGAAATTGCTTGCCGCGCGCGTTGCCTGGGCCAATGCCGACAATGCGGTGCAGATCCACGGCGGCAACGGCTTTGCACTGGAATTCCCGGTCTCGCGCCTGTTGTGCGACGCCCGCATCCTCAACATTTTCGAAGGCGCCGCCGAGATCCAGGCCCAGGTCATCGCCCGGCGGCTGCTCGACGGAACGAATTGACGGCGGACCGAACCCCGCGGCCCCTCCATGCGTTTGATCCATAGCAAAATGCGGCGGTCACGGTCGTTTTAGAGTACCGGCCACGGTTTCAAGGAGGAACGTTTATGTCCGCAATGTCGATCCGCAGCGGCGAATGGGTGGTTGTATGCGACGGCGCCAAGGCGCTGGTGCTGGAGAACGTCGGCGACGCCAAATTTCCCAATCTCAAGACTTTGGAGGTTATCGAGCAGAAGGACCTTCCGACCCACGAGCTCGGCACCGACCAGCCCGGCCGCGCTTTCAACTCGGCAAACACCATGCGCAGCGCCGTCGGCCAGACCGACTGGCACGACCAGAACGAGCGGCAATTCCTCACCCATCTCGCGCAGCACCTCGATCAGGCGCTATCGGCCGGCAGGATCAAGTCCATTATCATGGTGGCGCCGCCGCGCGCGCTCGGCATGCTGCGCCCGGTCTATTCGCATGCTTTGAAAGGCGCGGTGCGCGCCGAACTCGACAAGGACCTCGTCAAGCATCCGGTGCACGACATCGAAAAGCACCTGACCGGCGTCTAAAAACCTTAACGCTCCAGCGCCCGCCGATATCGCTGGCCCGCCACAATGGCGGTGCTATGGTCACCGGCGATTTGCGGTGAGGTGGTGATGATTCTGGCGAACGGTCGGTATGCGCGCGGCGGCGGGAGCATGGCGCTGGCCACCGTGCTCTCGGCGTTCCTGACCGTCGCCGCGCACGCGCAAACTATGAGCCCGCCGGTCGAAGGCCCCTCCGTGCCGGGCACGGCGGCGGTGACCGCCGACCCCACGGCGGTGCCGAGCTTCTGGGATCCGCGGCGGCGGCCGGAGCGGCCGGACCTCACGCGCATCGGCATCATCCGTTTTTTGACCGAGACCGACTATCCGCCGTTCGATTTCGCCGGGCCCGACGGTGCGCCGGCCGGCTTCAATGTCGACCTGGCGCGGCAGATCTGCGAGGAGATCAAGGTTGCCTGCACGGTGCAGATGCGCCGGTTCGACACCCTGATCGACGCCTTGAACAAGAACGAAGGCGACGCCGTGATCGCCTCGATCGCCGCGACGCCGGAGACGCGCAAGAAGGTCGACTTTAGCGACCCCTATTACCGCACGCCGGCGCGCTTCGTGTCGCGCAAGGACAAGACCTTCGAGGACGTGAGCCCGGAGGCGCTTACGGGCAAGAAGATCGGCGTGGTCGCCGGCACCGCGCACGAGGCCTATCTGAAGGCGCTGTTCACCGAGGCCGAACTGCACCCATACCCGACGGACGAAGCCGCGCGCGCGGCGCTGAAGAAAGGCGAGGTCGACCTTTTGTTCGGCGACGGCATTTCGCTCGCCTTCTGGCTCAACGGAACCGACTCCGCCGGCTGCTGCGTATTCCGTGGCGGGCCCTATCTCGAGAGCCGCTATTTCGGCGAGGGCGTCGGCATCGCGGTCAAGCGCGGCAACGATCTGTTGCGGCAGGCGTTCAACTGGGCGCTGTTCCGGCTGTGGGAGAAGGGCCGGTTCACCGATTTGTGGCTGCGCTATTTTCCGATTAGCCCGTTTTGAGCCACGCCAGCGCGCCCTTGGCCGACGCCAGCCCCGTCGAAAAGCAGCCTTGCAGCAGATAGCCGCCGGTCGGCGCCTCCCAGTCGAGCATTTCGCCGGCGACGAAAACGCCGGGGCATTTTTTCAGCATGAAGGTTTCGTCGAGTTCATTGAACGGCACGCCGCCCGCGCTCGAAATGGCAGTGGCCACGGGCCGCATTCCGGTGAGGCGCACCGGCACCGCCTTGATCAGCGCCGCCAACTTGTCGCCGGTCAAGGCGGACAGCGGTTTTCCGAGTGGACGCATGGCTTCGCGCAGCAGCGCGGCCGCGGCCGGCGAGAGCTTGGCGCTCTTGCGCAGGACATTCGCGAGCGACTGCTTGCCGCGCCGCGCCGCCAGCCGCTGGACGAGGGCGGCGGCGGTCATGTCGGGCTTGAGGTCGACGGCGATTTCGGCCTCTCCGATGGCTTCGATCGCCTCGCGCAATGGCGACGAGAACGCATAGATCGCGCCGCCCTCCAACCCGTCGCGGGTGATGACAGCTTCGCCGCGCACGGTGCGCCCGGCGAAGGCAATCGCGATCCGCTTGAGCGGCTCGCCCTCGAAACGGCGCATGGCCTCCGACCAGGGCGTGACGAATCCGCAATTGGACGGCTTGAGCCGCGCCACGGCGACGCCGCGCGCCTCCATTACTTTGACCCAGCCGCCATCCGATCCGAGCCGCGGCCAGCTCGCACCGCCGAGCGCCAGCACGGTCGCATCGGGCGCGACGAGGACTTCGTTGCCGGCATGCGCGAAGCGCAGCTTGCCGTTTCCGCTCCAGCCGAGCCACTCATGGCGCGGCGCGAAGGCGACTTCGAGATCGGCGAGGCGGTGCAGCCAGGCGCGCAGCAAAGGCGAGGCCTTCATGGTGGTCGGAAAGATGCGCCCGCTCGAGCCGACGAAGGTGGTTTGCCCCAGCCCCTCGCACCAGGCGCGCAAGGCCGGTGGCGGAAAGGCCTCGATCGCCCGCGGCAGCAGGGGCGCAATGTCGCCGTAACGCGCCAGGAACTCCGGCAGGTCTTCGCTGTGCGTGAGGTTGAGCCCGCCGCGTCCGGCCATGAGGAACTTGCGGCCGACCGACGGCATGCGGTCGTAGACCGTAACGGCCACGCCCGCACGGCCAAGCAGTTCGGCCGCCATCAGGCCGGCGGGGCCGCCGCCGATCACGGCGGCGGTTTTGGGCGGGGAGGCAGATTTCGTCACTGACGTTTCTTCGTATGCATCGGCGCAGCATGTAAATGTTCGCGTGCGGGCAGGAAAGAGCGGGAGTGTGCCATTTACTCCGCTCGTCCCCGCGAAAGCGCGCGCAAGCGGGGATCCAGCGCTGGGTCCCCGCCTTCGCGGGGACGAGCGGAGGATGTGACAGCGGCAAACACCAGATTTGACGCAGTGAAGCGCGTTGCCTATGTCTGCGCGCCGGAGGCCATGATGTTGAAGAACACCATTATCGAAAGCGCGCAAGACCTGCGTGCTGTCGCCGAGAATTCGAACGCCTGGCCGTTCGAGGAAGCGCGCAAGATCGTCAACCGGCTGAAGAAGAAGCCCAAGGACGAGGTGATCTTCGAGACCGGATACGGCCCCTCCGGCCTGCCGCATATCGGCACCTTCGGCGAAGTCGCGCGCACCACCATGGTGCGCCACGCTTTCCGCGTCTTGACCGACGACAAGATCAAGACCCGGCTGATCGCCTTCTCCGACGATATGGACGGCTTGCGCAAGGTGCCCGACAACGTGCCGAACAAGGAACTGCTGGCGCAGGACCTCGGCAAGCCGCTCACCAAAGTGCGCGACCCGTTCGGCACCCATGGAAGCTTCGGCGAGCACAACAATGCCCGCCTGCGCGCCTTCCTCGACCATTTCGGCTTCGACTACGAATTCATGTCCTCGACCGAGTGCTACAAATCGGGCCGCTTCGACGACGCGCTCATGAAGGTGCTGGCAAATTTCGAGCGCGTGATGGCGATCATGCTGCCGAGCTTGCGCGAGGAACGCGCCGCCACCTATTCGCCGTTCCTGCCGATCGACCTGCGCTCAGGCGTGGTGCTGCAGGTGCCGATCGTCGCGCACGACGCCAAGCGCGGCACCATCACCTACGAAGAACCGGAGACGCAGGAGCGCTTCACGGTGCCGGTCACCGGCGGACGCTGCAAGCTGCAATGGAAGCCGGACTGGGCCATGCGCTGGGTCGCGCTCGGCGTCGACTACGAAATGGCGGGCAAGGACTTGATCGATTCGGTCAAGCTCTCGGGCGAAATCTGCCGCGCGCTCGGCGGGCAGCCGCCGGAAGGCTTCAATTACGAGCTCTTCCTCGACGAGAAGGGCCAGAAGATTTCCAAGTCGAAGGGCAACGGGCTCACCATCGACGAATGGCTGCGTTATGCGTCGCCCGAAAGCCTGTCGCTGTTCATGTATCGCGAGCCGAAGGCGGCCAAGCGCCTCTACTTCGACGTCATCCCGCGCCATGTCGACGAGTACTACCAGTTCCTCGACGGCTACAAGCGGCAGGACGCGCGCCAGCGCCTGTCCAATCCGGTCTGGCACATCCATTCCGGCCATCCGCCCGAGATCGACATGCCGGTGTCGTTCTCGATGCTGCTTACGCTGGTCTCGACCTCGAATGCCGAAAACGCCGAGACGCTGTGGGGCTTCATCGGGCGCTACCGTCCGGGCGTGACGGCGCAGACCCATCCCAAGCTCGGAGAGCTGGTCGGATACGCCATCCACTATTTCCGCGACTTCGTGCTGCCGGAAAAGAAATTCCGCGAGCCGAGCGAGAGCGAGCGCGCCGCGCTGCAAGACCTGCGCGACGCGCTCTCGCAATTGCCGGCGCAGGCGAGCGCCGAGGACGTGCAGAACGTGGTCTACGAAGTCGGCCGCCGCGAGCCGTTCCTCGATCACAAGAAGATGTCGAAGGACGGCAAGCCGGGCGTCTCGCTCGACTGGTTCAATTTGCTCTACCAGGTGCTGTTGGGGCAGGAAAAAGGCCCGCGCTTCGGTTCGTTCGTGGCGCTCTACGGCTTGCAGAACACGGTCGACATGATCGACGGCGCGCTGGCGCGGAGTGCGTGAGGTTTCTCGCCGGGGCGCGCCATAAGCGCAAAAAGACTCCGCACAAATAGGCTCCGCATAAATGACAATGCTCCGCCGAAGCGGAGCATTGCCGTCCGCAAGCTATGACGAACGCCTATTGGCGATTTCGCTTCGGAGCGTTGCCGTTCGCGCTATCGCCGCCGGGCATATTGCCTGGGCCGGACATCGAGCCGCCCTGACCGGATGTCGAATGGCCGCCGGCCTTGTTTTGCGGTTGGTCATTCTGCATCGGCGGGTTGGCCTTTTCGGCCGGCGGATTCGGGATCTGCGACTCGCTGCCCTGACCCGTCGTCGACCGTTTCGCATTCGGCTCGTTCGATTGCCGTTCGTTCCGTGCGCCGTTCTGCGCGCCCTTCCGGTCGGCCTTCGGCTGCTCGTTCTGCGCACCGTTACGGTCCGCAGGCGCTTTCCCGTTCCGAGCGCCGCTACGGTTGGCTCCCGGCTCGTGTTCGGACGCGCGACCGTTCATTTGGCCTCGGGCGTTGCTGTCGCTCGGCGCCTGACCGGTCGTCGACGACGTGCCGCGCTCGCCGCCGCGCCCGGTGTTGCGCTCGCCGACCTTGATTTTGCCCGACAGGCCGAGCGACGACACGGTGCGGATATCGATCCGGCCATTCGCCTGCAGACCGCGCTTGCGCTGGAAGCTGATCAGCGCTTCGCGCGTCTCCGGTCCGAAGATGCCGTCGACGCGCGCGTGCAGGAACCCACGCTGGACCAGGACCGTCTGAATCTCGCGAATTTCGACGGGGCTTAGTTCGGAGACGCCGATCGCTTCGCCGCTCGATAGGCCGGAGGCCGCGACGCCGGTCGACGAACCGATCGCTGCTTCGTTCGAATCCGCGGGGACGACGGCGACGATGCGGCGGCTGTGGTCGACGATGACGATCTCGTCGCTGGTGACGAAAAACTCGTCGTTTCGCCATTCGGGATAGACCTCGACCAGCATCGAGGGCACTGCAACCAGGCGAATATGCGAGGGCACGGAGGTGCCGATATTTACCGAGAAGTTGACCTTCTCGACACGCGACACGTTGCGGCTCGTCTTTACCGCTTTCTGCACCTTGGTGACTTGCTGCGGATCGAGCTTGGCGCCCTTGACCCGCGTGGAAACCTGCTCGCTGTTCCGCGCGTTCGGCTGAGCCTGACCGGTGGTGGCGGGTTTTTGCGCGCCGTTCTTCTCGTTCTTGGTGTTCTGATGCTCGCGAGCCAGGCCGCCGTTCTGTTTCTCGGCGGCGGACTTCCCTTTCATGTCGCCGGGGCTTGCCTGGCCGGTGGTGCCCGCTTTGCCCTTATGCTCGCCGGCGGCGCTCTTGCCGGGTTCGCTCACGTTGCCTTCGTTCTTGCCGTCTGGGCTCTTGGCGGTTTCGGCCTTGGACTTGCCGCCGTGCTCTTCGGCGGCCGGCGCCTGGCCGGTGGTGCCGGACCTGTTCGCGCCGCCCATTTCGCTCTTCGATTCCGCTGCATTGCGCGCCTTGCTGTCGGACCGTTCCGCGCCATAGCCGTGCAGCTCGCTTCCAGCGGCGCTCTTGCCGCGTTCGGGAGAGCCCTGCATCGCCTTCGAACTCGTTCCCATGCTCGATTGTGCCGCTGCAACGCTGACGGACAGCAGCAGCGATGCGGCGACCGTCGACAGCAATTTCATTTTACTCGTCATTCTTGCCTCCTGATGGCTATAGGCTTCCTCGGTTTCCGTTTGCACGCGTTTCCCGAATCTCGAACCCGCATGGCGAACGCGTGCCGTCGCCGCCCGTTCCAATCAAGTTGTCGCCGCGGCCGAAGTTCCGGTTCGATTTCGGAACCTGATTCGATTTGCCGCAGCCGCGCCGAACCGAGACGGCGCTGTGTGCGTTCTGTCGACGTTAGGTCAGGATCCAACGGAGGCTTACCGGCAAGCGACTGCACGCGTCGTGATCCATGAGGACAGTTGGCGCCCGCGCGGGCATGTTGTGTTCCGCGAACACGCGCGACGCGGCTATTGGCGCGGCGAGGCTTGGGCCGGCGCGCGCTCGGCGTGACTGTATCAGTGTGTCCCGGGTGTAGCGCAGCGTGAAGCGAATGCGGAACGGTGCGCTGCAGACCCGGGACCCTGATTTTCTGCCGCCGATGTAACCGGGGTCCCGGTTCTGCGGTGCACCGCTCCGCGCCTGCGGCGCTTCGCGCTGCACCGCGCCCGGGACACTGGAAGAATCAGAAGAATCAAACGTCAGCGGAACAACAGGGAAGGGACTATGCGTCCGTCACGAACTCAGCACGAACCGCCGATTGTCTTTCTGCACCGGCCGCGCATTCACCGGATAGAGCTTGGCAAAGGCGTCGATGTCGGCCTGCGCCACCTGGATCGGCTCGCGCAGCACGAGCCAATTCACCACCTCGCTGCAGGGCGGCGTGGTGAGCGAGCCCTCATAGCGAAAATAACCGCGCGCCGCGGGTAGCAGTTTGTTCGGATCGATCGCCGGGTCGGCCTTCACCGCCGGACCTTCATGCGCCGGCATGGTGGCGACGATCTTGTTGAACACTGGATTGCTCTTACCGGCCGTTATCAGCGCGCCGATCACCGCCAGCGTGCCTGCCGTATTGCGATGCACGAAATGCACTTCCATCGGATAGCTCTTGCCGGCGAATGTGTGCTCGCTCGGATGATGGAAATGGAATTGCAGCAGCGCGTAGTCGTCCTTGCCGACCTTGAGCGTGCTGCCCGGCGCGAAATTGACCTGGATGGTGTGGCCGTTATTGACGATCGTGTCGGCCTTTCTGCTCCAGGCGATCTTGAGCGGCGGAAGCTGTGCCTTGATCGTTCCCGTAATGTCGATCGGCGACTGCTGCGATCCGACCGAGCAGACCTTGCTGGCGGTGTCGACATCGCCCCAATGGGCCGGACCGTTTGCGCCTTCATAGCTCCAATGCGCGCCTTCAGCGGCAAAGCCGGCGGATGCGCAGAGCGGGCACAGCGCGAGGCCTGCAAGCGCCTTCAATGCGCGACGACGATTCATGGTGCTCCCCCCCCCCGAAATGGCATTGACGGCGTGTGAAGCAATGCGTGCGAAAGACAGTAGGTGTTGTTACTGGCTCGCCCACAGCACGCGCGCGATCCATTGGATGTCGGACATCGCCAGCGTGCGGTCGCGGTGCTCGGCATTGAGCGCCTTGAGTTCGATCTGCTTCGATGTGCGGCGCTTGAGCTCCTTGACGGTGACCTCGCCGTCCTTGGTCCGCACGACCACACGGTCGCCGCGCCGCACCGGCGCTTCGGGCGACACCACGATGATGTCGCCGTCGCGATAGACCGGCCGCATCGAGTCGCCGGAAATTTCCAGCGCATAGGCATGCTCGTCCGTGATGCTGGGCAGGGTCACTTCGTCCCAGCCCTTGCCGACCGGGAAACCGGCGTCGTCGAAATAGCCGCCGATGCCGGCCTGCGCGTAACCGATGACAGGCACGCTGTGCACCACCGGCTTGGCGCCTTCGGAGATCAGACCGACGAAAGTGTCGACCTTGGTGCCGGTCGCGGCGAGCGCCTTGGCGACCGATTCGGTCGACGGCCAGCGCGGGCGCCCTTCCGGTGTGATGCGCTTGGATTTGTTGAAGGTGGTGGGATCGAGTCCGGCCTTCTTGGCGAGGCCGGACGGCGTCAGCTTGCACCGGGCGGCCAGGCGATCGAGGGCATTCCAGATCTGGCTGTGTGTCAGCATGGCAATTGGTAGCCGCGCGGCCCCTCGCTGTGAATCGGATCGGTATAGGAATTTAGCCTCTAACTGCCCCCCTTATGCAACAGTTTTCGTGTTTTGACGGAGCGTCGGCTCGCCGCCCGGCCCGAGGGAGCGGTATCGCGGGCGAGCCTGGGGGAGTCCAAGCCGCTGGCAAATTGCGCGCAGCGGCTCTAAGTCTCGCCGCAGCGCGTTGTCTCAAGTGTCCGCCGATGGGGGGCGCTCCCCTGCAACCCCGGAGCCGAATGCCGTGATCGGTCTGTTCGACCGCCTGTCTCTCCCGCTCTTGCGGGCGCTCGACCCGGAGGATGCCCATGGCCTGACCATCAAGGCCCTGCGCTTCGTCCCGGTGCCGAAGGCAGCCGCCGATCCGCCGGAGCTTGCGGTCAGGGCGTTCGGCCTCAATTTTCCCAATCCGGTCGGGATCGCCCCTGGGTTCGACAAGAATGCCGCCGTGCCTGACGCTTTGCTCCGGCTCGGTTTCGGCTTCGTGGAGGTCGGCACCGTCACGCCGCGGGCCCAGGCCGGCAACCCGCGTCCGCGCCTGTTCAGGCTGGAGGCGGACGGCGGCATCATCAACCGTCTGGGATTCAACAATGAGGGCGCGCCGGCGGCGCTGGCGCGGCTGGCCGCCCGCGCCAATGCCGGCGGCATTGTCGGGGTGAATATCGGGGCCAACAAGGATTCCGCCGACCGGACCGAGGATTATGTGCGGCTGATCGATACTTTTGCACCGGTCGCGAGCTATTTCACCGTCAACGTTTCCTCGCCCAACACGCCTGGCTTACGCGACCTGCAGCAGGCGAGGGCGCTCGACGATCTGCTCGCCCGCGTGATCGACGCGCGCGAGCGGGTGCGCCCGCGTGCCGGCCCCACGCCGGTGCTGCTCAAGATCGCGCCCGATCTCACATTGTCCGATCTCGACGACGCCGTCGGCATTGCGCGCAAGCACAGGGTCGACGGCATGATCGTGTCCAACACGACGATCAGCCGGCCTACCTCTTTGCGCGAGCGCGACAGGGCGAGTGAGCCGGGTGGCCTTTCGGGCCGGCCGCTGTTCAAGCTATCGACCCGCATGCTGGCGGAAACCTTCGTGCGCGCCGAAGGCGTCTTCCCGCTGATCGGCGCCGGCGGCATCGATTCCGGCGCGACCGCCATCGCCAAGATCAAGGCCGGCGCGACGCTGGTGCAGGTCTATACCGGGCTGGTTTATCGTGGCCTCGGTCTGTTGTCGGAGATCAAGAGCGAGCTTGCCGCCGCGCTCAAGCGCGGCCGCCGCTCCTCGCTCGCCTCGCTTGTCGGCGTGGATGCGGCCGAGATGACGGCCGAAAGCTGGCCGAGTTAGCGCCCGCGCGGGGCGTTGATGAGGCGCATGACGATCCAGATCGGAATGACCACCACCGCGCCAAGCAGGAAATACCGCCACAGCCAGCGCACGGCGTCGAAGCCCATGTTCCAAATGTGGCGGACGAGCCGCTCGACGCTGCGCACGATGTCGAACGGGTCGAGCCCGAGCACCGAGAGGATGACACCGACCAGGATCGATATCAGCGCCAGGCGCAGCAGGACGGCGAGCGGCGATCCGCCCAGGAATCTCGTGAAGTTTCCATTCGCCATTCGGGTTCCGCCCTGCCTATGTCGTCAAGATAGCACGTTTTCGGCGCACGTTATTTGCATATGCCCTATCATCGGCGGCAATGCGAGAGCCATCCGGTTTGCTGCTTTCCGAGAGTCCCGGGCCGCCGCCGCCGCCGCCACTGCCGGACGTGTTCGTGCGCTGGTTCGCGAGCCGCGGCTGGGCGCCGCGCGCGCATCAGCTCGAACTGCTGGCGAAGGCGAAAGCGGGGCGTTCGGTCCTGCTGATCGCCCCCACCGGCGGCGGCAAGACGCTGGCCGGGTTCTTGCCGACGCTGGTGGAGTTGTGGGAGCAATCCGGCGGCACGGCGGGTCCCCTCCCCCGCCCGCGGGGGAGGGTTAGGGAGGGGGCATATTTTGAACGCGGAAAAATGCCCCCTCCCGACGTGCTTTGCACGTCGACCTCCCCCGCAAGCGGGGGAGGTGAAGAGAAGAGAGCGGGAGGAAGGGAGAGAAAAGGCCTCCACACCCTCTACATTTCGCCGCTGAAAGCGCTCGCCGTCGACATTGCGCGCAATCTGGAAATTCCGGTCAAGGAAATGGGCTTGGCCGTAAGGCTCGAAACGCGCACCGGCGACACGCCCGCCTCGAAAAGACAAAGGCAGCGTCGCGATCCGCCCGACATCCTGCTCACCACGCCCGAGCAGCTTGCGCTGCTGCTCGCGAGCGCCGACGCGCCTTATTTGTTCGGTACGCTCAAGCGCGTGGTGCTCGACGAACTGCATTCGCTGGTGACCTCCAAGCGCGGCGATCTCTTGTCGCTCGGTCTGATGCGGCTGTTCGCGCTTGCGCCAAACCTCACCACCGTGGGGCTGTCCGCGACCGTGGCCGAGCCCGACGATCTGCGCCGTTTTTTGGTGCCGCAGCCGCGCGCGGGCGAGGCGCTCGCCGATCTCGTGCTGGCGCAAGCCGGCGCGCCGCCGCAGGTCACCATGCTCGACACCGAGCAGCATCTGCCCTGGGCCGGACATTCGGCACGGCACGCGCTCCATGAAATCTACGACCTGATCAAGCGCCACAAGACCACGCTCGTCTTCGTCAATACCCGCAGCCAGGCCGAATTCCTGTTCCAGGAATTCTGGCGCATCAACGACGACAATCTTGCCATCGCGCTGCATCACGGTTCGCTCGATGTGGCGCAGCGGCGCAAGGTCGAGGACGCCATGGCCGCGGGACGCTTGCGCGCGGTGGTGTGCACATCCTCGCTCGATCTCGGCGTCGACTGGGGCGATGTCGACTTGGTCGTCAATATCGGCGCGCCCAAGGGCTCGTCGCGGCTGTTGCAACGGATCGGCCGCTCCAATCATCGGCTGGACGAGCCGTCGGAAGCGGTGCTGGTGCCGGCCAACCGTTTCGAGGTGTTGGAATGCCGCGCGGCGCTCGATGCGGTGGCCGAGAACGCGCAGGACACACCGCCTTTGCGCATCGGCGCGCTCGACGTGCTGGCGCAGCACATCCTCGGCCGGGCCTGCGGTGCGCCCTTCATGGCGGATGAATTGTATGAGGAAGTGCGTGCCGCCGCGCCGTATGCCACGCTCGCGCGCGCCGATTTCGATGCGGCAATCGATTTCGTCGCCACCGGCGGCTACGCGCTGAAAGCCTATGAGCGTTTCGCCAAGATCAGGCAGGGTCACGACGGGCGCTGGCGCATCACGCATCCGCGCGTGGCGCAGCGCTACCGCATGAATGTCGGCACCATCGTCGAGGCCGACATGATCAAGGTGAGATTGGTGCGCTCACGCGCCGGCAAGGCGCTGATCCCCCGCGGCGGCAGGTTGTTGGGCGAGGTCGAGGAATATTTCATCGAAACGCTCGTGCCCGGCGACACCTTCGTGTTCGCCGGCGAAATCCTCAAATACGAGACGCTCACCGAGGACGAGGTCTATGTCTCGCGCAGCGCCGCGACCGATCCCAAAGTGCCGGCCTATGAAGGCGGCAAGTTTCCGCTCTCGACTTATCTCGCTGCGCGCGTGCGCGCCATTCTCGCGCAGCCGAAGGAATGGCGCGCGCTGCCGGCCCAGGTGCGCGAGTGGCTCGAAATCCAGGAATGGCGTTCGCTCTTGCCGCGCGCCGGCGATCTCTTGGTCGAAACCTTTCTGCGCGCAGATAAGCATTACCTCGTGTGTTATCCCTTCGAAGGCCGGCTTGCGCACCAGACGCTCGGCATGCTGCTCACGCGAAGGCTCGATCGCGGGGGGGTGAAGCCGCTCGGCTTCGTCGCCAACGAATATGCCTTGGCGGTGTGGGGGCTGGGCGACGTTGCGCTGCGCATCGGGCGCGGCGAATTCTCGCTCGGCGATTTGTTCGACGAGGACATGCTGGGCGACGATCTGGAGGAATGGCTCGCCGAATCGGCGCTGATGAAACGCACCTTCCGCAATTGCGCCATCGTCGCCGGCCTGATCGAGCGGCGTTTTCCCGGCGAGGAGAAATCGCGCCGCCAACTCACGATCTCCACCGATCTCGTCTATGATGTGCTGCGCAAGCACCAGCCCGATCACCTGCTGCTGCGCGCCGCGCGCGCCGACGCCGCCACCGGCCTGCTCGACGTCAAGCGGGTGGGCGAAATGCTCTCGCGCATCAAGGGCAGAATCGTCCATAAAGCGCTCGACCATGTCTCGCCTTTGGCGGTTCCGGTGCTGCTGGAGATCGGGCGCGAGACGGTCTATGGCGAGGCGGCGGATTCGCTGCTGGCGGAAGCAGCCGACGAATTGATCAAGGAGGCGATGCGGTGAGGCACGCTCTTTCACCCTCCCCTGTAGGGGGAGGGTCGGCCGCCGAAGCCCGTCAGGGCGAAGGCGGACGGGGTGGGGTGCTCAGCGTCACCCCCTCCCGACCGCCTGCGGCGGTCGACCTCCCCCCTCCAGGGGGAGGTGAAGCGCGTTCGCGGAACCGCTTCGATATCACGATCAATTCGGTCCCCCTCCACGCCGATCCCGCCGGCGCATTGTATTGGCCCGAGCAGGGCCTGCTCGCGGTGGCCGACCTGCATCTGGAAAAAGGCTCGAGCTTTGCCGCGCGCGGGCAATTGCTGCCGCCTTACGACAGTGCCGAGACGCTGGCGCGTCTGGCGCACCTGATCGCGCATTATGCGCCGCGCACGGTGGTGGCGCTCGGCGATAATTTCCACGACGGCGGCGGACCGGCACGCCTCTCCGACGAAAATCGCTGGTCGTTGCGCGCCCTGCAACGTGGCCGCGACTGGATCTGGATCGCCGGCAATCACGATCCGGAACCCGCGGCCGGCGTCGGCGGCGCGTTTCATGAAACGCTGGCGCTTGGCGGCCTGACCTTCCGCCATCTGCCGAGCGGCGCGCACGGCGATATCTGCGGTCATCTGCATCCGGTCGCGCGCATCGCGCATCGCGGCCGCGCGGTGAGCCGCCGCTGTTTCGCCGCCGACACGACGCGGCTGGTGATGCCGGCTTTCGGCGTCTTCACCGGCGGCCTCAACGTGCGTGACGCCGCCTTCGCCGATCTTTTCGGCACGCTCGCCTTCACCGCGCATATGCTGGGCGCGGACCGGATCTATTCGTTCGCCGCGAAGCGGTGTCTGGGGGATTGATGACGGCCGTCGTACCCCGCGAAGGCGCGCGAAGGCGGGTACACAGTGCTTGTTGGACTGAATCGCTGAATCTTTGAATCGTTCGCCTTCGTGGACGATGACGTCAAGGGCTAGGCCAATTTTCGGTTGAATTGCCTCAGCGCGTCATTGCGAGCGCGAAGCGCGAAGCAATCCAGAAGCCGAATGCTCGACACTGGATTGCTTCGTCGCCCTTTCAGGGCTCCTCGCAATGCTGGGTGGACGGTCCCCTGACGGCATCAGATGTGCCAGGCTGGCCGTTTGATGCAAACC
>JAKAHJ010000140.1 GCA_021815055.1 Pseudomonadota bacterium | reverse complement strand
AGATCATTTGGCGGGGGCCGCCGGTGCCGCAGCCTTCGGGGCCTCGGCCGGAGCAGCCGCTTCCGCCTTCGGAAGCGGCTTCGGACTGTCCGACAAAGTGCGCAGATAGGCGATCACGTCGGCGCGCTGCTGGTCATTGGAAATGCCGGCGAAGGTCATCGCCGTGCCCGGGATATAGCCGCGCGGGTTGGTCAGGAACTTGTTCAGTTCCTCGTAGCTCCACTCGCCGCCCTTGGCCTTCATCGCCGCCGAGAAATTGAAGCCGCCGCGATCCTTGCCGCGCTCGTCCTCGACGATGTTCCAGAGGTTCGGACCGACGCGGTTCGGGCCGCCCTTTTCGAAGGTGTGGCAAGCGGCGCATTGCTTGGCGGTGGCCTTGCCCTTGTCGACATTCGCCGAGGCGAGCAGCACGCCGATCGGCTTCTCCGGAGCCTTGGCCGGCGCCTTGGCGGCCTCGTTCTCGGCCTTGACGGCGATCGCGAAGCCCGGCTTGGCCGGCTTGGTGGGCGCGAACAGCGCGCCGGCGCCGATATTGAGCGCAAGCAGGATCAGACAGGTGCCGAGGATGGCGCCGAGGACTTTGTTCAACTCGAAGGAATTCATCGAAATGGAGCTCCCGGGAACGGGCAGGTCGGTGCGGGACGGGTTCGCCGCCGAGGACACAGGGCGGCGGCGGACAGATACCGGTTTGCCTAGGTTCTGGCAACCCGTATAAGCAGCCCCCACACTCGCAATGCGCCCTATTTCATGGGCGGCCGGGCCATTCGCTCATGCGCCATGCCATCGTCCTGATCCCCGCGCGGCTCGCCTCCACACGTTTGCCCGGAAAGCCGCTCGCCGACATCCACGGCACGCCGATGATCGTGCACGTGCTGCGGCGGGCCGAGGCGGCCGGCGCGGGCGAGGCGGTGGTGGCGACCGACAGCGAGGCGGTCGCCGCGGCGGTGGAAAAGGCCGGCGGACGCGCCATCATGACGCGGGCCGACCACCCGTCCGGTTCGGACCGCATTTTCGAGGCGCTCGAGGCGCTCGACCCCAAGCACCGCTGGGGCATCGTGGTCAATGTGCAGGGCGACCTGCCGACGGTCGACCCGGCCGACATTCGCGCCGCGATCGAGCTCATGTCCGACCCCGCCGTCGATATCGCGACGCTCGCGGCCGTGATCCACGATCCGGCCGAACTGACCAATCCCAACGTGGTGAAAGTCTATGGCGAAGCGCTCGCGCCCGGGCGGCTGCGGGCGACCGCCTTTTCGCGCGCCAATGCGACCGGGCCGGGCCCGCACTATCACCACATCGGGCTTTACGCCTACCGGCGCGCGGCGCTCGAGCGCTTCGTGAAATTGCCGCCCTCGGCAAACGAGCAGCGCGAACGGCTCGAGCAGTTGCGCGCGCTCGACGCCGGCATGCGCATCGACATCGCCATCGTCAAGAGCGTGCCGCTCGGCGTCGACACGCCGGAAGATCTCGAAAAGGCGCGGGCGATGCTCGCCGGTTGACTTGGGGCGGCCGGTCTGCCTAACCCCTGCCACGTTCCGCGGCACGGGCGCAGCCTGCGGAACGACGGGGAATAAGCTATGGCTAAGAAAAAGATCGTTTTCCAGGGCGAGCCCGGGGCGAATTCCGACATCGCCTGCCGCGAAGCCTATCCCGATTATCAGCCGATCCCCTGCCCGACTTTCGAGGATTGCTTTTCCGCGCTCGCCAATGGCGACGTCGACCTCGGCATGATTCCGATCGAGAATTCGGTCGCCGGCAGGGTCGCCGATATCCATCACCTGATGCCGACCGCGCGCCTGCACATCGTGGCCGAATGGTTCCTGCCGATCCGCAATCAGTTGATGGCGCCGAAGGGCGCCAGCCTGAAGACCATCAAGACCGTGCAGAGCCACGTGATGGCGCTCGGCCAGTGCCGCAACGCGATCCGCGAATTGAAGCTCAAGCCCGTGGTCGCCGCCGATACCGCAGGCTCTGCGCGGGAAGTGGCGGAGGCGAAAGATATCACCCGCGCCGCCATCGCCTCGCGCCTCGCCGCGCAGATCTACGGCCTCGATATCCTGAAGGAAAATGTCGAGGACGAATCCAATTCGACCACGCGCTTCGTCGTGCTGTCGCGCGAGAAGAACTGGGCGCCGCCGGGCAACGGCAAGACCATCACCACTTTCGTGTTCCGCGTGCGCAACGTGCCGGCCGCGCTCTACAAGGCGCTCGGCGGTTTCGCCACCAACGGCGTGAACATGACCAAGCTCGAAAGCTACATGATCGGCGGCAATTTCTTCGCCACGCAGTTCTACGCCGACGTGGAAGGCCACCCCGACGACCGCGCGCTGGTGCTGGCGCTGGAAGAGCTCGCCTTCTTCTCCAAGGAGCTGACGATCCTCGGCGTCTATCCCGCGCATGCCTTCCGCGACACGTTCAAGGAAGAGGCGGATTGAGCACAGATACCTTTTCCCGCTCGTACCACGCCACGAACCGCGGCGAGAATTTGCGCAGCCGCTCGAGATCGACGCGGCCGGAGCGCGTGATGTAGCTCATGGCGAAGTCGGCAGGGGCAAGCCGCATGTGCCCGGCGAAATGCTCGTACCAATGCATGCTGCTGTTGGCGCCGGCCACGAGCTTTTCCAGGATCGGCCGCCGGGCAGCCTCATAACCCGCGAGCGCCGCCGCCACGTCATCGCCGTGGGCGGCAAGCGCCTTGTCGAGCGCAATGGCGTCCTCCATCGCGAGGCGCGTGCCGGAGCCGATCGAAAAATGCGCGGTGTGCAGCGCGTCGCCGAGAAGCACGCAGTTGCCGCACGACCAGCGCTCGTTATGGACGAGCGGAAACTGGCGCCAGATCGAGTTGTTGGAAATGAGCGGATGATCGCCGAGCGCCGGCGCGAAGATACGCTCGCAGGCTGCGCGCGATTGCGCCTCGGTCATGTGGGCGAAGCCGCCGCGCTCGAAAGTCGCTTGGTCCGTCTCGACGATGAAGGTGCTCATGCCGGGCGCATAGCGGTAGTGATGCGCGTTGAAGCAGCCGAGTTCGTTCTCGACGAAGGTTTGCGTCAGCGTGTCGAACCGCTGGGCGGTGCCGAACCAGGCGAAGCGGTTGGTGAGCGGCACCGTGCTCGCGCCGAGTTCCATCGCATGCGTGCGCCGCACCAGCGAATTGACGCCGTCGGCGCCGACCACGAGATCGTGGCCGTCGAACTCGTCGAGCGATTTCACGACGCGCCGATACACCGGCTCGACGCCCACCGAGCGCGCCCGCGCCTGCAATAGTTGCAAAAGATGCAAGCGCCCGACGGCCGCGAATCCGACGCCGTCGATGACGATGCGCTCGCCGCGATGCTGGAGCGTCATGTCGCGCCAGGATTCCATGTGCGGCAGGATGGCCGCATAGGTCTCCTCGTCGTCCTCGCGCAGGAATTCGAGCGCGCGGTCGGAAAACACCACGCCGAAGCCCCAGGTGGCGTCGGCCGGATTCTGCTCGACCGCAGTGACGTCGATGTCCGGCCGCCGGCGCTTGATCAGGAAGCCGAGATAGAGGCCGGCCGGACCGGCGCCGAGGATGGCGATGCGCATAGGAGACTTTTAGCGTCATTCCGGGGCGCCGCGAAGCGGCGAACCCGGAATCCATAACCCCAGCGCCGGGAGTATGGATTCCGGGTCCGGCCCTTCGGGCCGTCCCGGAATGACAGCATCTCAAATCGTCTGATTATACGCGCCCACTTCCGGATGCGTGCGCAGCACGGCGTCGACCGCCTTGAACATCTCGCGCATGCGCGCATCCGATGCCGGGCTTTCAACCACCACCACCAGCTCCGGCTTGTTGGACGAGGCGCGCACCAGGCCCCAGGTGCCATCCTCCACCGTCACGCGCACGCCGTTGACGGTGACGAGATCGCGGATCGGCTGACCGGCGACCTTGTCGCCCTTGGCCTTAGCCGCTTCGAAATGCTTCACCACCGCATCGACCACCGCGTATTTCTTCTCGTCGTCGCAATGCGGCGCCATGGTGGGCGAGCCCCAGGTGCGCGGCAGCGCCTTGCGCAGATCGGCCATGGTCTTTCCCGGATTGCGGTCGAGCATGTCGCAGACCGCGAGCGCGAAGATCATGCCGTCGTCATAGCCGCGGCCGAACGGCTTGTTGAAGAAGAAGTGGCCCGACTTCTCGAAGCCGGCGAGTGCACCGAGCTCGTTGACGCGGCGTTTGATGTAGGAATGGCCGGTCTTCCAGTAATCGGCGGTGACGCCGTTTTCCTTCAGCACCGGATCGGTGAGGAACAGGCCGGTCGATTTCACGTCGACCACGAAAGTCGAACCCTTGTGCAGCGAGGACATGTCGCGCGCCAGCATCACGCCGACCTTGTCGGCAAAAATCTCCTCGCCTTCGTTGTCGACCACGCCGCAGCGGTCGCCGTCGCCGTCGAACCCCAGGCCGACATCGGCCTTGTGCTCCAGCACCGCGTCGCGCATGGCGTGCAGCATCTTCATGTCTTCGGTGTTGGGATTGTAGCGCGGAAATGTGTGGTCGAGATTGCAGTCGAGCGGGACGACCTCGCAGCCGATCGCCTCGAGGACGCGTGGCGCGAAGGCACCAGCGGTGCCGTTGCCGCAGGCCGCGACCACTTTGAGCTTGCGCTTGATCCTGGGGCGGTTGGTGACATCGGCGATATAGCGCTCGGGGAAATTCTCCACGAATACGTAGGAGCCGCCGCCCTTCAGATCGAATTTGGCGCCGAGCACGATCTCCTTCAGCCGCGTCATCTCCACGGGCCCGAAGGTGAGCGGGCGGTCGGCGCCCATCTTCACGCCGGTCCACCCATTGTCGTTGTGCGAGGCGGTGACCATGGCGACGCAGGGCACGTCGAGCGCGAACTGCGCAAAATAGGCCATCGGCGTGATGGCGAGCCCGATGTCGTGCACGCGGCAGCCCGCGGCCATCAGGCCGGAGACGAGCGCCATCTTCACCGAGGCCGAATACTCACGGAAATCGTGGCCGGTGACGATCTCCGGCTTCACGCCCAGTTCACGGATCAGCGTGCCGAGCCCCATGCCCAGCGCCTGCACGCCCATCAAGTTGATTTCCTTTTCCAGGAGCCAGCGCGCGTCGTATTCGCGGAAGCCGGTCGGCTTCACCAGCGGCGAGGATTCATAGGCATAGGTATTGGGCGTCAGCGCGGGCTTGGGCGTCGGAAACATCGAGGTCCTCGGAAAGGGGATAGGACAAGGCGGGGCTTCAATAGCCTAACGCGGGAGCCCGGCAAAGCGGTCCCGTCAACCCGGCCCGGAATGACGGATTTCTACTGCTCCAGTACCAGCCGGCCGCCGGCATATTCGTAGCGCTTGAGCCGCGACAGGAAGGCGACGCCGAGCAGGTTCACTTCCAGCGCCTCGTCCGGCAGCACCAGCGCAGGCACGTCGTAAACCGTGATGCCGCCGAGCTCGACACGGTCGAGCTTCGCCCGCGCCGCCTTGATCTTGCCGTTGGCGGTCGACACGGTCGCCGTGTAGTCGTTCGGCCGCGGCCAGATGCCGGCGCGCGCGGCATCCGAAGCGCGCAACGCGACCAGCGAGGCGCCGGTGTCGATCATGAAATCGATGGGGCGGCCGTCGATACGGCCCTCGGTGCGGAAATGGCCCTGGCGGTCGGCATCGAGCATCAGGCTGCGGCCGGAATGCACCGGCTGGCGCGGCTCGTCGACGGCTTGCGCGGGCGTGGCCTGCGCGGGCGCGTTCGGCGAGACCGCCTGGTCGGCATAACGGGCGGCATAGGCGCCGAACAGCAGCAGCGCGGCGGCGACGATCAGAATTTGGCGCATGGCGGTAGCCCGATTTGATTCAGGCAAACATTCGCATGCGCGCGCCAAAGGTCGGATTAACGCGCATTGGCGGGCGCGGTGCGTAGTGAGCGGGTGGTGAACGCAATTCAGAAAATTTGATGGAGCACTGAGCCTCTTATCCCTCCCCTGAAAGGGGAGGGATAAGAAGGCGATCACGTCCCCCGCGGCTTGGCGCGGCGGGTGGCGGGCGCCGAGAGCGGATCGTCCGGCCAGGGGTGCTTCGGATAGCGGCCGCGCATCTCGGTCTTCACGTCCGTATAGCTGCCGCGCCAGAAGCCGGGCAGGTCGCGCGTGACCTGCACCGGCCGGTGCGCGGGCGACAACAGTTCGATCACCAGCGGCACGCGCCCCCCCGCGATGGCCGGGTGCCGCGCGAGACCGAACAGTTCCTGCACGCGGATCGAGACGGTCGGGCCCTGCTCGGCTTCGTAGTCGATCGGCACGGCCGAGCCGGTCGGCGCGGTGAAATGGGTCGGCGCTTCGTCGTCGAGGCGGCGGCGCAGATCCCAGGGCACCAAGCTCATGATGGCGTCGGACAATTCATCGGCGCCGATCTCGCTGCGCGAAGTCTTGTCGGTCAGGATCGGCTCGAGCCAATCGGCGGCGCTGCGGGTAAGGCCCTCATTGGAGAGATCGGGCCATTCCTCGCCTTCCGATTTGCGCAGGAATTGCACCCGCGTGCGGAAGTGCAACGCCGGTTTGCCCCACGGCAATTTGTCGAGACCCTGTCCGACGATGCCTTGCGCCAGCATATGCGCGGTGTCGGCATCGGGCGCGACCGGCTTGATCTGTTCGACGAGCACCAGCGCGCCCAGCCGGCGCGAGCGCCGGGCGCGCAACGAGGCCGAGCCCGCGTCGAAGGTGACCGCGTCGCGGTGTTCGATCTGGCCGGCAAAACGCGCTTCGATTTCGGCGAGCGCGATCGGCGCCGCCAGCAGAATGCGGCTCGCCGCCGCCGCGCCGGTGAGTTCGGCGACCGCGAGGAATGGTTCGCGCGCAAGCGGCGAGGCGGGATCGATCATGCCGCCGCGTCCGTTGGCGAGCAGGAAAGCGCCAGCCCCGCCCCCGCGATTCTTCGCGATGCGATCGGGGAAGGCGAGGGCGAGCAGCGCGCCTGAATTTTCTAAACCTCCCCCTGAAAGGGGGAGGTCGGATCGCGAAGCGATCCGGGTGGGGGTCACTTCATGATTGACCCCACCCCGGCCGGCTTCGCCGGCCGACCCTCCCCTTTCAGGGGAGGGATAAGAAAGGGCCGCCCACCTTCTCGCCATCGCCCTCGTATACCTTGC
>JAKAHJ010000139.1 GCA_021815055.1 Pseudomonadota bacterium | reverse complement strand
GAGCCGGAACGGCTCGCCCTCGGCCGCCGGCGCGCCGGGGCCGATCGCCTCGACGGCGCCGATCATGCGGCCTCCGCGTTTGAGCAAACGGTCGGCGATGCCGACGATGCGCGCATTGGGCTGCGCGGTGCGCGAGGCCCGGCGGATGGCCTGTGCGATCTCCAATTCGTCGCGCTGCGGGTTGAGCGCGCAGGCCGCGACATAGGCGCCCGCGGTGGAGCGGCTGATGCCGGCGAAGCAATGCACCACCATCGGCGCGGCGCGATCCCAGTTGCCGACGAAGTCGACGAGCCGCCGCACATGGTCCTCGGCCGGCGCCGTATAGCCTTCCAGCGGGTCGACGATGTCGTCGACCGCCAGCACGAGGTGGTTCTCGGCGGCAATATGGCTCGGCCGCGTCACCCGGTCGGTGAGGCGCAAGAGGGTCACAATGTGGCGCGCGCGGGTTTCTTCGACCGTGGCATAAAGGCGCGCGAGGGAGCAGACGTGAATCATGGGCGGTAAGTGACCGATTGTTGCGTCATATCTATGACCTTCACACGAGCGTGAAAAGCGTCAGCCGCGCGCGAGTTTTTCGGCTTGCTCGAAGAACCGCTTCTCGGCACTGCCGGCCGTCCAGGGCGTCAGGTAGTCGCGTTCGAGCACGCCGGAAAATTTCGGCGGCTGGCCGAAAAACTTGCGCGCTTCGGCGTCGTCGAAGCCGGCGAGCCGGGTCGCCTCCAGATAGGCGGCGGCGTGGTCGGCGGTCTTGATCAGCGCGGTCAGCGTATCCGGAAGCTTCGCCGGCAGCCCGAAGCGCAGATGGATGGCGGCGAGCAGGCGTTTCTCCACCGCCTTGTAGCTGTCGCCGATCACCGCCTTGAACGGCGAAATCATGTCGCCCACCACATATTCGGGGGCGTCGTGCAGCAGCACCGCGAGCCGCGCGGGCCGGTCGAGCCGCGGCGCCTTGGCGCGCGCCAGCGCCTCGACCAGCAGCGAATGCTGCGCCACCGAGAAGATATGCGCGCCTTTGGTCTGCCCGTTCCAGCGCGCGACGCGCGCGAGACCGTGCGCGATGTCCTCCAACTCGACATCGAGCGGGGAGGGGTCGAGCAGATCGAGCCGCCGTCCCGACAGCATGCGCTGCCAGGCGCGGGCTTCTCTTCTCCCTCCCCCCTTGAGCGGGATGGTCGGGGAGGGGGGTGTCGTGGTTTTGGTCGGCACGACGGTCAAACATTCTCGGCGTCATGCCCGCGCTTGTCGCGGGCATCCACGTCTTTCCTGCACGCCGCAGCTCTTGCAAAAGACGTGGATGGCCGGGACGAGCCCGGCCATGACGAGTGCATGGCAATGGTTACGTTCATTTCGCCAGCTTCGCACATTCGGCATGCCGATGGCATATGGTGAGATGGTCGTTGACCATGCCGACCGCCTGCATGAAGGCATAGACGATCGTGGGGCCGACGAATTTGAAGCCGCGCCCGGCCAGTTCCTTCGACATCCTGCGCGAGATGTCGGTCTCCGCCGGCACTTGGGCGCGCGTGCGGAAGTTGTTCAGTTTCGGCTTGCCGTCGAGAAAGTCCCACAGCAGCGCGGAAAATCCGGGGCCTTTGTCCATGATCTCGAGATAAGTGCGCGCCGACAGCACGGCGCCTTCGATCTTGGCGCGGTTGCGCACGATGCCGGCGTCCTGCATCAGCGCTTCGATCTTGCGTGGCTGATAGCGCGCGATCTTTTCCGGCGCGAAACCGTCGAAGGCTTTGCGAAAATTCTCGCGCTTGCGCAAAATGGTGATCCACGACAAGCCCGCCTGGAAGCCGTCGAGCATCAGCTTCTCGTAGAGCGCGCGGTCGTCATATTCCGGCACGCCCCATTCCTCGTCGTGATAGGCGACATAAAGCGGGTCGTTGCCCGGCCAGGCGCAGCGGGGCAGGCCGTCATCATGAACAATGGTTCCCTTCATTCCGCCGCCTTCGCGTCGCCGGGCCAATCGAATTTTGCCCAGTCGGGCTTCGCCACGCGGATTTCGATGCCGCCGGCAGTGAGCGGCGTGCCGGCCGCCATCGCATCGGCGACGCGATCGAGCCGCAACAGCGCGAGCCCGCGCCCCTTCGCGGTGGCGCCCAGTGTTCCGATCTCGCGCTCGCCGGCCATTACGGGCAAACCGGGGATGGGCGAGAACTCGTCATAGACGACTGGCACCACGCGGCTGCGCGCGGTCGAGCGGTGTTCTACGCGCGACACGACCTCCTGCCCGACATAGCAGCCCTTGTCGAAATCGACGCCGCCGAGCTGGTCCATGTCGGCCTCGTGCGGAAAGCTGTCGCCATATATGAAATCGACGCCGCCACGCGGCACGCCGAGCGCGATGCGGTGGGTTTCGTAGGCTTCCGCATCGCTGAGCGTCGCCTTGAGATCGGCGGCCGCTTCGGCCGCCAAGTGGGGCGGCAGCATGATGCGCATCCCCAGGCCAGGCAGGCGCGGATCGGGGTAGCAGAGGCCGTATTCGGTGTCGCCAGCCCCGTCCCACAAGGCCATGACGCCGAGCACCTCGGACAGGTCCTCGCAGATCACCTTGGCGCGCAGCTTGTAGAAATTGAGCTTCTCGACCAGCGTGCCGGCCAGCGCCTTCGGACAATCGAGAAAGAACCCGCCGCCGTCCCCGGCCGGCGCCTCCGCCACGATGAAATCGACGACGATCTTGCCCTGCGGCGTCAGCAGCGCGGCAAAGCGCGGTTTTCCCGGCGCCACCTCGCCCATGTCGCTGGTGACGAGCCCGTTGAGGAAGGCCCGCGCGGGATCGCCGACGACCTTCACCACGCCGCGGTCGGGAAGAAGTGCTGCCTGCATGCCGGTTTCCTGAACTCTCTCGATAGTCTCTTGCCAGAAGTCACGGCGAAACGTAAGCGCTGGGGAGACAGCCTCAAGTCCCGCTCGGAACCGTTCCGACATGGCCGAAACCTACGACCTGATCCTCAAAGGAGGCACCGTCGTCAATCACGACGGCACCGGCCTGCGCGACGTCGGCATCCGCGCCGGCCGCTTCGCCGCCATAGGCGACCTCGGCCGCGCCTCCGCCGGCGAGGTCGTCGACTGCCGCGGCCTGCATGTCCTGCCGGGCGTGATCGACAGCCATGTGCATTTCCGCGAGCCCGGCCTCACCCACAAGGAGGATCTGGAATCCGGTTCGCGCGGGGCCGTGCTGGGCGGCGTTACCGCGGTGTTCGACATGCCGAACACCGACCCCGCGACCACCAGCGCCGAAGCGCTCGCCGACAAGGTCGCACGCGCGCATCACCGCATGCATTGCGATTTCGCGTTCTATGTCGGGGCGACGCGCGAGAACACGCGCGATCTCGGCGCGCTCGAGCGGCTGCCCGGCTGCGCCGGCGTCAAAGTATTCATGGGTTCTTCCACCGGCTCGCTCTTGATCGAGGACGACGACGGCGTGCGCGCGGTGCTCGAGCACATCGACCGCCGCGCGGCCTTTCATTCCGAGGACGAATACCGCCTGCGCGAGCGCATGCATCTGCGCGTCGAGGGCGATCCGCGCTCGCATCCGGTCTGGCGCGACGCCATCGCCGCGCTCACCTGCACACAGCGGCTGATGCGGCTTGCGCGCGCGACCGGCAAGCGCGTGCACGTACTGCATGTGACCACCAGGGAAGAGGCGGCCTTCCTCGCCGACTACAAGGACATCGCCACCGCCGAGGCGACGCCCGCGCATCTGACGCTCGAAGCGCCGGGCTGCTACGAGCGCCTCGGCACGTTTGCGCAGCTCAATCCGCCCGTGCGCGACGCCGGGCATCGTGCGGGGCTGTGGCAGGGCATCGCGCAGGGCGTCATCGACAGCATCGGCTCCGACCATTCGCCGCATACGCGCGAAGAAAAGTCGCATGTCTATCCGAAAACGCATTCGGGCATGCCCGGCGTGCAGACGCTGGTGCCGCTGATGCTCGACCACGTCAATGCCGGGCGCTTGTCGCTCGAACGCTTCGTCGATCTCACCAGCGCAGGCCCGGCGCGCATTTTCGGCATTGCGGCAAAGGGCCGCATCGCCGCCGGCTACGACGCCGACCTGACGGTGGTCGATCTCAAGAAGCGGGAGACGATTTCCGATCGTTGGATCGCCGCACGAGCCGGCTGGACACCTTATAATGACGTCACCGTCACCGGTTGGCCCGTGGGCACCTTCATTCGCGGTCGTAAAGCGATGTGGGACGGCAGCCTCGTCACGCCGGCCCAGGGCGAGCGCGTCCGGTTCATCGAGACCCTCGCCGGCTGAACCGGTCTGCGGATTTCGCCAGGCACCCGTTGCGGCAGCAACCATAGCGCGAGTTTTCCCCGGTTTTTTAACGCGGTTTTTTGGTGCGGAATTGCAAAGTCCATTTAACCCGCTATGTGATCGCCGCAAAAATACCGCTCTCCGGATCGAGCGCACCATAGGGGGGACAGAGCTGTCATGGCGGGCGACCTTGTATCGCTCCGAATGCTGCTGATCGCGGCCGCGAAGCCGGATCATGCGCTGTGGCGCCACGGCGCGGCACAGGCGACAATTCCGATCGATTTCCTGGCGGAGGACGCGGTCGCGGCCGGCAACACGCTTGCCAAGGGCGGCGTCGATATCTGCGTCATGGATGCGGATCTGCCGGATTCCTATAAAACCGCGATCCTCACGGTCGCGCGCAAGGTGAATCCGGCACCCCTGGTGTTCGTTTCGGCGCCGTCAGGATCGCTGCTGTTCGACGGCGCCGATGGTCTGTTGCCGAAGCCCGCCAGCATCGAGGACGCGCGCAAGGCCGCCGAAATCTGCATCCGTTCGAAAATTCCCACCCGCGTTCTGATCGTGGACGATTCCGGCACAATGCGCAGCATTGTGCGCAAGATATTGTCGGCGAGCCGGTTCGCTCTCGATATCCATGAGGCTTCCGAGGGGGTTGCCGCCCTCAATCAATTGCGCACAGGCAGGTTCGGGCTGGTTTTTCTCGACTACAACATGCCCGGCTTCAACGGCTTCGAGACCTTGTCCGAGATCAAGCGGGAAAACCCGGGCGTCGCGGTGGTGATGATGACATCCACCAGCGACAGCGCCGTCGCCGACCGCGCGTATGCCTCCGGCGCGCTCGCTTTCCTGAAGAAGCCGTTTTTCCCGGCCGATATCGATACCGTGCTGGCGCGTTATTACGGCTTGAACATCGCGTTCGGTTGACGATCCGCGCTTTGGCGGGCGCTATTGGCGCGGCTGTTCGAGCGAGAATTCGCCGTTTCGGAGGCGCGCCGGCAGCCCCTCGGCGAAGGTCGCCGCCGCCTCTTCGCCATAGGTGGAAACGAACTCGGCCAGCGCCGCGAACAGACAGGCCTGCGCCAGGCAGTCGCCGTCGACGCCGTCGAGACGCGCTTCCGCCCAGGCTTCGTGCAAATATCCGAGGGCTACGCGTTTCTGCTCGTGCTCCGGTGCTGCCTCGCGTGTGTGGATCGGACGCCCCTCGGTTTTCATCGTGCTTCTTGCTTTCGTGCCTGGACGCCCCAGCCGGACGCCACCCCATAATTCGGCAAGGACGTTAGCATGCAAGGGTGCCGGGAACAGCGAACGTTAAGGAAACGGTTAATTCCGGCGCCGCTTTTGACGTTGATAATCGATTAATTTGCATAGCGGGCGGTGATATCGCGGGCGATTTTCGCGCCCTCGTCGACATAACGCCGGATGGCGAGGTCCGCGGCCGGCGTGCAGGTCCGGTAGGTTTGCTGAAAGCCCTGGTAACCACGGTTGAAGCTCGCGATGATCTTGCGGCGGCGTTCGCCTTGGGGGGCTTCGGCGTCGACCAGGGCCTGCATCTCATTGCGCCATTTCTGCCCCTCGTTGGCCCCGCACACCGCGCGCAGATAGTGCAGGGCGCCGAGGATTTCGGCCAGCCGCTGCAGGTCGGCGTCGAACGGCGCCGGTGCGGCCTCCTGCGCCCGCGCCGGTAAAGCGAGGCACAAAAGAATGGCCGCGGTTGTGAGGAGTCGCTTCACGCTAAGGATCCCGGGGTTCACGCATCATATGCGTCGCCCGCGCGCCGACCGCAAGCTGCGCGGCGCGGGTCACGCCGGCCCCGCCAGTTGCCGGAAGGCGCTCGCGACGATCTCTCCGAGCCCCTCGGTGGTGCGCAAACCGGCAAGCTCGCACGGCTCGAGCCAGCGCGCATCGTCGAGTTCTTCGTTCAGCACGACTTCGCCGGAAAGCCAGCGCGCGGCGAAGCACAGCACGACGAAATGCCGCTCGATGCCCCCTTGCGCGTCGCGCACGATCACCTCGCTGCGGCCGGCAAGCCCCGCCGGCTCGATGGCGAGCGCCGTCTCCTCGCGCACCTCGCGCACCACAGCCTCCGCCAGACTCTCGCCCAGTTCGACCACGCCGCCCGGCAGGGTGTAGAGATTGATCGCGGGCTTGCGCGCACGGCGCACGATCAGCACCGTGCCGTCGCGGATGATCGCCGCGCTGACGGCGAGATAGGGGCGTTGCGGATAGCTGCGGGGATCGGACAAGAAAAGGCTCTATCGCATCATCAGCCCGTCGACCACCGCCTGCGGCGCCTGCGGGATGTCGGGGTCGGCGCCATTGATCACGGCGCCGGCGCGCGTCACCAGCGGCTTGAGCGCGGCGGCGGCGCGAACGGCGAGTTCGCCCGCGACGTCCGGCGGCAAGTCCGATTGCATGACCGCACGCATGGCCTCTAGCATGGCGGTCATGGTGGCGGCGAGCCCGTCGAGACGCGAACGCAATGCCGGATCGGCCGCCTCGTAAGCGGCGATCGCCAGGTCGCGGCCCTTGAAGCGCGAGGCCGCGAAATGCTCGCGGTAGGTCATCGGCCGCCATTCCAGGAATTCGGCGCGGCCATCGGGAAAGCTCGGCAGCATGTCGAGCACCATGATCGCCTCGTTGAAATGATTGAGGTAGTCGCTCGCCAGCCCGGTCGCCGGATTGATATTGGCGTCGGAATAGCGCTGCGCGGCCGCCATTGCGGCATCGGGCCGGGCGTCGGGCGCTTGCGCCGCGGCGGTGCAATTCTGATATTTCATCCGTCTGCCCCGAAATCCACCGCCTGCGAGGGTTATTTATTTCGAGTTAAGGCGTATTTAAACGCCGTCACGATGGGGATCACAAATATGTGCGGTCGCTACACCGTGACCTCCGCCCCGGAGGCGGTACGGGCCCTGT
>JAKAHJ010000138.1 GCA_021815055.1 Pseudomonadota bacterium | reverse complement strand
CGCGCGGTTGAGATAGAGCGGACGGTAAAGCTCGTTCATCACCTCGCGCGCACGCGCCTGCACGGTGCCGACCACGATGCGGTCGGGATGCTTGAAGTCGCGGATGGCGGCGCCTTCGCGCAGGAATTCCGGGTTCGAGACCACCGCATAGTCGGCATCCGGCCGCGTCTCGGCGATGATGCGCTCGACCTCGTCGCCGGTGCCGACCGGCACCGTCGACTTGGTGATGACGACGGTGAAACCGTCGAGCGCACGGGCGATCTCGCGCGCCGCGGCATAAACATAGGAAAGATCGGCATGGCCGTCACCGCGCCGCGAGGGCGTACCGACCGCGATGAACACGGCGTCGGCTTCCGCCACCGCGAGAGCCAGCTCATGCGTGAATTTGAGCCGCCCGGCCCGCGCATTGGCACTGACGAGTTCGCTCAAGCCCGGCTCATAGATCGGCATCTCGCCGCGCATAAGCGCCTCGATCTTGGCGCCGTCCTTGTCGACGCAGGTGACCTCGTGGCCGAAATCGGCGAAGCAGGCCCCGGAAACGAGCCCGACATAGCCGGTGCCGATCATGGCAACGCGCATGAATTCTCCGTTGGCAAACTTGTTGACCGGTTGAACGAGATCCCGCCCGCGTCTCCTTAGCAAACACGCCCGGAACTGGCGAGAGGGCCGCGGCCGCCGGCAATTCCTGTGGCCGCACCATGAGCCCGATTGATAAAAGGCGCGTGACGGCCCACATTCGGGACCATGCCGACAAAATCCAAGGCCCAGCCGACACCCGCCCCCTCCGCGCCCGCTCATGCCGCCGCGCGGGCGCTCAAAAAGGGCGACCACCTGTTCCTGGTGGACGGCTCGTCCTACATTTTCCGCGCCTACCACGCGCTGCCGCCGCTCACCCGCAAGTCGGACGGCTTGCAGGTCAATGCCGTGCTCGGCTTCTGCAACATGTTGTGGAAGCTTTTGGCCGAGATGAAGCCGGAAGAAAAGCCGACGCATCTCGCGGTCATTTTCGACAAGTCGGAAAAGACGTTCCGCACCGATTTCTATCCCGAATACAAGGCGCACCGGCCGGAGGCACCGGAAGACCTGCGCCCGCAATTCCCGCTCATTCGCGACGCCGTGCGCGCCTTCGAAATCCCCTGCCTGGAGCAGGCCGGCTTCGAAGCCGACGACCTGATCGCCACCTATGCGCGGCTCGCCTGCGAGGCGAAGGCGACCACCACCATCGTGTCCTCCGACAAGGACCTGATGCAGCTCGTCGGCAACGGCGTCATCATGTACGACACCATGAAGGACCGCCGCATCGGCCGCGACGAGGTGATCGAGAAGTTCGGCGTAGGGCCGGAGAAGGTGATCGAGGTGCAGGCGCTGATCGGCGATTCCACCGACAACGTGCCGGGCGTGCCCGGCATCGGCGTGAAGACCGCGGCGCAGCTCATCGGCGAATACGGCGATCTCGAAACGCTGTTGAAGCGCGCGTCCGAGATCAAGCAGGAGAAGCGCCGGCAGACGCTGATCGACAATGCCGAGCTCGCGCGCGTCTCCAAGCGGCTGGTCACGCTCGACCGGAACGTTCCGCTCGCGGTGTCGGTCGACGAGCTCGCAGTGCACGAGCCGGACTACAAGCACCTGATCGCCTTCCTGAAGGCGATGGAGTTCTCCACCATCACCCGGCGCATCGCGGAAAAGACGGGCATCGATGCCAGCGCGATCGAGGCGGATGCCGCGTTGGCCTCGGCCTCTCCGATCCCTCCCCTGCAAGGGGAGGGTGGCGCCGCGCCAGCGGCGCCGGGTGGAGTTTCCTCTCAGTTGACCCCCACCCGGCCGCCTGCGGCGGCCACCCTCCCCCTTTCAGGGGGAGGGATAACAAGGGGCAAGGGCGGAGGCGGCACGGCGGCCGAGCCCACCTCACTGACGCCGATCGCCCTCGCCACCGCGCGCGCCGAGCAAGCCCGCGCCGCCAAGATCGACCGCTCGAAATACGAGACCGTGCGCTCGCTCGAACACCTTGCGCAATGGATCGCGCGCGCGCGCGATGCCGGCATCGTCGCGGTCGACACCGAGACTTCGAGCCTCGATCCGATGACCGCCGAACTGTGCGGCTTTTCGCTGTCGGTCGCGCCGAACGACGCTTGCTATGTGCCGCTCGGCCATCGCGACGGCGGCGGCACCGCCGGCTCGGACCTGTTCGCGCCCGAGGCCAAGCTTTCCGACGGACAGATCCCCGAGCCTGCTGCCCTCGCGCTGCTCAAGCCGCTCATGGAAGACGCGAGCGTGCTCAAGATCGCGCAGAACATGAAATTCGACTGGCTCATATTCGCGCAGCGCGGCATCGAGGTTAAGCCCTACGACGACACCATGCTTATTTCCTACGTGCTCGACGCCGGCAAGAACGGCCACGGCATGGACGATCTCGCCAAGCGCTGGCTCAATCACGACACCATTCAGTACCATCACGTCGCCGGCTCCGGCAAAAGCCAGATCAGCTTCGACCGCGTGCCGATCGACAAGGCGGCCGAATATGCCGCCGAGGACGCCGACGTCACGCTGCGCCTGTGGTACGCGCTCAAGCCGCGGCTCGTGGCCGAAGGCGTGACCACGGTCTATGCGACGCTGGAGCGCGCGATGCCGGCCGTGCTCGCGCGCATGGAGCGGCGCGGCATTTCGATCGATCGCAACGTGCTCTCGCGGCTGTCGGGCGATTTCGCGCAGGAACAGGCCCGGCTCGAGGACGAGATCAAGCAACTCGCCGGCGAACCGCTCAATCCGGGCTCGCCGAAGCAGATCGGCGACATCCTGTTCGGCAAGATGGGCCTGCCGGGCGGCACCAAGACCAAGACCGGCCAATGGTCGACCGACGCGCGCACGCTGGAAGACCTGGCCGAGCAGCACGAATTGCCGCGCAAGATCCTCGACTGGCGCGGGGTCTCCAAGCTGCGCTCGACCTACACGGAAGCGCTGCCGACCTACGTCAACCCGATGACCAAGCGCGTGCACACGAGCTACGCGCTCGCCGCCACCTCCACCGGCCGCCTGTCGTCGTCCGAGCCCAATTTGCAGAACATCCCGGTGCGCACCGAGGACGGCCGCAAGATCCGGCGCGCCTTCATCGCCGTGCCCGGCATGAAACTGGTGTCGGCCGACTATTCGCAAATCGAACTGCGGCTCTTGGCCGAAGTCGCCGACGTGCCGGCGCTGCGCCAGGCCTTCAAGGACGGCATCGACATCCACGCCATGACGGCGTCGGAAATGTTCGGCGTGCCGGTGAAGGACATGCCGGCGGAAACGCGTCGCCGCGCCAAGGCGATCAATTTCGGCATCATCTACGGCATTTCGGCCTTCGGCCTCGCCGCCCAACTCGGCATCGACAAGAACGAGGCCGGCGCCTACATCCGGAAATATTTCGAGCGCTTCCCCGGCATCCGCGATTACATGGAACAGACCAAGGCGGACTGCCGCCGCGACGGTTTCGTGAAAACGATCTTCGGCCGCAAGTGCCACTACCCGGACATCAAGGCGTCGAACCCTTCCATCCGCGCCTTCAACGAGCGCGCCGCGATCAATGCGCGGCTGCAAGGCTCGGCGGCCGACATCATCCGCCGCGCCATGATCCGCATCGAGCCGGAGCTGGAGGCCGCGCGCTTGCGCGCGCAGATGCTGTTGCAGGTGCATGACGAACTGATCTTCGAAGTGCCGGAGGAGGAAGTGAAGGACACCATCGTCCTGGTCAAAGAGGTGATGGAGTCGGCGCCGCACCCGGCACTCGCGCTCAATGTGCCGCTGCAAGTGGACGCCCGCGCCGCAGACAATTGGGATGAGGCGCATTGACGCCTTCGGGGGCCGGCCCTGAGGCTCACCGCCGCTTGCCGAACACCACGTCGACCCGCTCGGCCGGCTCCAGCCGTGCATTGTCGGGCCCGAACAGCGGCGTATTCGGTCCCGGCGGCCGGCTCATCAGCGGCGTGAATGCCGCGGCGGTCGGCGTATCGCCGAAGCGAAAATTGCTGTGTGCGATCGCCAGCAGACCGCCCGGTTTCAGGCAGCGGTCGAACTCCGCAACCGTCGCCGCGAAATCCTCGAAGCGGATGAGGTGATCGCAACGCGTCACGCCCGCTGCGCCGACAGCGCCGTGACGCAGCACCGCCATGCAGAAAATCGCGTCGTAAGCAGCCGACGGCTCGGCCGCGGTAGAGCTTGCCGTCTCGAAGGCGAGCCGCGTATCGCCGCTGCGCCGGGCACGACGTTTGCAGACGGCGATGTTGCCGGGATTGACGTCGATTCCCTTGATGAAGGCGTGCGGAAAGTAGCGCCGCAGCGTCACCACCTCCTCGCCGGTCGAACACCCGAACGACAAAATGCGGACCGCGCTGTCCTTGCCGAGGCGGGACTGCACGAGGCCGAAGATGACGGGATAGCGTTCCGCCCGCGTATCGTTGAACGGTTGGAACACCGCCTTCGGCCTGAACCAGAAGGCATACATGACGTTGCGGTACGGCCGGTCGGTTGCGAGCCGCCACAGGAGTCTCAGCGCCCGAACTGCGAGAGGCGGGCGCCGGCCGGCCGGCAGCGGTGTCGATTCGCCGGTCATGGGGAAGATCCCGAGCGACGGCACGGGAACGTGGCATCGTTCAGCACGTCTCGAATCCTTCGCTCAGCATTTCCTTCATCACCGCATAAAGCGCGTTCTTCGCCTCGAAACCGACGCCGGGCACGTCCGGCATCGGCACGCGGCTGTCCACGACCTTGCAATCGTCGGCAAAGTCGCCGAAGGGCGCGAACAGGCGCAGACTCCAGCCGTGCGCGAAAGTTAGGGTAGAAGAACGAGACTCAATTGTCATCGAGTCCCCACCCCGGCTCGCTTTGCTTGCCGGCCTCTCCCCGCAGGAGAGAGGTAAAGTGCGCCCGCGGCACACGAGCGCTATCTTTTCTTCTTCTTCGCACGCTTGGATTTTTTGGCGGCCTCGCCGCGCCGCGCCGGTCTTGTTGCGCGCGCCGGCAGCACGGCAATCCCTTCGATCTCGAACAGCGCACCCGGCCGCGCCAGTTGCGAAATCGCCACCGTCGTGCTCGCGGGCGGCGCCTTGCCGTCGAGGAACTTGTCGCGCACCTCGCGGAAGATCGAAATATGCGCCATGTCGACGAGATAGTTGTTGATCTTCACCAGATCGGAAAAGCGTGCACCCACCGCTTCGAGCGCGAGCCCGAGATTGTCGAACGCCTTTTCGCATTGCACGCGGAAATCGCCCGGCGCGCCGACCAGCATGTTGTCGAGATCGAGACCGAGTTGACCGGCGATATAGACGGTGCGGCCCGGCCCCATGGTCTCGACGACGTAGCTATAGCCCGGCGGCGGCGCCATGGTTTTGGGATTGAGAAAGCGGACTTGTCCCGGCATTGTGTCCCCCTGTCAAACGGCACGGTCACCATCATTGCACTCGCAGGCTGCGAGTCAAAGAGGACGATGGCCGGCGCGCCGCGCGCGCTATGCCTGCAAAATCTGGCCGCGGGGAGATCGCTTGACATGGCCCAACGCTTGCTTAAGCGTGCCGCCTCATTCTCGGGGGGGGCATTCCTGCATGACCGCGCACGCCGCATCTCACGTCTATTTCGGCCTCAATCCGATGTGGGTTTCGACCTGCGTCCTCGCTGCCACTTACGCCACCATCATGTCGGAAAAGGTCAACCGCGCGATCGTCGCGCTGGTCGGCGCCGGCGCGATGATCCTGGTCGGGGTGCTCGATCAGGAGGAGGCGATCAAGGGCGTCGACTGGAACACCATCGGTCTTTTGACCGGCATGATGATCCTGGTTTCGATTTCGCGCCGCTCCGGCATGTTCCAGTATCTGGCGGTCTGGTCGGCCAAGGCGGCCAAGGCGCATCCGGCCGGGATATTGTTCATCCTCCAGATCACGACCGCGGTGCTGTCCGCCTTCCTCGACAACGTCACCACCGTGCTGCTGATCGTGCCGGTGACGCTGGCGATCTGCAGCACGCTGAAAGTGCCGTCCTATCCCTTCCTGTTCGCGGAGATTTTCGCGTCCAATATCGGCGGCACCGCGACGCTGATCGGCGATCCGCCCAATATCCTGATCGGCTCGCAGGTCGGGCTCTCGTTCAACGACTTCGTCTATCACCTTACGCCGGTGATCGTCGTCGTCATGGTCGTACAGGCGGTGATCATCCATCTGCTCTGGGGCAAGGACCTCAAGGCCTCGCATGACGCCGAGGCGCGCGTGATGGCGATGAACCCGGCCGAGTCGATCCTCGACTGGCGGCTGCTCAAGCAATCGCTCGCCGTGCTGGCGTTGGTGATGATCGGTTTCGTGCTGGCGCGGCCGCTGCATCTGGAGCCCGCCACCATCGCCTTGTTCGGCGCCGCCGTGCTGATGCTGCTCGACAACTGGGCGCACCACTCGGAGAAGGCCGCGCACAACATCCATTCCACCTTCGGCGACGTGGAATGGATCACCATCTTCTTCTTCATCGGGCTTTTCGTTGTTGTGCATGGAGTGGACGTCGGCGGATTGCTGCAATTGCTCGCCAAGGAACTGGTGGCGGCGACCGGCGGCGATCTCGCCACCACCGGCTACGCGATCCTTTGGGCCTCGGCCTTCCTGTCGGCGATCGTCGACAACATCCCCTTCGTCGCCACGATGATCCCGCTGATCAAGAACATGGCGCCTGCCTTGGGCGGCGCGCAAAACATCGAACCGCTGTGGTGGACCCTGTCGCTCGGTGCCTGCCTCGGCGGCAACGGCACGCTGATCGGCGCCTCCGCCAATCTGACGGTCGCCGGCATCGGTGAGCGTAACGGAGTACCGTTCCGCTTCGTCACCTATACGCTCTATGCCTTCCCGATGATGGTCGTGTCCGTGGCGATTTGCCACGTCTATGTCTGGTGGCGCTATTTCTGAGCCTATGCGGCGACGCTCGCGCTAACCCGCCCTTTACCAACATGCGATTACCTCGTCCGCAACGGGCGGGGATCGGCCGCGCCATCGCTGAGCGCAACTTTCGAAGCCACCTGCACGTTGTATGAGGCAGCCGCGCCGATGCTTCGCGCGGCGCAAGTGCGCTGGGGTGTGCAATGCCGGCCGGTCGCAGGAGTGTCGTGTTCGCCGTGAGGGTCGGCGCAGCCGCTATTCTCGCTGCCGCCGCGTTTGCCCAACCGGCTGCGGCCGGCGGCTTCCTGGACGATCTCTTCGGCGGGTTGCGGCGCATGTTCGAG
>JAKAHJ010000137.1 GCA_021815055.1 Pseudomonadota bacterium | reverse complement strand
TCGCGCCCTTGTCGGTCGGTCTGGTGCTCGGCTCCAAAGTCGTGGCCACACCGCTGCCGCATCGGAGTCACGTATCCTGGACCTGGCGCGGACCGTTCGCGGCCGCCGCGCCGCGCAGCGAGACGGCGCCGCCGACGGCCGCCGTGGCGCACGCGCCGGCGATCCGCCGCATCGTGCTCCTGGTCGACGAAAGCGTGCGCGGCGATTATATCGACTGGACGAAGGGCAATCCGTTCACGCTTGAACTCGCCCAACGCAAAGACCGTATCGTCGACTTCGGGCCGGCCGCCTCCGGCGGCAATTGCAGCCACTACTCCAACGCTATCCTGCGCTTCGCGGCGTCGCAGGACGGGCTCGGCCGCAAACTGTTGAGCACGCCGACGCTCTGGCAATACGCCAAGAAAGCCGGCTTCCGCACCGTCTTCATCGACGGGCAGGCCGGCTTCAACCGCAATCCCGGCAAGCTGCAGAACTTCATGACCGCGGAGGAAGTCCGCGACATCGACGGCTTCTATGCGCTCGACGAAAAGATCGCCCCGCCGCAATTGGACGACCGGCTGCTCGACGTCGTTGAAAAGGAGATCAAGTCCGACAAGCCGGTGCTGATCTACGCCAACAAGAACGGCGCGCATTTCCCCTATGACGAGGGCTATCCAAAGGAAGCCGCGTTGTTCCGCCCGACCATGAGCGAGACCGGCGCGGACAGCGTTGAGACGCGCACCGATTCCTACCGCAACGTGGTGCGCTGGTCGGTCGACCGCATCTTCAAGCGGCTGTTCGACGAGGTCTCGCTCGATGACACCGTTATCATCTACACCTCCGACCACGGCCAGAACATGCAGCCGGGCCGTCTCACGCATTGCTCGGTCGAGAATCCCGATCCGCGCGAGGGCCTGGTGCCGCTGTTCGTGCTCACCGACAATGCAGGCTTGCGCGCGCGCTTCGCTGCGGCGGCGGCCGGAAGCCGCGGGCACGGCAGCCATTTCGCCATCGCGCCGACGGTGCTGGAACTGCTGGGCTTCAGCCACAACGACGTCGCGAAGGAATTCGGCCCCTCGCTGCTCGACAAAAGCACGCGCAAGCCCGAATTCACCAGCGGCGATATTTTCGGCCTGTTCGCCGAGCCGCGGCGGCATCCGATCGATCTCGGCAAGGATTACCTGGAGCCGGCCGCGCTGACGGCGGGCAAGCCGAACCTTTCGGCACGCCGCGAGGCGACCGGCGGCGCACTGGCGCGGTAGCCCGCCGTCGTCCCTGGACCCCCGGCTTCGCCATCGGTGGAAGGGCCGCGGCGCGGCCCGCCAGGATGCTTGGAGTCGCCCGGTAAACTCCTTATATGCTGCTCCGAAACGGAGCCCCTTTCCCACATGACAACCCCTGAGACCACCGACAAAATCCCCGTGACCGTGCTTACCGGCTATCTCGGCGCCGGCAAGACCACGCTCCTGAACCGCATCCTGTCCGAGCCGCATGGCAAGAAATTCGCCGTCATCGTCAACGAGTTCGGCGAGATCGGCATCGACAACGACCTCGTGGTGAATGCCGACGAGGAAGTGTTCGAGATGAATAATGGCTGCATCTGCTGCACCGTGCGCGGCGACCTCGTGCGCATCATCGAGGGGCTGATGCGGCGCAAGGGCAAGTTCGACGCCATCATCGTCGAGACCACGGGGCTCGCCGACCCGGCGCCGGTGGCGCAGACCTTTTTCATGGACGAAAACGTCGGCGCCAAGACCAAGCTCGACGCGGTGGTCACCGTCGCCGACGCGAAATGGCTGAAGGACCGGCTCAAGGACGCGCCCGAGGCCAAGAACCAGATCGCCTTCGCCGACGTGATCCTGATCAACAAGACCGACCTGGTCTCGCCGGAGGAACTGCGCGAGATCGAGGCGCGCATCCGCGCCATCAACCCTTACGCCACGCTGCACCGGACCGAGCGCTCGCAAATCGCGATCGGCGAGGTGCTCGGGCGCAACGCCTTCGACCTCGACCGCATCCTCGACATCGAGCCGAAATTCCTGGAGGCCCAAAAGGAACATGATCATGACCACGATCATCATGGCCACGATCATCACCATCATGGCGAAGGTCATGGACTCAAGCACTATCACGACGAGGACATGCAAAGCCTGTCGCTCGCGAGCGACCGGCCTCTGAACCCGGACAAATTCTTCCCCTGGGTGCAGGACCTGGTGGCCAAGGAAGGGCCGAACATCCTGCGCTGCAAGGGCATCCTGTCGTTCAAGGACGATCCCGAGCGCTTCGTGTTCCAGGGCGTGCACATGATCCTCGACGGGGATCATCAGCGTCCGTGGAAGGAGGGCGAGGCTCGCACGAGCCGCATCGTCTTCATCGGCCGCAATCTGCCGGAAGAGGCGATCCGCAAGGGCTTCGAGAGCTGCGTGGCGTAGCAATCGGCCTCAATCGGCCTCATGCTGAGGAGCGCTGCGCAGCAGCGCGTCTCGGGGCGGAATGAGTTCATCTATGACCGACCCCACCCCCTCCACCGTCTCCCTCGCCGATCGCGTGCGGCACGTCGCCGCCGCTGCCGCGGTGGTCGGCGTGCATTTCTTCAAGCGCGTGCCGGTGTTCGTGCTGGGCGAGGAGGCGCTGCTGTTCGCCGGCGACGAGGAGAAGCGCGTCGTGGTGCATGGCGGCGGCATCCTCGCCAGCGCCGGCGACGGCGAACGCATCGTCACCGGCGGCGACGACGGAAGGCTGGTTCAAACGCTCGCCGACGGCGCGCCCAAGCAACTCGCCGCCGACGAGAACCGGCGCTGGATCGACCAGGTCGCGCTCGGGCCGCACGGCGCGGTCGCCTGGTCGATCGGCAAAACGGCGCATGTGCGCGCCCGCAATGCCGAATTGCGCGCGCTCGACGTGCCGTCGACCGTCGCCGGGCTTTGTTTTGCGCCGAAGGGCTTCCGGCTCGCCATCGCGCATTACAACGGCGTGACCTTCTGGTTCCCCAACGCGGCCGCACCGCCCGAGAAATTCGAATGGAAGGGATCGCATCTCTCCGTCGCCGTCAGCCCGGACGGGCGCTTCCTCGTCACCACGATGCAGGAGCCGATGCTGCACGGCTGGCGCATCGCCGACGGCAAGCACATGCGCATGTCGGGCTATTCGGCGCGCGTGCGCTCGCTGTCGTGGAGCATGGAAGGAGAGTTCCTGGCGACCTCCGGCTCGGAGCAACTGATCCTCTGGCCGTTCGACGGCAAGGAGGGCCCGATGGGGCGCCAGCCCAAGCTGCTCGCGCCGTCGGAGGCGCGGGTGTCGGTGGTTGCCTGCCATCCCAAGCAGGCGGCGGTGGCGGTCGGCTATGCCGACGGCGTCGTCCTGCTGGTGCGCATCGATGACGGCGCGCTGATTTCGGTGCGCGCGGCCGACGGCCAGCCGGTGACCGCGCTCGGCTGGGACGCCGGCGGCCAGGTGTTGGCTTTTGGCTGCGAGAGCGGCGCGGCGGGGGTGCTGGTGTTGTGAGCTTTTTTATCCCTCCCCTGAAAGGGGAGGGTCGATCGCGCGGTACGCGCGATCGGGGTGGGGTCGCTTCTCAGTTTGAACGAGCCCCCACCCGGCTCGCTTACGCTCGCCACCCTCCCCCCGCAAGCGGGGGGATAAGAAGCTTCACCGCACCAGCACGTTCCTGAACTGCCAGGGATCGGATGAGTCGAGGTCCTCGGGGAACAGGTCCGGCCGGCCGTCAAGCGGCGTCCAGTCGGTGTAGAAGCCTTTCACCGGGCCGAGATAAGGCCGCTGGATTTCCAACAGCCGATGGAAGTCCATTTCGTCGGCTTCCACGATGCCCTCATTGGGATGCTCCAGCGCCCAGACCATGCCGCCGAGCACGGCGGACGTCACCTGCAAGCCCGTCGCGTTCTGGTAAGGAGCGAGCGTCCGCGTTTCCTCGATGGAGAGCTGCGAGCCGAACCAGTAGGCGTTCTTGCCGTGGCCGTAGAGCAGCACGCCGAGCTCGTCGATGCCGTCGACGATCTCGTTCTCGTCGAGGATATGGTGCTTCTCCTGCATCTTGCCGGCGCCGAACAATTCGTGCAGCGAGAGCACGGCGTCGTCCGCCGGATGATAGGCATAGTGGCAGGTCGGCCGGTAGATCGCCGCGCCTGCGGCGTCGCGCACCGTGAAATAGTCGGCGATCGAGATCGACTCGTTGTGCGTCACCAGGAAGCCGTATTGCGCGCCGCGCGTCGGGCACCAGCTTCGCACGCGCGTATTGGCGCCCGGCTGCATCAAATAGATCGCCGCGCCGCAGCCGGTCTCGTGGCTGTGCGCGTTCGCCGGCATCCATTTTTCATGGGTGCCCCAGCCGAGCTCGGCCGGCTGCATGCCTTCCGATAGGAAGCCTTCCACCGACCAGGTATTGACGAAGACCCCCGGCGGCTTCGGCTTCTTGGAACGCTGCGTGTCGCGCTCGGCGATATGAATGCCCTTCACGCCGGCCTGCCGCATGAGGTCCGCCCATTCGGCCTTGGTTTTCGGTTCGGGCACGTTGAGCTTGAGGTCGGCCGCGACATTGAGCAGCGCCTGTTTGGCGAAGAAGGAAACCATGCCGGGATTGGCGCCGCAGCAGGAGACCGCCGTGGTCGAGCCTGGCTTGCGCGCGCGTTTGGCGGCGAGCGTCGTCTCGCGCAGCGCGTAATTGGAGCGCGCTTCCGGCCCTTTCGAGGCATCGAAATAGAAGCCGAGCCAGGGCTCGTTGACGGTATCGATATAGAGCGCGCCGAGCTCGTTGCAGAGCTCCATGATGTCGGTCGAGCCGGTGTCGACGGACAGGTTGACGCAGAAGCCCTGGCCGCCGCCTTCGGTGAGCAGCGGCGTCAAGAGTTCGCGATAATTCGCCTTGGTCAGGCCCTGCTGGATGAAGCGCACACCGTGCGTCTCGCACAGCGCCTTGCGGCCCTCGTCCTTGGGGTCGAGCACGGCGATGCGCGACTTGTCGTAATTGAGATGCCGCTCGATCAGCGGCAACGTGCCTTTGCCGATCGAGCCGAAGCCGACCATGACGATCGGTCCGGTAATGGTGGCGTAAACGGGCCAGTCGGTCATCGCGAACCACTCCATTCGATTTTGGGGTGATATCCGCCGGCGCGGATAAACGGAAGAGACGCCGCGCAAAACCCCTGCGCGGCGTCTGCTGTCATTTGCTCGCGATTTCGACCGGCGTCGAAGCTTCACTCTCCCCCGCAAGCGGGGGAAGTGAGGTAACGGCGATCAGATGTGATACGTCTTCAGCGGCGGGAAGCCGTTGAAGGCCACCGACGAGTAGGTCGCCGTGTAGGCGCCCGCGCCTTCGATCAGCACCTTGTCGCCGATCTCCAGGCTGACCGGGAGCATGTAGGGCTCCTTCTCGTACATCACGTCCGCCGAATCGCAGGTCGGACCGGCGAGGACGCAAGGCGCCATGGCGTCGCCGTCCCGCGCGGTGCGGATCGGGTAGCGGATCGACTCGTCCATCGTCTCGGCGAGGCCGCCGAACTTGCCGATGTCGAGATAGACCCAGCGCACGTCGTCTTCCTCGCTCTTCTTGGAGACGAGCACGACTTCGCTCTCGATCACGCCGGCATTGCCGACCATGCCGCGGCCCGGCTCGATGATGGTCTCCGGGATGCGGTTGCCGAAGTGCTTGCGCAGCGCCTTGAAGATCGCGTTGCCGTAGGTTTTCACCGAGGGCACGTTCTTCAGGTACTTGGTCGGGAAGCCGCCGCCCAGGTTGACCATCGCGAGGTTCATGCCGCGCTCGCCGCACTCCTTGAACACCGACGCCGCCGAAGCGAGCGCGCGGTCCCAGGCGTGCTGGTTGCGCTGTTGCGAACCCACGTGGAACGAGACCCCGTAGGGCTCCAGGCCGAGCTTGAGCGCGTGCTCGAGCACGTCCACGGCCATGCCGGGCTCGCAGCCGAATTTGCGCGACAGCGGCCATTCCGCCCCGACGCAGTCGGAGAGGATGCGGCAGAACACGCGCGACCCCGGCGCGGCGCGGGCGATCTTCTCGACCTCGGCCTTGCAGTCCACGGCGAACAGCCGGATGCCGAGCGCGAAGGCGCGTGCGATGTCACGCTCCTTCTTGATCGTATTGCCGTAGGAGATGCGTTCCGGCGACGCGCCTGCCGCCAGCGCCATCTCGATCTCGGCGACCGAGGCGGTGTCGAAGCAGGAGCCGAGCGAGGCGAGCAGGCTCAGCACCTCCGGCGCCGGGTTGGCCTTCACGGCGTAGAACACGCGCGTGTCCGGAAGCGCCTTGGCGAAGGCGGTGTAGTTGTCGCGCACGACGTCGAGGTCGACGACCAGGCAGGGCCCGTCGTCCGAGCGGTTACGCAGGAATTCGCGGATGCGGCCGGTCATTGGCACACACTCCCAACTCAAGGGACGGCTCTCGCCGTCCGGTTTCGCGGCTTGGGAGCTATCGGGCAGGTGCGCGATGGGGACGCAAGCCTAGCCTTGAGCTCTTGACCGCTCGTGCTGCCTTGAGATTGGAGGGGCGTTCCCCGCCGCACTGTTGGCAAGATGGACAAGCCTCGTCGGTGACCCGTCGCTGGCGGTGGAAGGCCAGCAGAGACCAAAGAAGCCCGCTCCGTCGTTGCTTTAAGCCGCGTCCCCTGCTGAGAGCAGAGTGCGCCGGTTTCGCCTCCGGCTGCCGATCAGAAAACTTGAGGCTACTTACTCTCCCGCGTGGGGAGGAGCTCGCTCACCTCAGGCGGCTGGCCGGCCTCTTGTCCGGCTACCTACCGATCGACACACGGCCACAGGCACGTGCGAAATTGGGCAAGAGTGGAAATAACACTTTTTCGACTGCGTGCAAGCGAATTAGTTCGCACGCGGCGAAATCTTCCTTAACTTTTTCGGCGATGCGCCGCTTGCGTCGCGTCCGCGCGGCGTCGACGCGCTAGTCGCGCGCGGTGAAGGGCTCGATGCGGTGCGCGTTGCGGATGAACTGCGCCATGATCGCGGCGCCGCAGACGACGAACACGATGTCGAGCACGCGGGCGCCGATATGGCCGAGATCGAACAGCGTGGCGAGCGCCCAAGAGCCCGCGAAGGCGGCGCCGAACACCTCGGCGCCGATCAGGATAGCGGCGCTGACGACGGTGACGACGTTGAGCCAGACGATGCGGCGGCCTTGGGCCATGGCGGTCTCCTACGATCCGGCCGGAATGTCTACGAAATGGGAGGAAGGATCAAGCCACGGCTGGGAAGTCAGGTTAACAGGACGATTTGGCTGATTTTGCATTGACGCGGGGCCGGTGATTCCCTCGCTGCTCTGATTCGGCTGGAGCAGCGAGATGGATACGACCCTC
>JAKAHJ010000136.1 GCA_021815055.1 Pseudomonadota bacterium | reverse complement strand
CCGCCTTGTCGTCGGCGATCCCGGTGCCGACCGCATTGGCGAGCGTGACATTGCCGGCTTGATAGGCCGCCATCAGGCCCGGTACGCCGAGCGCGGAATCGGGGCGGAAGGTGAGGGGATCGAGGAAGTCGTCGTCGATGCGCCGGTAGATCACATCGACGCACCGCGGCCCGCGCGTCGTGCGCATATAGACGGCCTCGTCCTTGACGAAGAGGTCGCGGCCCTCGACCAGCTCGACGCCGAGCTTGTCGGCGAGGAAGGAGTGCTCGTAATAGGCCGAGTTGTAGACCCCGGGCGTGAGCAGCACGACATTCGGCTCGCGCGCGGCCGAGGACGGCGCCACCGATTTGAGCGTGGCGAGCAGTTCGTCCGGATAGTTCTCGACCGGCGCGACGCGATGGCGCGAGAACAGTTCCGGAAACAACCGCATCATGATCTCGCGGTTCTCCAGCATATAGGAGACTCCGGAGGGTGTGCGCGCATTATCCTCGAGCACGTAGAAGGTTTCGGCATCGACCCGCACGATGTCGATGCCCGCGACCTGCACATAGATGTCGTGCGGCACGCGCTGCCCGCTCATTTCCGGGCGGAATGCCGGATTGCGGAAAACCAGATCGTCCGGCACCACGCCGGCGCGCAAAATGTCGCGTGTACCGTAAATGTCCTTGAGGAACGAATTGAGCGCCTGCACGCGCTGGATGAGGCCTTTCTCCAGGAGCCGCCACTCGTCGCCGGCCATGATGCGCGGAATGACGTCGAAGGGGATCAGCCGCTCCTGCGCATCGGCCTCGCCATAGACCGCGAAGGTGATGCCGATGCGGCGGAAGATCAGCTCGGCCTCGCGCCGCCGGTAGTCGAGCACGTCGAGCGGCAGTTCCGCGAGCCAGCGCTCGAGCCCGCGGTAAGGCGGGCGCACGCCGCCATCGTGGCCCTTCATTTCGTCAAAGGCGGCAATCATGACAACCCCCCAGCGGCGGTCCAAGCACCATCGTGCAAGCTTCAGGCCAAGAGAAAACCGCAACAAAGCCCGTGACTTGGAGTCACTCTCGGCCGCTACTGCGGGTCGTTGCCCGAAAATTGGGCAAGAACCATGGGGATAGAAGGCAGCTCACCGCCGTGCCGGCCGCTCGGCGTCTTGAGCGCCCCACGGGGCCGGGCTAGGTGTTTCGCGGGGCTCGGCAAGGGATGCGAATAAGGCCATGAGCGACGCAAGACCCGACATCGTCACCGCGGCGGTCCTGGTCATCGGCGACGAGATCCTGTCGGGCCGCACCAAGGACAGGAACATCGGCTACATCGCCGAATACTGTACCGCGATCGGGATCGACCTCAGGGAAGTCCGGGTGGTATCGGACGACGAGGGCGCCATCGTCGAAGCGCTCGATGCGCTGCGCCACAAATATTCATACGTCTTCACCACGGGGGGCATCGGGCCGACCCATGACGACATCACCGCCGACTGCGTGGCGAAGGCCTTCGGCGTGCCGCTCGATATCCACCCGGACGTGGTGGCGATCCTGAAGGAACGCCTCGCCAAGATGGGCGGCGAACTGAACGAGGCGCGGCTGCGCATGGCGCGCATTCCGCGCGGTGCGGCGCTGGTGCCCAACAAGGTGTCGGGCGCGCCCGGCTTCTGGACCGGCAATGTTATCACCATGGCCGGCATTCCGACCGTGATGCAGGCCATGCTCGACGAGGTGGCGCCGAAGCTGAAAACCGGCGCGAAGCTCATGTCGGAAACGATCCGCGCCGACGCCAAGGAAGGCGATGTCGGCAGCGAATTGGGCGCGATCGCCAAGGCGCATCCGGAGGCCATCATCGGCAGCTATCCGTTCTTCGACGACAAGCTCGGGCCCAACACCAATATTGTGGTGCGCGCGCGCGATGCCGCCAAGCTCGCCGCGGCCAAGTCCGCCGTGGAAGCGATGCTCGCCCAGGTGCGGGCAAAGATCGCGGCCGGGTGAAGCCAGGAGGTAGTTCGATGTCGACGCGTGAGCAGCCGCATCCGGAAAAGATGTTCCCGGTCTCCTGGGATCAGTTCCACCGCGACACGCGCGCGCTCACCTGGCGGCTGCACGAGGCGGGACCGTTCGAGGCGATCGTCTGCATCACCCGCGGCGGGCTGGTGCCGGCGGCGATCGTCGCGCGCGAGCTCAACATCCGCATCATCGAGACGATCTGCATCGCGACCTACCAGGACTACAAGAACCAGGGCGAGATCAAGGTGATGAAGGGCGTCGGCCCCGAGGTCACTTCGCTGCGCGGGCAGGGCAAGGGCGTGCTGATCGTCGACGATCTGGTCGACACCGGCAAGACGGCGCGGGTGGTGCGCGAGATTTTGCCCGCGGCTCATTTCGCCACCGTCTATGCCAAGCCGATGGGAAGGCCGCTGGTCGACACCTTCATCACCGAAGTGTCGCAGGACACCTGGATCTATTTCCCTTGGGATACGGGCCTCGCCTTCGTGCCGCCGATCCGCCCCGGCGGGGATTGAGGGGCCTCGTGCCCCGGACGAGATGCAGCACGAAGTGCTGCTTCGCTGAGCCGGGGCCGTTCCAACCTCGGAGTTCGTAACGGTCCCGGGTCTGCGGCGCACGCTCGCGCGCTGCGCTGCGCCCGGGACACGCGCTTCCAGTCCGGCCACATCCGCTCTAACATCCGCGCAGAAATCGGAGGACTCGCCATGACCGCCGCTGCCGCACAGAAAGAGCAGGCCGACGACTTGCGCTCGCGCCACGTCAAGCCGGACGAGATGGCCTGGCAGAAGCTGCGCTTCCCCGGCTGTGAGGTGAAGTCGCTGCTGTTCGATGCCAAGACCGGGCTGGCCACGCTCTTGTTCCGCATGGCGCCGGGCGCGACGCTGCCCGACCACGAGCACGTGCTGATCGAGCAGACCTACGTGCTGGAAGGCTCGCTGGTCGACAAGGACGGGCCCGACGCCGGGCTCGAAGTCGGCCCCGGCGAGTTCGTCTGGCGCCCCGCCGGCAGCCGGCATTCGGCCTGGAGCCCGAACGGCGGCACTTTCCTTGCCATGTTCCAGATCCCCAACAAGTTCTTCGAGGCGGACGGCAAGGTGACCGACTCCGCCGGCAAGGACTGGCAACAGGTGTGGGGACCGGCGTTATCGCAATAGCATTCGGCGCCCCAAGTGCGGTAAGTCACCCGCGCTGAGGGCGCGCGGGCGGACGAAGAGGCTTTGCGCGGCATGCGGACGTGGCGGAATGGTAGACGCAACGGACTTAAAATCCGTTGGCTGTAAAGCCGTCCGGGTTCGACTCCCGGCGTCCGCACCAAGTCATATTGCTGTCTTCCGGAGGGTTGAATAGCTTATAAACTCCGATCCCGTGGAAATGGCCGGTTGAGTTTGCCTGTATGGTCGGGCAAGATCGTTTGGCACGATAACCTCCGGGCAGGTCGGACTGTCGCATGTCGCGGCGGGGCTTTCATCCTCAAGGGAGCATAAGATGAAGCGTCTGGCGTTGGCGCTGGCCGGCGTTCTGTCGGTTGCATTCGGGGGGGCACCGGCGACCGCAGCCGACATGCCCGTGAAATCGCCTGTCACGGCCGCGGCGCCGGTCGCGCCGGTCTGGACCGGGTTTTATGCCGGTATATCGGGCGGCTGGCTGCGCGCAGACACGCAATGGAGTCAGTTCGGTAGTGCAAAATTCTCCGATTCGGGCTGGTTGATCGGCGCTACTGCGGGCGCCAACTGGCAAACCGGACTTTGGGTGCTCGGGGTCGAAGGCGACATCTCGAAGACGAATGCGGGGCCGAGACTCGATCCGCCATCCTGCACGCCGACCTGCAGCCAGGATGTCGATTGGCTCGGCACGCTACGGCTGCGCGCCGGCGTAACCGTCACGCCCGCCTGGCTGCTATATGGAACGGGCGGCCTTGCGGTCGGCGGCATCCACGATTTCGCGCCAGGTTTCGTATCCGTGCACGATACCAAAGTCGGCTGGACCGCCGGCGTCGGCACGGAAGTGATGCTGGCGCCGCACTGGAGCGTCAAAGCCGAGTACCTTTACGCCGATTTCGGCAGCACGACGGTGTGCGGTGCCCCGCTCTGCGCGACGCCTGCCACGGCAGACTATGTTCATGCACACATCGCGCGGGCCGGCCTGAACTATCATTTCTGAACCGTCGTCGCGCGCTATCCCGATGAAAACGAAAAGAGGCCGGGTCGCCACCCGGCCTCAAGTTTTGCTCTGGAGAGAGCCCGCGTGCTCGCCCCCAATTCGGGATTGCCGCGCGTTCAATAAGCGTCGATTGCCATTCGCCTTGGCGGCTTACTTTGCCGCCGTCTCGATGCCGAGATTGGCCTTCCAATAGGTCTTGATCGCGGCCACCGTGCTGGGCGGCAGCGGCCCGAAGGCGATGTCGGTCGCCATCTTCTGACCCTTTTCAAAGCCCCAGGCGAAGAACTTGGTGACCTCTTCGTTCGTCGCCTTGGGCGCGCTCTTGCGGAGAATTTGCCACGTGCAGCCGGAGATCGGCCAGGTATCGTCGCCGGGCTGATCGGTCAGGATGACGTAGAAGTCCTTCGCCTTGGTGAAGTCGACATGGCCCGCGGCGGCCTGGAATCCGCTCAGGCTGGGGCTCACGGTCTTGCCCGCGCGATTGATCATGCGCGTATAGCTGAGCTTATTTTCCAGAATGTAGGCGTATTCGACATAGCCGATCGCGCCTTTGATGTTTTGCACGTATGCCGAAACGCCCTCGTTGCCCTTGCCGCCGACGCCGGTCGGCCAGGCGATCGCGGTATTGGCCCCGAGCGTCTTCTTCCATTCTGGGCTGACCTTGGAAAGGTAATTTGCGAAGGTGAACGTCGTGCCGGACGCATCCGAACGATGCACGACGGTGATGTCCATGTCCGGCAATTTCAGACCGGGGTTGAGTTTCGCGATCGCCGGGTCGTTCCACTTCTTGATTTTGTTCATGTAGATGTCGGCAACCACGGGACCCGACAGCACAATCTTACCCGGTTCGATGCCGGGCAGATTATAGACCATGTCTTCTCCGGCAATGGCGGTCGGGAACTGGATCAGCCCGTTCTTGGCGAGATCCTCCGGCGTGAGCGGCATGTCGCTGGCGCCGAATGCCACGACACCGCCCTCGATCTGCTTGATGCCGCCGCCGGAGCCGATCGACGCATAGTTCACTTCGTTACCCGTCTTATTCTTGTAAGCGGCGGCCCATTTGGCGACCAGCGGGTACACCCATGTGCTGCCCGCGCCGGTGATGGTGACGGCGTGTGCGTTTGTGGTTGCGAACGAAAGAGCTGCGGCGGCCATGGCCACAACGAAATGATTGCGCATGCGGAACCTCCCGCGGGAAAAATAGGTCTGCGGGGTCGCCCTCTCCCGAGACCTATCGCGAGAGCCACTAGAACCGCCGTATTTCAGTTCTGTGACAGGTTGCCGCCGCGGGGAGGCTGGCGCTACCGATTAGCGCCATAATTATCGTGCTATTTCAAACGGCTTCGAACGCGCCTCAGACCAACGGCGTAACGCACTGAAAAATGAGGATAGTTGCGCCGCGCGCCCGATCTATGGCTTTTACGATAAACGCAGAGACATGAGACGCTAGGTGCCGATGCCAATGTCCAAAACCCTCGCCAGCGCATGCGCTTGGATCGCGCTCGCCGCCGCGACGCCGCTGATCGCCGGCTGTGCCCTGTCCGACGACAATCTTTCGCGCGTCATGGTCGCCCCGGGCAAATTCAGCCTGTACACCTGTCCGGAGCTCGTCACCAAGGCCAAGGCGCTCGCCCAACGCGCAAGCGAGCTCGAAGGCCTGATGGCGAAGGCGCACGAGAGCGCGGGCGGCGGCGTGGTCAGCACGCTCGCCTATCGGCCCGATTACGTGCAGGTGCGTGGCGAAATGCGCGATGTGCGCGAGGCGGCGGCCGACAAGCATTGCGACATGGCGGCGATCGAATCCGCCCTTGCGGCAGGTAACGTCCCGTCTCGGCCGGCGCCGCGGTGATCGCCTCGTGTCAGGGCGCGGGCGGGGGCACGCGCTGCATGAGCGCGAGTCGGCCATTGGCGAGGCCGAGCGCAATGGCAGGCGCATTGTCTTTTTTCGAAACTACGGCGATGTCGGTTGTCGCCGCGGCGGGCAAGGCGAGGACGGCGAATTCGTGCGCCTTCGGCGCGAAACTGACGAGGCGCAATCGCTTACGATCGAGCGAGGGGATTGCGATGTCGGCGATGCCGTCGCCGTTAAAGTCCGCCACCGCACTCATGTCGATCGCGCGCGTGCCGGCGATATGGTTGGACGCGTCGCCGATCTCGTCTGTCTTCTGTAGCTTCCCATCGTTCCAGGTCCACAATTCCAGCATGCCGACGACGTGCGGCTGGCGCACCAGCGCGATATCCATTTTGCCGTCGCCGTTGAAATCGGCGATCCCGACCGGATCGAACCAGCGGTGCGGCGCGCCGAGCGGCTGTGTCTCGGCAACGATCGAATAGTGGCCTTTGCGCGCCGCGATCACGGCCAGCGCCGAGCCGCGTTTCAGATAGGACTTCACCACGACGATTTCGTCGTGCCCGTCGCCGTCGAGATCGGCGATGCGGGGACGAAGATCCTCGAACACCGCGTCTGGCTTCAGCCGCACGGTTTGCGGCGCGCCGTCGCGCGGCTCGATCACGAGACTGCCGGCTTCGATCTTGTCGCCGAGAACTCCGTGGTCGTAGCGCGGCGTCGGCTCGGCGAGCCAGACGCGTTTGATGTCATGGGCGCCGGTGGCGATGTGGCCGTCGGGCAGGGCGCCAGGCGGACGCTCGGGCTTCGGAAGCGCGTCGATGAAGGTGAAGACGGGTTTGTCGCCGTCGAGCGTCAGTCTGTACCGGAGGCCGCCCGCATTCACACGCACGGTGCCGCCGGATGCCTCGACCGCGTCGACACGCCCCGGCGCGTCAACCACATCCAGCCGCCATTGGATCGCTTGCGAAGGGCCGGCGGCGATCAGGAACGGCGCGAGGATACAAACGGGGAGGGCAGGGCGCATGCAAATCCTCTTCGCGGTCGACACGGCCCGGCCGCACCGCACTACCATAACGGTTGACGAAGAAAAATGGCGCCGCTGCGGCGAAGCCGACAGGCAAACCACCGTCGCCGCTCTTCGGCTGTGCAGGCTGGCTCGGCGTGTCACCCCTATTGAGGCCGCCGGGCGGGCGCCTACAGCCGCACTTTTCGCAGCCGCAGTGCATTACCGACAACGGACACCGACGAGAGCGCCATGGCGGCGGCCGCGATGATCGGCGACAAAAGGATGCCGAACACCGGGTAGAGCGCGCCGGCGGCGATGGGAACGCCGGCGGCGTTGTAGATGAAGGCGAAGAACAGGTTCTGGCGGA
>JAKAHJ010000135.1 GCA_021815055.1 Pseudomonadota bacterium | reverse complement strand
CAAGGTGCACGATCTGGAGAATCTCGGCGATCGCGAGATGGTGTTCATGACCGTCGAATTCAAAGACAGCGCCAACAAGCCGATGCCGCTGCCGGCGGGCGTGCGCCCACAATCGGCGGCAGCCTGAGCCTCGGGGAGCCAAACAGACGCCCGCCTGCGCTGAAAACCGCATGGCGGGCGTTTCATTTGGTCGCACGGGATGCGCCCGAACGAATGATCGGCAGACTAGCCAAGCCGCTGATCTTCGGTGCAAACTGCGCCGCCTCATCCCGACGCCGAGTTCCCGGCCGGGGCAGAGCAAAAAACGCAGCGCGCCGCGATGTGGCCGCGGCTGCGGGCAAACAAAAAAACATGATTCAAAGGGGGAGTAATGCCGGCCGTTTCGAGATCCAGAACGCGTGCGTCGCGCATCGCCATGGCGCGGGCGCCATCCGGCGTGCCGCTCCGATGAAGCCAGCGACGACGTGTCGTTCTGGCGCATGCGCCGGTTGAGGCCTCAATGGAAGTCTCCTTCGATCTCCTGATCAATGCGATCATCGCCGGACTGATGCTCGGCGGCTTCTACGCCGCCGTGACCGCCGGCGTTTCAATTTCGTTCGGCATGCTCGATATCGTCAATATCGCGCATCCCGGCTTCATCATTCTCGGGTCCTACATCGCCTATATCGTCAATACGAGTCTGGGCCTGGATCCGATTGTCGTCTCCATCCTGGCGCTGCCGGCCTTCTACGCGCTCGGCTCGATCGTCTACGAGGTCTACTACCGGTCGTTCGAGAAGCACGGGCAGGACTCGCTGCGCGGCCTCGCCTTCTTCTTCGGCCTGCTGTTCGTCACGGAAGTGATCCTGAACCTGGTGTTCGGCGTCGACTACCGCTCGGTCGACGCGCCCTATATCGGCGGCAGCCTTTCGATCGGAGCGATGGAATTTCCCTATCGCATGCTGGTGCCCTGCATCGTGGCACTGGCGATGTTCGCCGGGTTGCAGATTTATCTGTCGCGCACCTTCATCGGGCGCGCGGTGATGGCGGTGTCGCAAGATCCGCAGGCGCTGCAATTGATGGCGGTCGATCCGATCCGCATCAAGCGCATCGCGTTCAGCATTTCGCTGGCGACGGCCTCGCTCGCCGGCGCCTTCCTCGTCATCATCCAGCCGGTCATTCCGTCGGCTGGCCGCGACTATATCGGCCGCGTTTTCGCCATCTGCGTGCTCGGCGGTCTGGGCAGCCTGCCGGGCACGCTGATCGCGGCCTTGCTGCTCGGCGTGATCGAAAGCATCACCGCGACATTCTACGGTCCGTCCTGGGCCCCTGCTGTCGCTTTCGGCCTGCTCCTGCTCACCTTGGCCGTGCGGCCCTCCGGACTGCTGGGACGTTAGATGCGCACACCATTCTTTGTCCTCATCCTTACGGCGATCGCGGCGGCGCTCTACGCGGCGTTCCACTCCATCGGCAACGACTACCTGTTCTTCGCCGGCTACACGGTGCTGCAATACATCGTGCTGGCGACCGCCTGGAATATTCTCGGCGGCTATTGCGGCTACGTGAATTTCGGCTCGGCCGGATTCTTCGCGATCGGTGTCTATTCGACTGTGTGTCTCTACACGATCGGCCAGTCGGTCGAGGACGTATTCCCGCAATTCCTGGTCGCGCCGATGCAGCTCATCTTCCCGCTGCCGCTGCCGGCTCTCATCGTCGTCGGCGGTGCGGTCTCGGGGCTGGTCGGCCTCGGCATGGGCTATCTGACGCTGCGGCTGCGCGGCGTCTTTTTCGCCATTGCCACGCTGGCGCTCGCGGTCGTGCTGGAAACCCTGATCGTAAATTGGGAATTCGTCGGCGGTTCGCGCGGCGCCTATGTGATCCCGCCGAACGAAATACCGGTCTTCGGTCCCTATATCGATTTCCTGTTCGCCTTGATGCTGATCCTGGTGGTCGTCTCGCTCACCGTCGCGCGCCTGATCGAACGCTCGAAGCTCGGCGTCGGCTTCGCCACCATTCGCGACGACGAGCTGGCGGCGGAAGCGACCGGCGTGCCGACGCTGCGGCTGAAACTGATCGCGACCGTCCTGTCCGGCGCGCTGTTCGGCATGGCGGGAGCCCCCTTCCCCTATTACATCGGCTATGTCGAGCCGGGCTCGGCCTTCAACCTGTCCTATGCGGTCAATTCGATCGCCATGCCGATGATCGGCGGCACGACCTTCTGGGCCGGCCCCATGATCGGCGCCGTGCTGCTCTCGACGCTGCAACAGGTCGTGACCGTCACCGTTTCCTCGGCGGTCAACCTGCTCATTACCGGGCTCCTGCTGATCGGCTTCGTCATCATCGCACCGCGCGGCATCGTCGGCCTGTGGCAGGACTGGATGCGCCGGCGCGCTGAGCGCGCGAAGGGCGCCACGCCCGCCGCCGGCGCGGAAGGCACGCCCGCATGACTAAAGCGAAATCCGCACCGCTCCTGCATATCGAGCAATTGGGCAAGCGTTTCGGCGGCTTCGTCGCGCTCGATGGCGTCGACCTCGAAGTCGCCAATGGCGAACGCCTCGGCCTGATCGGCCCGAACGGGTCCGGCAAGAGCACCCTCGTCAACTGCATCTGCGGCACGCTGCAAAACGAAACCGGCAGCGTGACTTTCAACGGCGAAAAGCTCGACGGCATGGTCGCGCACGAGCGCACCCATCGCGGGCTCGCCCGCAGCTTCCAATTGCCGCGTCCGTTCCGCAGCATGAGCGTCGCCGAGAACATACGCGTGCCGCTGCTCTATACCGTGAACGCGCGCAGCCGGTCGCACCTCTCGCACCGCGAGATCGACGAGCGCTGCATGGAACTGCTCACGCTGGTGTCGCTGCACGACAAGGCGCGCAAGTCTCCGGCCGACCTGACGCAGGTCGAGATGCGCAAGCTCGAGCTGGCGCGCGCCATGGCGGCCGATCCGAAGCTCCTGATCGCCGACGAATCCATGGCCGGCCTGTCGCATTCCGAAGTCGAGGATATCGTGGCACTGCTGCTGCGCATGAACGAGCACGGCGTCACCATCATCATGATCGAGCACATTATGCGCGCGGTGATGGCCTTCTCCCAACGCCTGGCCGTCCTAGTCTCCGGAAAGAAAATCGCCGACGGCAATCCGGAAGACGTAATCAAGGACAAGGAAGTGGTGGGGGCCTATCTTGGCACATAGCACCAACAGCATTTCCGTCGAAGGCATCGACGCCGGCTATGGGCTGGTGCGTGTGCTCGAGAACGTCAGCCTGCGCGTCGACAGCGGCGAGACCGTGGCGCTGCTCGGCACCAACGGCAACGGCAAGAGCACCCTGATGAAGTGCATCGTGGGCTGGGTGCGGCCGAGCAAGGGCCGGATCGTCGCTGAGATCGACGGCGAAAAGCACGACCTCGTCGGGCTCTCCACCGAGCAGATCGTCGACCTCGGCATCGCGCTGGTGCCGGAAGGCCGCCGCCTGTTCCCGCGCCAGACCGTGGAAGAAAACCTGCTTCTGGGCGCAAGCCGGAAAAAGGCGCGGCCGCAGATCAAAACGAATCTGGATTTCTGCTTCGAGACCTTCCCGCGCCTGGCCGAACGCAGGAACCAGCTCGCCGGATCGATGAGCGGGGGCGAGCAGCAGATGCTGGCGCTGGCGCGGGCGCTGATGCTCAATCCGCGCATCCTCTTGGTGGACGAGCCCTCGGTCGGCCTGGCGCCGCTCCTTGTCAGCCGCACCATCGACGCCATCAAGCAGCTCAAGGAGCACTATAAGCTCACCGTGCTGATGGCCGAGCAGAACTTCACCCAGGCGCTGCGCATCGCCGACCGCGGCTACGTCATCGTGCACGGCAAGATCGAGTTCGAGGGCGCGTCGGCCGACGAACTCAACAACAACGACCTGATCCGCCAATTCTATCTCGGGATGTGATTTCTTTGGTCATTCCGGGGCGGGCGCGGCGCCGCAAGGCGCGGGCGGACGAGCCCGGAATCCATACGCCGTAGCAGGGGTTATGGATTCCGGGCTCGCTCGCTTTGCTCGCGCCCCGGAATGACAGCACCAAAAACAACGCCGCGGTGGCCTGCGGCGCTGCTCTTGTCGTTCTACGGAGAGACGGCTTACTTGTGCGCCTTCTCGTAGGGATAGATGATCTTGCCGGTTTCGAGAGACTTCGGCGCAATCACGGTTTGGTAGCTCATGCCGCGCCAGGTCTCGAGGTTCGCGTCGGGCTTGATGTCGTGGTACTGCACGGTCATCATCCGGCCCTGGGCCCATTCGCCCTTCTTGCCGAACTTGATCGGGCCCATCACGGTATTGAAGGTGGCCTTCTTCAGGTAATCGGCGAGTTTGTTGTCGTCGATGCTCTTGGCGCCCTTGATCGCATCGCCGAGCACCTGCATCTGGGCATAGCCCCAGCCGCCGAGGTAATAGCCAAGCGGATCGACGCCCGCCGCCTTGGCGCGCGCCTGATACTCTTTGAAGAAGGCCTCGGTGCCGTCATACATCTGCTTCTTGTCCGGCACCCAGGTTTCGTAGTTCACGATGCCGTTGAGCTTGGCCCGCAGCTTGTCCTTGAAGAAGGTCGCCTGCAGACCGACCAGCGCGCCGCCGAACATCTTCGGCGAGAGACCGACTTCGTTGGCGGCTTCCACCATGCCGACCGAGTCGAGCGGATAGGCGCAGACCACCACGAGGTCGGCATTGACCGCCTTGATCGCGCGCACGATCGGCGCAAAGTCGGTGGTCTTCGGCGGGGGCGGATAGGCCTTGTCGTAGACGATCTTGAAGCCGTGCTTCTTGGCATTGGCGCGGGCGCCGTCGCAGGCGTTCTGCGAGAACTCGGCGTCGGCATAGCTGAGCGCCACCGTCGTCGGCTTCGGCTTCTGCGCCGCCGCGATATCGAAAAAGCCCTCGGTGAAGGAGCCCTTGGTATCCGGACCCGTCGGCAGGATCGAGAAGTATTTCGGGTATTTGAACTTGTCGTTCACATCGAGCCCGAACAGGCTGATGAAGGTCTTGCCCTTGCGGATAACGACCGGCATCGCCGGCGCGATTTCGTTGGTGGCGTAGCCGGAAACAACCAGGTCGACCTTGTCGATGTCCAGGAGCTTGGTGTAGATGCCCGGCACTTCCGACGGCGTGCTCTTGTCGTCGTAGTAGACCAGTTCGACCTTGCGGCCGAGCAGGCCGCCGGACGCGTTGACCTGGTCGCGCCAGATTTCGGCGCCGACCAGCGCCTGCTTGCCGTTCGGCGACAGAAAGCCGGTAAGCGACTGCGAAAACCCGATCTTGATCGGACCTTTGTCCTGCGCCTGCGCGCCGGACGCGGCGAACATGGCGCCGGACGCGAGCGCGAGGCTCGCGCCGACAAGGCGCGCAAACGTACGAGATTTAAGACTTCGATGCATCATTGTCCTCCCGATTAACGTTGTTTTGCCGGCATCTTACGCATCTTTCGCGCGCAAGCGCTAGAGGGGGATGCGCGTCCCGTTGGCGGTGGGCTAGGTCCCCTCCACCATGATGGTTTCCACTTCGCCCGCGCCGCTGCGCCGGAACGCGGCGGCCGCATCGTATTCCGGAGAGCGGAAACAGGCGACGCCCTGCTCGAAGGTGGGAAACTCGATCACAATGAAACGGTGGAATTTGTCGGGACCTTCCATGATCTCGAACCGGCCCCCGCGCGCCAGCACCCTGCCGCCGAATTTAGCGATGATACCGGGCACGAGGTCGGTGTACTTCTTGTATTCGATCGGATCGTTGATTTTCGAACGCGCAACCCAATAAGCAGGCATGGCTGATTTCTCTGACGGCTTCATAACCGCCGGACGATCCGGCGGTTCTCATTTTCGAAGCCGGCACAGTAGAGACGTAGATGCGTGGCACAAGATGTTTCCGGCCGCCGCAAAGCGCAATGTGCACGGCAACCGGGCCCCGACGCGCGCCGCAGAGGCAAACTCCGGGCCGGCCAAGTGCTTTCACCGCTTGAAATCAAGCAACCTGCGGCAGCCCCGGACGTTCCGGCGCGGTAGCGGCATGTCGCCGGTTGACCGCCCGGCCGTTATCGCTACCATCCGCCAAAAGAAGATTTGAACAACATCCAGGGAGGAATCAGATGGACCGACGTCATTTCATCGGCGCGGGCGCCGCTGCGGCTGCCGCACTGGCCGTTCGCCCGGGCTTCGCCGCCGACGCCTATCCGTCGCACGCGATCACTTTCGTCAATCCGTTCCCGCCCGGTGGCGCCGCCGACGTGGTCGGCCGCCCGCTGGTCGCCACGCTCGAACCCGTTCTCAAGCAGCCCTGCGTGATCGAGACCAAAGCCGGCGCTGCCGGCCAGGTCGGCGGGCAGGTCGTCGCCAATGCCAAGCCCGACGGCTACACGATGCTGATCCACATCGTATCGATCTCCGGCTTTGCCGAAGTCGACAAGCTGTTCGGCCGCAAGCCCAAATTCACGCGCGCCGATTTCATCCCGATCGCGCGGTTGACCGCCGGCCCGATGGTGCTGCTCGTCAACGACAAGCAACCCTACAAGAACGTCAAGGAACTGGTCGAGGACTGCAAGAAGAACCCCGACAAGCTCATTTTCAGCTCGTCCGGACTCTACGGCGCACTGCATCTGCCGACGGCTCTGTTCATGAAGGCCGCCGGCATCAAGATGAAGCATCTGCCGACAAACGGCGGCGGACCCGCGCTCACGGCGATCCTCGGCAATAATTCGCAAGTGCTGTCGTCGTCCATTGCGGCGGCGAGCGCGCAGATCAAGGCCGGGAAACTGCGCCCGCTCGCCTGCTTCGGCTCGACCCGCGCGGCGTCGTTGCCGAATGTGCCGACGCTCAAGGAGCAAGGCTACGACGTGGAGTTTTCGCTGTGGGTCGGCGTCTTCGCGCCGAAGGGCACGCCCGCGCCGATCGTCGCCACGATGGGCGACGCGATCAAGAAAGCGGCGGCCTCCGACACGTTCAAGACCGCCATCCACAATATCGGCGACGAAGTCGCCTACCTCGACCAGCCGGCTTTCGGCAAGTTCTGGGACGAGGACGCCAAACGCGTCGAAGGGGCCGTACAAGCGATCGGCCGCGTCCAGGGTTAGCGGGACGGCTTTACGATACAGGAGGCTGAAATGGATCGGCGCACGTTCGTCACCGGCATGCGGGCACCCGCCGCCGCATGACCTTCCGTGCGGATCATGTCGCGGGCGCGGCCTTCATCCTGTTCGGCGCAGCGGTGATCGCGCTCAGCGGCGACCTGCCGGTGGGACAATTGTCGATGCCGGGCTCCGGCTTCCTGCCCAACATCGTGGCCGTGCTGACAATCGTCTTCGGCCTCGCGCTGATCGCGCGAGGCCGCGAAAGCCCGCCTTTTTCCGACGTGTCCTGGGGCGACGGCAAGCATGCCTTGATGGTGACGGCGATCACCGCGCTTAGCGTTGCGCTTTACACCTATCTCGGTTTCATCATCACCATGATTGCGATGATGGTGGCCCTGCTCGTGATCATCGAACGCC
>JAKAHJ010000134.1 GCA_021815055.1 Pseudomonadota bacterium | reverse complement strand
ATGGATGTATAAATGTCACGTGCCGCAACTTGTTTGTAATTCACAGATTTTTCTGCCTATCTAGTGGTATGGGGAACGTTGCTGTGGCGGTTTCGAGTGCCTATAAGGCCTGTCTTGGGGTATTTCCGGGCTTTAAGTCCTCAGTGAAATAGAAAAATTCAGGCTTGGGAAATAGAAGGGCAGCGGTGTCCATGGTGGGGTGGTTGCGAGACTGTGCGGCGTCGCCAAAGCTACGCACTGGGGTGGCGCTGCTCGTTGCCGGTGGTCTAGCCGCTTGCGCCGCGCTGCCCGCCTCTGCCCCTACCGCGATTGAACTGACGGCGTCGACCGGGAATTCCGATTTCTCCTACTCGATCGTCAGCATGAATGCCGGGGTCGTCTCGGTTCTCGACCGGTTTCATCCGACTTTCGGCCCCGGATTCCGGAGCGGGCCCTATCGGCCGACCAATGCCCTGCAACCCGGCGATTCGGTCGCCATCACGGTCTACGAGACCGGCGGCCAGAATCTTTTCCCGCCGCCGGCGGTCGTTCCGGGCGCCCCGGCGACCTCGCCCAACGGCAATGTCGGCGCCATTTCGACCGGCGCCAGCAATATTCCGCCGCAAGTGGTGGAAGCCGACGGCACGATTTTCGTGCCCTTCGTCGGCCGCGTGAAAGTCGGCGGCCTCACGCCCGGACAGGCGGGCGCCCGGATCGAAAAGGATTTGGAAGGTAAGGCCGTCGGTCCGCAGGTCCTGGTCTCGCTGTACAACAGCCAGGGCAATGCCGTGACCGTGGGCGGCGAGGTCAATGCGGCGAAGCCCGTGCCGATCGGTTCGCGCGGCGAGCGCGTCCTCGACGTGATTGCCGCGGCCGGCGGCGCAAAATATCCGGCCTACGAAACTTACGTTCAGGTGGTCCGCCGGGCGCAGGTCGGCAAGGTTCTGCTGCAGACGATCATCAACAACCCGGCCGAGAACATTTACGTTCGCCCGCACGATCAGGTCTATCTGTCCCACAATCCGCGCACCTTCGCGGTGCTCGGCGCCACACGGAAGGTCTCGCTCTTTCCGTTCGCTTACGAGAAGGTCACGCTCGCCGAAGCCATCGCCCAGGCCGGCGGGCCGATCGATCAGGTCGGCGATCCGAGCGGCATCTACCTGTTCCGCTTCGAGCCGTGGTTCATTGCCAAGGACGTGTTGCCGCCCGACGCTCTGCCTCCGCTCGCGGCCAAGCCGCCGGAATTCGTGCCGATCTTGTACAAGATCGACATGCGCGCCGCGGATGGCTATTTCCTGACGCAGGCCGTGCAGATGCGGGACAAGGACGTTGTGCTCGTCACCAATGCACCATCGGTCCAGATCAACAAACTGATGCTGTCCGTGCGCGGCTTTACTGGAATCGCGTCGGATCTCAAGCGCGCGGTGAATTAGCGGCCCATGGCGGCCCCGCGATCGCCCCTCGGCATGGCGCCCGCGATCGACGTGGCCCCAAGTCTCGATTTATACCGGCCGGCTTCTGCCGACGCCGTTTCGTCGGTCCCATCGTTTTCTCATAGCGGCTCATCACGCTGATGTTCGTCGTCCGTCCCCCGAAAGTGGCGGGAATCATTCGCGGATTTGGGGGCGAAAAAAAACTGCTATACACGCTCCGGAAGGAGCTAACGCCGATGGCGCGATGCAAGTATTGCGGCCGGTATGCCGGTTTCTGGAAGAAATTTCATCCGGAATGCCAGGAGCGGCACGACCGTGCGAGTGCGCAGATTCCGCTGTTCTTTCCCAAATTCTTCCAGAGCGACCTTCCGATCGATCGCTTCACGGAACTGCTGCGCGGCGCCGCGGAAGGCTCTTTTGTGCGCCGGAAGGAGCTCACCGAACTCGCCGCGCTCGGCCTGTCGAACGTCGTAAAGCAGATTCTCGACCAGCGGCTTCTGACCGCTGCCGAAATCCAGCGGGTGCGCGATGTCGCGCGATCCCTGAAACCCCGGACCCTCACCCGCGACATCGTCCCGCACGAGACCTTCGCAAAGGTCGATGTCTTGCAGGCGCTGGGCGAGGGCAAGGTTCCCGATCTCGTCAGCGTCGCGGGTCCGATGCCGATCGAACTCGGGCAGGGCGAGACCGTCATCTGGATCTTCAACTACGTCAGTTCTTTTCGCGAGCCTGCCGAAGCGGAGAAGCCGCCGGCGGGAGGCGAGGTTGCTCCGGTTCCGCTGACCTTGCAGGCCGGCGCCTATTACGGTCCCTCGGCCTTCCAGAGCGCCATATTGCCGGCGACGCGCGTTCCGCAAGATGCCGACGGCGACATGGTCGTTACCGATCGCAACGTGTTCTACCTCACCCGTACGGCACAGCCTCGCCGGATTGCGATTGCGCAAATCACCGCGCTCTCGGCCTATTCCAACGGCATCCATATCGTCTGCGACGCGTCCATCCCGGATCGAGTGCAGACCTTCGGCCTTGAGGACGCATGGTTCGCCGCGAACCTGCTGATCCGGCTCGTGCAGATCGCCCGCCGTTGACCGGTGCGTCTGCCAGCCGCGCGGCGCGGCGGAACGAATATTCAGCCGCTCCGGGATGGTGAAATGCCGTTTGCCAATCGAAAAAACGGGGTGCTAACGTTCGCTCTCCCAAGGGAGGCCGCGATTTGAGGACGCGAAGCAAAGCGAGAGCGGTGGAGCGCCCGGCCCGGATTCGAGCGCGTCGCGGCGAACCGCCCAAGATCGACCGGGAGGACGCTGCGCTCCAGCGCGGCGGCGGCGTCCAGTCGATCGGGCGCGCCTTCGCCATCCTCGAGGAGATCGCGCGCAACCGCGACGGTATCGGACTGGCCGAGCTTTCGAAACGCGTCGGGCTGCACAATTCGACCGCCTTCCACCTGGTCAAAACCATGGTCTCGCTCGGCTATGTGCGCCAGCTCAAGGACTCCAAGCGCTACCGCGTCGGGCGGCCGCTGTTTGCGCTCGCCGCCAGCGCGCTCGACGAATTGGAAATGACCAGCCTCGCCACGCCCGTGCTCGAGGACCTGTCGCGCGAGACCGGCGAGAGCGCGCATTTCTCGGTGCGCATGGGCGACGCCGTGGTGGTGCTGGCTCGCACCAGCGGCCCGGGCGCCTTCCAACTCACCGACCGGGTCGGCGTGGTGCGTCCGGCCCATTGCACGGCGCTCGGCAAGATCATGCTGGCAGGCCTGAGCGAGCCGCAATTCGAGCGCTTCCTTGCGGGCGCCGAACTGAAGGCCTACACGCCGAATTCGATCGTTGCGCCGGAGGCGCTGCGCCGCGAGATCGCCGAGGTGCGCCGCACCGGCCTGGCGATCGACAACGGCGAATTCGACTCCGAATTGCGTTGCGTGGCGGTGCCGGTGCGGGATTTCTCGGGCGCGGTGATCGGCGCCATCGGCGTTTCCGGTCCGGTCTGGCGCCTGTCGATCGAGGCCCTGCGCGAGCGTGCGCGCGCGGTGCGCGCCGCCGCGGATCGGTTGTCGGCCGAATTCGGGTTTTCCGGCGAAAGCGAGCCGCGCGTGAAGGCGGCGGTCTGAGGAGGATCACGTCAATGCCAAGGCACGCGGCCTATATTCCCCACGGCGTCATCCCGGCGGTGCTGCTGCCATTCAATGACGATCTTTCCATTGACGAAGCGAGCTTCCGGCGGCACTTGCGCGACGTGGCGGCGGTGGAGGGGCTGTCGGCCATTACGCTGAATGCCCATTCGACCGAGGTCGGCTCCTGCAGCTTCGACGAACAGCGCCGTGTGCTCGACGTTGCGCAGGACGAGATCGGCGCGCGCCTGCCCATCGTCAACGGCATCTGGGCGGACGGCAGCGTCGAGGCCGCGCGCATCGCCCGCATGGCGGAGCAGTGCGGGGCCTCGGCCTTGCTGGTGTTCCCGCCGGCGCCGTTCACGCTGGGACAGTCACCCGCGATGGCGCTTGCGCATTTCAAGCGCATCGCGGAAGCGACCGACCTGCCGCTGATCGTATTCCAGTATCCGCTCGCCACGGGCCAGGGCTATCCCAAGGACACGCTCCTGAAGCTGTGCGAGGAAGTGCCGCAGGTCCGCGCCATCAAGGACTGGATCGGCAATGTGCCGCACCACGAATGGCACGTGCGCATGTTGCAGAACCTGCCGCGCCCGGTGAACGTGCTCTCGACGCATTCGGCCTGGCTGTTCGCCTCGCTGGTTCTGGGCTGCAACGGCCTGCTCTCCGGTTCGGGCAGCGTGATCGCCGATTTGCAGGCGCGCCTGTTCCGCGCCGTCAAGGGCGACGATCTCGCCGAGGCCAAGCGGCTCAACGACCGCATCGAGCCTTTGATGCGCGTGTTCTATGCCGATCCCTTCGTCGACATGCACAACCGCATGAAGGAGGCGCTGGTGCTGCTCGGCAAGCTGCCGCGCGCGATCGTGCGTCCGCCGCTAGTCAAGCTCGAACGCGCGGAGATTGCGCGCATCCGTGCCGCGCTGATCGAAGCCGGGCTGCTGGATAAGAATGCGGCGAGGGATGCGGCGTAATTTTTCCAGCCATGGCCGGGCTTGTCCCGGCCATCCACGTCTTGCTTGCTGCTTCTGCGAAAGAAAGGCGTGGATGCCCGGCGCAAGGCCGGGCATGACAGAGGAGGGCGACAGCGCGTCCTCTTTACCCCACCTCGAACTCCGCATTCTTCCGGTCGGTCACCAGCATGCATCCCGGATAATGCGTGATGCAGAAGTCCGGCTTCACGGTCGCGACCACCGATTGCGGCGTGACGCCGCAGGCCCAGAACACCGGCAGTTCGTCGTCGTTCACCGGCACTGCGTCGCCGTAGTCCGGCTTCGCCAGATCGGCAATGCCGATCAGCTCCGGCTTGCCGATATGCACCGGCGATCCGTGCACGGCGGGAAAGCGCGCGGTGATCTCGACCGCACGGATGGCGTCGGCCGGCTTCATCGGCCGCATCGAGACCACCAAGGGACCGCGGAACGGGCCGGCCTCTTTGGTGGCGATGGATGTGCGATACATCGGCACGTTGCAGCCCATCGCGATGTGCCTGATCTCGATGCCGTCCTGCGTGAGCGCTTCCTCGAACGAGAACGAGCAGCCGATCACGAAGCTTACCAAATCGTCGCGCCAGAACGCGGTGACGTCTTCGGGCTCTGCGACCAATTCGCCGTCGCGCCAGACGCGGTAGCGCGGAATATCGGAGCGGATGTCGAGGTCCTCGCCCAGTTCGGGCACGCGCCAATCGCCCGGCGCCGACAGGCCAATCAACGGGCAGGGCTTGGGATTGAGCCGGCAGAAGCGTTGGAAATCCGCAGCCAGGGCGCGCGGCAATATGGCGAGATTGCCTTGCACGAAGCCCGGCGCCAGTCCCGCGGTTGGCCCGCGATGCAGGCCGGACCGAATATTGCGGCGCGCCGCCAGACCATCGTCGTCAGCCGCGGCCTGCCGTCGCATTGGGCCGAGCGCCATCGTCCTCTCCAGCCGTTGCAATCGTTGCCCGCGCTAGAAGCTAGCATTCGCATCGCGCGCTTCCAAACAGGATAACGCCAGAAGCGCGTCACCGATCCGACCTTGTGAAATGGCGTATATTGATACGGAAAAAGCCATTGAATCTTGCCATCGGATCGCGTTTGCTTGTTTCATCGGATTTCCGAAAACCAAGGCCCGGCCACAGGGCTCGTCCAGGGAGGAAAAGCCAATGTCGAAGCACGTCAGGATTCCTTTCGCGCTTGCCGCGCTCGCCGCCATGGCGGCCGCGCCCGCGCAGGCCCAGCAAGCAGCCCCCGCCGTCAAGCTCGGCATCGTGTCGTTTCTCACCGGACCCGCCGCCTCGCCCTTCGGCATCCCGGGACGCAACGGCGCCGAAATCGTGATCGAGGCGTTCAACGCCGGCAAGGCGCCGGCGCCGTTCAACAAGGTCGGCTTCGGCGGCTCCAAGATCGAGGCGAAATATGTCGATGAAGCCGGCACCATGGCCAACGTCGTCACCGAATTCCGCAACCTGGTGCAGCGCGACCAGGTCGATGCCGTGGTCGGCTACATCTCCTCGGGCAGTTGCCTTGCCGTGGCGCCGGTCGCCGAGGAGTTGAAGGCGCTTACGGTGTTCTACGATTGCGGCACGCCGCGTATTTTCGAAGAGAAGGCGCGCAACTACGTTTTCCGCGTCAGCCCGCACGCGACCATGGATAGCGTCGGGGCCGCGCGCTACCTGCTCGCCAAGAAGAAGAACCTCACCAGCTACTCCGGCATCAACCAGAACTATGCCTGGGGCCAGGATAGCTGGCGCGACTTTACCGGTGCCATGAAGGTGCTGGCGCCCAAGGCGACGGCGGACAAGGTGCTGTTCCCGAAACTGTTCGCCGGCGAATACGGCGCAGAAATCTCCACGCTGCTGACGTCGAAGTCGCAGGCCGTGCACACCAGCTTCTGGGACGGCGACTTGGAGAGCTTCACCTATCAGGAGTCGGCGCGCGGCCTCGACAAGCGCATGACCATCATCATGACGACGGGCGAGGCTGGGATGTGGCGTATGCGCGACAAGCTGCCCGATGGCACCATCATCGGCGCACGCGGCGCCAACGGTCCGCTTGCGCGCGACACCGAGATCAACAAATGGTTCCAGAAGATCTACACCGACCGCTACAATACGCCGCCGACCTATCCGGCCTACCAGATGGCGCAGTCGCTGCTCGGCCTAAAAATCGCCTATGAGAAGGCGATGAAGCCGGGTTCCAAGCCGACGGCGGACGAGATCGCGGCGGCGTTCAAGGGCATAGAGTTCACCGGCCCGGCCGGCCATGTGAAGATGGCGCTCGGCGACGGCCACCAGGGCATCACCGAGACCGCCTACGGCACCTACCGCTTCAACAAGCAGACGAAGCAGCCGGAGATTGTGGACATCATTCGCTATCCGGCCGAATGCGTTAACCCGCCGCCGGGCATCGATGCCGACAAGTGGATCGAAGGCGGCATGAAGGGTGCCAAGTGCAATTGATGCGCGGCATTCGGGGCCAATGACTTCCGTCATGGCCGGGCTTGTCCCGGCGATCCACGTCTTTCTTTTCACAAGCAAGGCGTGGATGCCCGGCACAAGGCCGGGCATGACGGCGGAAAATCCTGCGCCAAATTCGCGAGCCAGATCGAAGGGTGCATCTTGCTCCTGACCGCTTTCGCCATTCTCACGGACGGGCTGGTCTACGCGGCCTATCTGTTCATCGTCGCCATCGGGCTGACGCTGATCTTCGGCGTGATGAAGATCCTCAACGTCACGCACGGCTCGTTCTACGCCTTCGGCGCCTATGGCGCGGCGACCGCGGTCGGCATCGCAGCCAATGGCAACTGGCCGGCCGCGCTCGGATTCCTGTTCATGATCCTGCTCGGCATGACGATCGGCATGATCATGGGCATCATCCTCGAGCGCGGCATCCTGCGGCTGGTCTATGGCCGCGACGAGGTCGTGGTGGTGCTGGTCACCTATGCCGTCTTCCTCATCCTCGAGGACGTGATCCGGCTGATCTGGGGCGCGCAATCCT
>JAKAHJ010000133.1 GCA_021815055.1 Pseudomonadota bacterium | reverse complement strand
CAAGCGCGTGATCGGCCACGCCGAGCCGATGCGGTGAAGCCCTGTCCTGGGGACGCGCGTAGCGCCGTCTCGAAGAATGAGGATGGAACCAGCACCGCTGCGCCTTGCAGCCGTCCCGCGCGCAAATCCGCGAGCGCCTCATTGGCGCGCTCAAGCGGATACCGCGTCACCGCGCATTCCACGCCCATTTTTGGCGCCAGCGCCAGGAATTCGCGCGCATCCTCACGCGTGAGGTTCGCGACCGACCTCACCTGCCGCTCTTCCCATAACAGCGCATAAGGAAAGCTCGGAATATCCGACATGTGGATGCCACCGCACACCACGCGCCCACCTTTTTTCACTGCTTTCAGCGCCAAGGGCACCAGCGCGCCCACCGGCGCAAAAATGATTGCCGCGTCGAGCGGCTCTGGTGGACGCTCTTCGGACTCGCCTGCCCATACCGCGCCGAGCGAACGCGCGAACTGCTGCGCCGCGGTGTCGCTATGGCGGGTAAAGGCGAACACCCTGCGGCCCTGCTTCGTCGCAACTTGCGCCAGAATGTGAGCGGCAGCGCCGAACCCGTAGATACCGAGCATTGTGCCCTCGCCCGCCATGCGATAGCTGCGCCAGCTGATGAGCCCCGCGCATAGCCAGGGCGCGATTTCGGCATCGTCTCCAACCTCGCCGAGCGAAAAACAATAGCGGGCATCGGCGACCGCGTGCGTCGCGAAGCCGCCGTCGCGGGTGTAACCGGTAAACACCGGCGCGTCGCATAGGTTCTCGCGGCCGCTATGGCAATACGGGCATACCCCGCAGGTGGCGCCCAGCCAGGGCACGCCGACGCGTTCGCCGATCGCGAAACCGCCGACTCCGGTCCCAAGCCGCAAGACCCGGCCGACGATCTCGTGACCGGGAACAACCGGCAGCTCCGGGCGCTCAAGTTCGCCGTCCACGACATGCAGGTCGGTGCGGCAGACCCCGCATGCCTTGACTTCGATCAGGAGTTCGCCCGCTCCCGGATCGGGCACCGGGCGCTCCTGCATAACCAGCGGTGTGCGGGGCCGTTCGAGCACCATGGCGCGCATATTCGCCATCATTCCTCCTTCCAATCCGGCTCCGGACATTCTACATCGAATCCCATGCGCACAGACATTGCTCCGCCCATCCGCCTGAAAGATTACCTCCCGCCCGCCTGGCTGGTGGAGACGGTCCATCTCGACGTGTCGCTCCACCCGAGAAAGACGACGGTGCGGTCGACTCTGTCGCTCAAGCCCAATCCGGACTCCGCGGCCGCACCGCTGGTGCTCGACGGCGACGGTCTCGAACTGACGTCGATACGGATGAACGGCGAGCCGCTGCCGGCGACCAGCTACGTCGCAAGCCCCGACCAGTTGACCATTCCGCAGCCGCCGCATCGACCGTTCACGCTGGAAATCGAGACGCTGATCGACCCAAGCGCCAATAGCCAGCTTTCCGGTCTTTACCGATCGAGCGGCACCTATTGCACGCAATGCGAAGCGGAAGGCTTCCGCCGCATCGCCTATTTCCCCGACCGGCCCGATGTGATGGCGGTCTACACCACACGCATCGAGGCTGACAAAAAAGAAGCGCCGGTGCTGCTCGCCAACGGCAACCTCGTCGACAGCGGAGAAGCGCCCGACGGCCGGCATTTCGCGGTCTGGCACGATCCGCACCCCAAGCCGTCCTATCTGTTCGCGCTGGTCGGCGGCGATCTCGCCTGCGTCGAAGACCGCTTTCGCACCATGTCCGGCCGCGACGTGGTGCTGCGAATTTATGTCGAGCACGGCAAGGAGAGCCGCTGCGCCTATGCCATGGATTCGCTCAAGCGCTCGATGCGCTGGGACGAGGAGGCCTTCGGCCGCGAATACGATCTCGACATCTTCATGATCGTCGCGGTGTCCGACTTCAACATGGGCGCGATGGAGAACAAGGGCCTCAACGTCTTCAACGACAAATATGTGCTCGCCTCCGCCGATACTGCGACCGACGCCGACTTCGCGCATATCGAGGCGGTGATCGCGCACGAATATTTCCACAACTGGACCGGCAACCGCATCACCTGCCGCGACTGGTTCCAGCTTTGCCTGAAGGAAGGCCTCACGGTCTTCCGCGACCAGGAATTCTCCTCCGACATGCGCTCGCGGCCGGTCAAACGGATCGCCGACGTGCGCAATTTGCGCGCGGCGCAATTCATCGAGGACGCCGGGCCCCTGGCGCATCCGGTTCGTCCCGACACCTACAAGGAGATCAACAACTTCTACACCAGCACGGTCTACGAGAAGGGGTCGGAAGTCGTGCGCATGGTGCAGACCCTGATCGGCCGCGAGAAATTCCGCGCCGGCATGGACCTCTATTTCGCACGCCACGACGGCGAGGCCGCCACCGTCGAGCAGTTCATCCAATGTTTCGCCGACGCGAGCGGGCGCGACATGACGCAATTCATGCGCTGGTATGCGCAAGCCGGCACACCCGAAGTCACAGTGAGCGGACGCTACGATGCCGCGCGCCAAGCCTATACACTCGACCTGAAGCAGACCGTACCCCCGACGCCCGGCCAGCCCGAAAAATTGCCGATGGTGATTCCGCTCGCCCTTGGGCTACTCGGGCCGGGCGGTCGCGACTTGCCGCTGACCTTGGCCGGCGGCGAAACGCTGGAACGCGGCGTGCTGGTTCTCGCCGAACCTGCGCAAAGCGTCGAATTCACCGGCATCGCAGAGCGCCCGGTGCCGTCGATCAATCGCGGCTTCTCGGCGCCGGTCCGGCTTACCACCGGTCTCGGCAGCGATGATCTCGCCTTTCTTGCGGCCTACGACAGCGATCCGTTCAACCGCTGGCAGGCACTGCAAACGATCTCGATGCGCATGCTGATCGACAATGTCGCCGCGCTGCGCGCCGGCCAACCCCCGCGCACCGACGACAGCTTGATGGAAGCGCTCGCCGCCATTCTCGAAGATCAACGGCTGGAGCCGGCTTTTGTCGCGCTGGCTCTGGTGCCGCCCGGCGAAGGCGACGTTGCACGCGAAATCGGCGGCGATATCGATCCCGACGCCATTCACCGCGCCCGCACCGCCTTGCGCGCGAGCGTCGGCGAACGGCTCGCCCCGGCTTTGTCGACGGCTTACGAGCGTCTGACCGTACCCGGCGGCTATTCGCCCAATGCAGCCAGCGCGGGCCGGCGCGCCCTGCGCAACGTCGCGCTCGATCTGCTGGCTGCCGGCGGCGCGCAGTCGGAGATCATGCGCGCGGCGCGGCAATACGATGCGGCCGACAACATGACCGACCGCATGGCGGCGCTGGGTACCCTCGCCTTGCACGACGTGCCGGAACGCGCGCGCGCGCTCGACGATTTCTATGACCGCTACAAAACCGATGCCCTCGTCGTGGACAAGTGGTTCTCGCTGCAGGCGGCGATCCCGCAGTCCGACACGCTGGACAAGGTCCGGTCGCTGACAAAGCACCCGGCCTTCTCGCTCGCCAATCCGAACCGGGTGCGGGCGCTGATCGGCGCTTTCGCGCAAGGCAACCCGACGCAGTTCAACCGCGCCGATGGCCGCGGGTATGATTTCCTCGCGGAGACGATCCTCGCGCTCGATCCGAAAAACCCGCAGGTGGCGGCACGCATGGCAACCGCCTTCCGCACCTGGCGCATGCTCGAACAGGGCCGTCGGGCGCTGGCGGAAGCCGCTCTCGCGCGCTTGAATGCGGCTGCAGACCTATCGCGCGACGTGGCCGACATCGTCGAGCGCGCCCTGGCCCCGGCCTGAGGCGCGCATCGGCATGTTTCTTTTTGTGTGTAACGATTCTTAAATATTTGACTCCTGGGACTCTCGACAAATCGGCAGCCATCGATTCCAATCGACAGTGATTCGGAGAGATGCCGCGCATCCTTCCGGCTCAGGGCTGACTGGGGAAATTCCGAACGGGGGCCATCCATGGCGCGCGCCGAAGCGGCGAGTGCGTCTGCGCATTCCGATTCCATCAAGGGGCTCGCGCAATCGATCGCGAAGCCGGCCTATCGGAGGCTGCTGACTGCCGAACCGCTGCTGCGCCGCGCGGTTCCTGTTCTGATCGTCGCCTTTCTCGCCACGATCTTTGTCGGCGCTTTCGTGCAGGTGCTCGATCAGCGCCGCCAGACCCTCGGCAATAATGTGATCGCGCTCGACGCCGTCGCCGATCTGGCGGCGGGCCGGCTCGACCGCTTTGCGCAGCCGGCCGATCTGCTGGCGCGCCCGCAGGAGGTGCTCGCGCACGCCTTGCCCGCTTGGGCCGCCGATGCGGGCCGCCGATTCATTCTCACCAATGCGGATGGCATCGTCATGGCCGCGATACCGGCCGCCGACGGCGCCGTCGGCCGCCGCCTGATCGATCTTCTGGGTCCGACGCAGCCGCTGACCACTTTCGGCGCAAGCGCCGGCGTCATGGAGATCGTGCTGCCGGACCAGAGCCCCGCGCTCGCCACCGTGCGCATCTTGAAGGCCCCGTTGGGGCAGTTCGCGGTGGTGCAGCCGCATGCGGGCGCGTTCGCCGCCTGGCGCTCGATCACCGCGCTGACGGTCACGCTGTCGGCCACCACCGGCTTCGTCGTGCTCATCCTCGGCTTCGCCTTCCATTGGCAGGCGACGCGCGCGCGCGAGGCCGACATCATCTACGAGACGGTGCGCAGCCGCATCGATACCGCCCTCAACCGCGGCCGCTGCGGCTTGTGGGATTGGGACCTGGCGCGAGGCCGCGTTTTCTGGTCGCAGTCGATGTTCGACATCCTCGGGCTGGAAACGACCGGCGACCTGTTGTCGTTCGGCGACGTCAGCGCGCTGGTGCATCCCGACGACGTGCAGCTCTACGAGCTCGCCACCGAGCTCGCCGATGCGCGGATGACCGCGATCGACCACGCCTTCCGCATGCGTCACGCCGACGGTCACTGGGTATGGCTGCGCGCACGCTGCGAGCTGGTACGCCAGCCGAACGAGCCGGGTCCGCACCTGATCGGCATTGCCGTCGACATCACCGAGCAGAAGAGCCTGGTGGAAAAGACCGCCGCCGCCGACATGCGCTTGCGCGATGCCATCGAGACCATTCCCGAAGCTTTTGTCCTGTGGGACGCCGACAACCGGATGGTGCTGTGCAATTCCAATTTCCAGGAACTGCACGATCTGCCAGACGAAGCGATCGCCGCGGGCGCCTCCTACGAGCAGGTGGTCGCCGCCGGCAGCCGGCCGGTGGTGCGCAACAGAATCGCCACCGGCGCCCCGACCGTTCCCGGCGCGCGCACCTTCGAAGCCCAGCTCGAGGACGGACGCTGGCTGCACATCAGCGAGCGCCGCACCAAGGACGGCGGCTATGTTTCGGTCGGCACCGACATCACCGCGCTCAAGACCCATGAGGAGAAGCTGATCGACAGCGAGCAGCGGTTGATGGCGACCGTGGCCGACCTGCGCACCTCGCAGCAACGCTCCGCGGAATTGACCGAGAAATACGCCGCCGAAAAGACGCGCGCCGAGGAGGCCAATCAGGCCAAATCGAAATTCCTCGCCAATATGAGCCACGAACTGCGCACGCCGCTCAACGCCATCATCGGTTTTTCGGAAATCATGGCCTCCGGCATGTTCGGGCCGCTCGGGGCCGAGAAATACCAGGAATACTGCCGCGATATCCACGACAGCGGGCAATATTTGCTCGACGTCATCAACGATATTCTCGACATGTCGAAGATCGAAGCCGGCCGCATCCGTCTCGATTTCGAGGATCTCGAGCTGGATCCGCTGCTCGCCGAATCGATGCGCGTGGTTTCGGCCCGCGCGCAGGAAAAACGCGTCCATTTGTCGGCCAGCATCGCGCCCGGCTTGAGCTTGCGCGCCGACCGCCGCGCCATCAAGCAGATCGCGCTCAATCTGTTGTCCAATGCCGTGAAATTCACGCCGCAGGGCGGCCGGATCGCCATACGCGGCCGCGCCAGCGATCGCTGCATCGTCCTCGCCATTGCCGATACCGGCATCGGCATCGCCAAGGATGCACTGGCGAAACTCGGCCGTCCGTTCGAGCAGGTGGAAGGCCAGCTCACCAAAAGCCATCAAGGATCGGGGCTGGGCCTCGCCATCGCCAAGTCGCTGGCCGAGCTGCATGGCGGTCGCATGAGAATCCGCTCGACGCTCGGCAAGGGCACCACGGTTGTTGTGCGGTTGCCGCTCGAACCGCACTGCCCGCTGCCGAAGGAAGAGGCGGCGTAGCAACACGCCGCTCATTCCCGCGACCCGTCTTCGCTAAAAGCTTCGACGGGCCAGGGCCTCAGCCCTCCGAAGCGTAAGCGAAGGAGGGAAGCGGGAATCCAGCGCAGCCCTGCATAGTTGCAAAGACTGGGTCCCGCGCTTCCGCGGGGACGAGCGGATGATAGGCCGACCTACGGCGCCTTGCCCAAAATCCGCACGAAGCTCTCGCGCACTTTGCTCTGCGTGTCGGCGAGCGTCGCTTCCAGCGTGGCGAAGTCGGGCACGTCGCCGGCGCGCGCCAGCAATCGCAGCAGGCCCGGCCCCACCGCCTTCGGATCGAAGGGTCCGGGCAGGCACAGACGTAGGATCTGCGTGAGGTCGTGATAGAGCTGCACCGCCGGCCGCAGGATTTCCGCATCCTCCACCGCCAGCAGGCGCAACTGCCAGGCCTTGTCGAGCACGCGCGTGGTGGAGGTGTCGAGGATTTCCGGCAGACGATGCGCGTGCACGAGCTGCAGGTACTGTGCGATGAATTCGATGTCGACCAGCCCGCCGGCGGCGTATTTGAGGTCCCAGCGCTCGCGATCGCCCTTTTCGGCGGCGATCGCCGCACGCATCTCGACCACGTCGCCTGCGATCAGCGCGGAATCGCGCGGGCGCGTGAGCACGTCGCGGATGACGCGCTCGACCCTTTCCTTGAACGCGGGCGATGACGACACCACCCGCGCGCGCGTGAGCGCCATGTGCTCCCAGGTCCAGGCTTCCGTTTCCTGATAACCGGCGAATCCGGAAAGCTGGGTCGCCAGGGGCCCCGCGCGCCCCGACGGGCGCAGCCGCATGTCGACGTCGTAGAGCGCGCCGTAATTGGTCTGTGCGGTCAGCGCATTGATCAGCCGCTGGGTGAGCCGCGCGAAATACTGCCCGCCGTACAGCATGCGCGGCCCGTCGGACTCCGGCTGCGCGGCGTCATAATCGTAGATCAGGATCAGGTCGAGGTCGGACGTGGCGGTCATCTCGTAACCGCCCAGCTTGCCCATGGCGAGCACCGCGGCTTCTTCGCCGCGCATGTTTCCATAGGTAACGGCGAAATTTTCCGCCGCCGCGCGATGCACGGCGCGGATCACCGCATCGGCCAGCCGCCCATAGGCTTCGCCGGCCTGCCGTGCCGTGACGGTGCCGGTCAGAATGCGCACGCCGATCAGGAACATGTATTCCAGACCGAACATGCGGATGCGCTCGAGCAGATCCTCGTCGTAGCGCGCCTGCGCCAGCGCCGTGTCGAGCCGGCGCTGCAGCTCGGTCTCGTCGGGCAGCGCGC
>JAKAHJ010000132.1 GCA_021815055.1 Pseudomonadota bacterium | reverse complement strand
CAAACGATCCCGCACCGCAAGACTATCTTAGCGCCTATGCGCTTCCGCGGGGACGAACGGAAGTTGGGTCGATCCAACCGCTAATCGCTATGGCGTCAAGAACGGGGAGACGGAAGCGCGGCCGTAGCGCTTCCCTGCCATAACCCTTACATTCTTCCTCGCGGGGCTGCGGGGTGCGTGAAGGAGTCACATTCCCCGGGGCCTTATCGATCCTCAAGGGAGCTGTCCCTGACCGGGCTCGTGGGCTCGGACATATGGCGCCCACCTACTTTCGTAGGGAACCCGGGATCGATGCTCCCACGGCCTTTGCGGCTCCGCACTGATTTCCTGTCCCGGGCGCAGCGCAGCACGCGCGAAGCGAATTGGTGCGCTGCAGACCCGGGACCGTTCGAGTCTTTGGCGGTCCCGGATCAGCGGTGCACCGCTTCACGCTGCACCACATCCGGGACACGAGCGTGTCGACATCTGCGCCATCAACGATATCCGATCAAAAGTCCCAACTCCGCACCGAGGCCCTCGCGCGCCGCGATGCCATGCCCGCCGCCGGGCGGCAGGCCGCGGCGGAGGCAATTGCCGCGCGGCCCTTTCCGATAACGATGATGCCCGGCACGATCGTCTCCGGCTTCATGCGAATGAAGAGCGAGATCAGTCCGCTGCCCTTGCTGCGCAAGCTCGCCGAGGCGGGCGCGCGGCTCGCGCTGCCGGCCATCGCCGGGCGCGGGCATCCGCTCATCATGCGGGCCTGGACGTTCGGCGATCCGTTCAAGGCCGGCCAATGGGGCATCCGCGAGCCGCTGCCGGAGGCGCCCGCGGTCGATCCCGACGTGCTGATCGTGCCGCTCGCCTGCTTCGACCGCGCCGGCCACCGCATCGGCTACGGCGCCGGTTATTACGATATGACCATCCACCGCCTGCGCGGCATCAAGAAAGTGACCGCCATCGGCATCGCCTTCGCCGCGCAGGAAATTCCCCATGTTCCGGCCACCGACCGCGACGAACGGCTCGACCTCGTGCTAACGGAGCGCGGGGCGATCGATTTCCGCGGACTCTAAAAAGCATGCGCATTCTCTTCATCGGCGACGTGGTCGGACGCTCCGGGCGCAACATCGTCGTCGAGTACCTCCCCGGTCTTGTTTCGCAGTGGAAACTCGACCTCGTCGTCGTCAACGGCGAGAACGCCGCCGGCGGCTTCGGCATCACGGAGGCGATCTATAACGATCTCATCGATGCCGGCGCCGATGCGGTCACGCTCGGCAATCACGCCTGGGACCAGCGCGAGGCGCTCGTCTTCATCGAGCGCGCGCCGCGCCTCGTCCGCCCGGCCAACTATCCCAAGGGCACGCCGGGGCGCGGCGCCGCGCTCATCGACACCAAGAACGGCAAGCGCGCGCTTGTCGTCAACGTCATGGGCCGCGTGTTCATGGATGCGCTCGACGATCCCTTCGCCGCGGTCGAGCGGGAAATTTCGGCCTGCCCTCTGCGGACGGGCGCCGACGCCGTCATCGTCGACCTGCATTGCGAGGCGACCAGCGAGAAACAGGCCATGGCCTATTTCTGCGACGGCCGCGCGAGCCTCGTGGTCGGCACGCACACCCATGTGCCGACCGCCGACCACCGCATCCTGCGCGGGCGCACGGCCTTCGTCTCCGATGTCGGCATGAGCGGCGATTTCGACAGCGTCATCGGCATGAACAAGGAAGAGCCGCTGTCCCGTTTCCTGCGCAAAATACCGACGGCGAAATTCGAGCCGGCGAATGGGCCGGCCACCTTGTGCGGCCTCGCGGTCGAGACCGACGACGCCACCGGCCTGGCGGCGAAGTTCGGCGCGGTCCGGCTCGGCGGCGCGCTGGAAGAGGCGAGGCCCGGGTTCTGGGAATAGGCTCCGCGGCAGGTATTGACGCTGGCTTTGCCAGGTGCACGGCGCGCTCCCTCTCCCCTGCGGGGAGGGTTGGGGGGCTCGTGACCCAATGAGTCTATAATCCCTCACCCGGCGCACCATAGCGCGTCGAAGACGCGCGTGAACGCGCTTATGGTGCGCCGACCTCTCCCTATGGGAGAGGTGAAACAGAGTGCACGGAGAGCGGATACTGCCATCCGATATTTATTTTCCCCCCGCCGCGGCCTATATAGCCGCCAACAGCAACCACAACTCAAACATTCTCGGTCATGGCCGGTCATTCCCAATTCAAGAACATCATGCACCGCAAGGGGAAGCAGGACAAAGTCAGGTCCAAGCTGTTCTCCAAGCTCGCCCGCGAAATCACCGTGTCGGCCAAGCTCGGCCTGCCCGATCCCGCCTTCAACCCGCGCCTGCGCGCGGCCGTGCTCGAAGCCCGCGCCGAGAACATGCCGAAGGACAATATCGAGCGCGCCATCAAGAAGGCCTCGGGGGCCGACACCGAGAGCTATGACGAGATCCGCTACGAGGGCTATGCGCCGGGCGGTGTCGCCGTCATCGTCGAGGCGCTCACAGACAACAACAACCGCACGGCCGGCGAAGTGCGCGCGATTTTCACCAAGGCGGGCGGCAACCTGGCGACGACCGGCGCGGTGTCGTTCATGTTCGACCATGTCGGGGTGATCGAATACGACGCGGAAAAGGCCAGCGCCGACGCCATGCTGGAAGCGGCGATCGAGGCCGGCGCCGAGGACGTCGTGTCGGACGAGAACGGCCACCAGATCGTCACCACCACCGACACGCTGCATGAAGTCGGCAAGGCGCTGGAGGCCAAATTCGGCGAACCGCGCAAATCCGGCATGGTGTGGAAGCCGCAGAATACGGTCGCCGTCGATGACGAGGCGGGCGAGAAGGTACTGAAACTGATGAGCGCGCTCGAAGACAATGAGGACGTGCAGAACGTCTACGCCAATTTCGAGGTCTCCGACGCGCTCGTGCAGAAAATGAGTGCGTAGTCGCGCTTACGTTTTGGACTGAAACATTGCCGCGAGCACGGCGGGCTCCCTCTCCCCGGCGGGGACAGGGTTGGGGTGAGGGGGATCATGACTCTCGATAAGCCGTAACCCCACCCGGATCGCGTTCTGCGCTCCGACCTCTCCCTATGGGAGAGGTGAAGTCAGCTTGCCGCGAGTCAATTGGCTTCAACTCACCGCAAACAACCCCAGTGCCGCGGCGGCGACCGCCAGGCCGAGTTGCTTGCGCGCGTTCAAGCGTTCGCGGAACATCGCGGCGCCCAGCAGGGCGGTGAACACGAAGCTCATCTGCGCCACCGGCACCAGCACGCTCGCAGGCCCGCGCGCGAGCGCGTGCATCAACAGCACGAAGGCGACGACCAGCGCGAGCGAAGCCGGCAGCGAGAACCGCCAGACATGAGGCGTCAGTCGCAGGCGCCGGTCGCGCACCAACACGTAAAGCGTGGCGGTCGAGCTGAACACCCAGGCCTGCGCCGCCACCATGGTTTCCGGCAGCGCGCCTTGGCTGAGCCCTATTTTGTAGAACAGGTTGGCGAAGGCCATCGCCACGGTCGCGATTGCAACGCGCGCAAGCGACTTCGCGCTCGCACCCAAGTTTGCGCCCTTGTCGGCCGGCTCGGCCAAGAGCAGCCACACCGCCGCGAGCGCGCAAAGGAGCGCGGCGGCTTTTGTGGCGGTGAAGGTCTCGCCCAAGAGCACGATCGCCAGCGCGGCGGTGAGCGTGAAATTGAGCCGGAAGATCGGCGCATTGGTGCTGACGGCACCATCTTGAAGACTTCGCGCGAAATTGGTGAAGGCGGTCACGCCGAACAGGCCGGCCAGCGCGCCCCACAGCGCGGAGGCGCGCGGGTCGAGGGTGCCGGTCGCCCAGGCATAGAGCGTGATGCCAGGGCAGAACACCCAGGACTGCAGCATGATGAACTGGCTGGCCTCGACGCCGGCGGCGGCCGCGCGCTTGTAGATAAGGTCGCCGAGGCCGAACAGCAGCATGGCGCCGAGCGCGAAGCCGAGACCGGGGGTCATGTGATTTCCGCGCGACTGGGAGAAAACCCGCGCGCGGATTAAGCCGGAGGCTTGCACGCAAGTACAGTACCGAGACTCGCTATTTCGTCATGACGGGGCCGGCACGTTGCCTGGTGGCGTGCTACCTTGGGTCCGGACGCCGGCGCCCGTTCCTGGGTTCTGGCCGGGAAACCGACGCAAGGCTATCAACGGGCATGTCCCGGCTTCCGATTCGCATTCTCGGCATCGACCCCGGGCTCCGCCGCACCGGCTGGGGCCTGATCGAGGCCGATGGGAAACGGCTGATCCCGATCGCTTGCGGCTCGCTCGCGACCAGCGAGAAGGCGGCGCTCGGGGAAAGGCTGGTGGCGATCCATGACGGCCTGGTTGCGGTGATCGAGCGCTACCGCCCGCACGAGGCGGCGGTCGAGCAGACTTTCGTCAATACCAATGCGGCGGCGACGCTCAAGCTCGGCCAGGCGCGCGGCATTGCTATGCTGGTGCCGGCCAGGGCGGGGCTGACCGTGGCGGAATACGCGCCCAACCTGGTGAAGAAGACCATCGTCGGCGCCGGCCACGGCGAGAAGGCGCAGATCCGCATGATGATCGCTGTGCTGCTGCCGAAGGCCGATCCGCAAAGCGAGGACGCCGCCGACGCGCTGGCGATCGCGGTCTGCCATGCGCATCATCGCGCGAGCGCGGTGTTGAAGGTGGCGATGAGATGATCGGCAAGCTCAAGGGCGTCATCGACTCGTACGGCGAGGATTATGTCATCCTCGATGTCGGCGGCGTCGGCTATCAGGTGCATTGCTCGGCGCGCACGCTCACCGCGCTGCCGGCCGCCGGCGAGGCGGCCACGCTGTCGATCGAAACCTATGTGCGCGAGGACCAGATCAAGCTGTTCGGCTTTGGAAGCGACATCGAGCGCGAATGGTTCCGTCTCTTGCAGACCGTGCAGGGCGTCGGGGCCAAGGTGGCGCTCTCGGTGCTCGGCACGCTGAGGGTCTCGGAACTGGCCGACGCGGTGGCGATGCGCGACAAAGCCATGGTGGCGCGCACGCCCGGCGTCGGACCGAAAGTGGCCGAGCGCATCGTGACCGAACTGAAGGACAAGGTGCCGGCCTTCGTGAGCGTCGATATTGGGGCAGTGCATCTCGCCGGCGCGCTCGACGAAAAGCGCGCGCCCAAGCCGGTCAGCGACGCGGTGTCGGCGCTGGTCAATCTCGGCTATGGACAGCCGCAGGCGGCCACCGCGATCGCCGCCGCCGCGCGCAGCGCAGGCGAGGGCGCCGACACGGCGACGCTGATCCGGCAGGGGCTGAAGGAACTGGCGAAGTGACCGAGCGCAGCGAAGTCATCCCGGAAACCGTCGCGCAGCGGCGGTTATCCGGGATCTCGAGCCACAGGCAGAGCTTGCTCCCTCCCCCGCTTGCGGGGGAGGGTGGCGAGCGTAAGCGAGCCGGGTGGGGGATTGCTCAATGGAGATGAGACCCCACCCCGATCGCGCTTGCGCGCGATCGACCCTCCCCTTTCAGGGGAGGGATAAGGAAGCGTCATGACCACCGCGCCCCGCCGACTGGTTTCCGCCGACAAGCGCGACGACGACGTCGATGCCTCCTTGCGCCCGCAGCGTCTCGCCGACTTCATCGGCCAGGAGAAGGCGCGCGCCAACCTTTCGGTGTTCATCGAGGCCGCGCGCGCGCGCGGCGAAGCGCTCGACCATGTGCTGTTCGTCGGGCCGCCCGGCCTCGGCAAGACCACGCTGGCGCAGATCGTCGCGCGCGAATTGGGCGTGAACTTCCGCGCCACTTCCGGTCCGGTGATCGCCAAGGCCGGCGACCTCGCGGCGCTCTTGACCAACCTCGAGCCGCGCGACGTGCTGTTCATCGACGAGATCCACCGGCTCAATCCGGCCGTGGAGGAAATCCTCTATCCGGCGATGGAGGATTTCCAGCTCGACCTCATCATCGGCGAAGGGCCGGCCGCGCGTTCGGTGAAGATCGATCTTTCGCCCTTCACACTGGTCGGCGCCACCACGCGCGCCGGCTTGCTCACCAATCCGCTGCGCGACCGTTTCGGCATTCCGGTCAGGCTCAATTTCTACACCGAGGCGGAACTGGAACTGATCGTGGCGCGCGGCGCGCGCGTGCTCGGCTTGGGGCTGACCGCGGACGGCGCCAACGAGATCGCGCGGCGCGCACGCGGCACCCCGCGCATCGCCGGGCGGCTGTTGCGGCGCGTGCGCGACTTCGCGCATGTCGACGGCGCCGCGGCGGTCGACCGCGGTATAGCCGACCGCGCGCTCTCCGCGCTCGAAGTGGACGCGGCGGGCCTCGATGCGATGGACCGGCGCTACCTTTCGACCATTGCGATGAATTACGGCGGCGGGCCGGTCGGCGTCGAGACCATTGCCGCCGCGCTGTCGGAGCCGCGCGACGCCATCGAGGACATCATCGAGCCTTATCTCATCCAGAAAGGCTTCATCCAGCGCACCCCGCGCGGGCGGCTGCTGACGGGTGCGGCGTTCAAACACCTCGGCCTCGCCGAGCCCGCGCGCGACCCGGCGCAGTTCGGGTTGTTTGGGGGCGAGGGGGAAGACTAGTGCCTTCCGACCTGCTGGATCGCATGAAACGCAATCCGGCGGGCGACTGGAATATCCGCGACGTGGAATCCGTATGTCGCGAGTACGGGCTCTTGTTCCGACCCGGCAAAGGGACATCGCACTGCCATGCGAAGCATCCGGCGGCACGCGAAATTTTAACGATTCCAGCGCGGCGGCCGATCAAGCCGGTCTACATCCGCAATTTAGTGCGCTATATTGAAGCTCACGGAGAACTTCAATGAAGCTAGAATATGACGTGCATCTGTTGCGACTGCCGGAAAGTGACGGCGGCGGTTATGTGGCCGTCGTGCCCGATTTGCCGGGTTGCATGTCGGATGGCGATACGCCGGAAGAGGCGTTGAGGAACGTGCAAGAAGCTATCGCCTCCTGGATTCAAGCGGCCAAAGAGTGGGACCAAGAAATTCCGAAGCCCTCGCCCCCGCTCGCACGGGCGGGGTGAAGCCCTCCGGTTTGTATCGTTCGAAACAATGAACTCCCTCGACGGCGCAATCCGCGACGGCAAGCACATCCAGCCCGTGCGCGTCTATTACGAAGACACCGATTTTTCGGGGATCGTCTATCACGCCAGCTACCTGCGCTTCATGGAGCGCGGACGCACCAATTATCTGCGGCTGATCGGCGCCGATCATCGCGCGCTGTTCGAGCAGGCGGCGGCGGAAGCGCCCGGCTTCGCCTTCGTCGTGCGCCACATGAGCATCGACTTCAAGAAGCCGGCTTTCATGGACGACGTGCTCGACATCGTCACCGCGCCCGAGGAAGTGAAAGGCGCGTCCGTCATGCTGCACCAGAAGGCCATGCGCGGGCATGAACTGCTGGTCGAGGCGCGCGTGCAGGTCGCTTTCGTCTCCGGCGGGAGGGCGAAGCCGATCCCCAAGCTGCTGCGCGTCGCCATGAAGGCGGACCAGGAAGCGGGTGGCGCGAGCTGAGCGCGCGGCTTAGAACGGAATCCGTTCAGGCTGACTCGTCATGTATGGACGGCCCCCGTTAGGCAAGGAGTTTTTTTTCAGCGTCGGCATGAAGTCTGGAGCGGTCATGTATTCGGCCTTTGATGCGGTCACATGACCGCTGGCCACGATGGGTATCGCGGAT
>JAKAHJ010000131.1 GCA_021815055.1 Pseudomonadota bacterium | reverse complement strand
CATGCCCTGGTCGCCCGTGGTCATCCAGTCGCCGATGAACTTGTCGCGCGTGGCGTCGCTGCGGCCCCAATATTCCAGGAACATCACCGGATCGGGCCGCCGCACCGCGATCTGCCCGAGCTCGCCCGGCTTCACCGGCTGGCCGCTGGGATCGATCACCGCCACGACATGGCCCGGCACCGGCTTGCCCATCGCGCCCGGTTTGAACATGCCGAGCTGCGCGCAGGAGCCGACCACCAGATTGCATTCGGTCTGGCCGTAGAATTCGTTGATGGTCAGGCCGAAGGCCGACTTGCCCCATTCCAGCGCCTCGAGCCCGAGCGACTCGCCGCCGGAGGCGATGCTGCGCATCCTGATATCGTAACGGTCCTGCGGGTTCGCGGCCGCGCGCATCATGCGCAGCGCGGTCGGCGGGATGAAGGCGTTGCGCACTTGCGCCTTCTGCATCAATGCGAAAGCTTCCTCGGGATCGAACTTGTCGGTGCGGCGCGCGACCACCGGAACGCCGTGGTGCAGGCACGGCAGCAGCACGTCGAGCAGCCCGCCGGCCCAGGCCCAATCGGCCGGCGTCCAGTAGCGGTCGCTTGCTTGCGGAAACGGGAAATGCGGCAGTTCGGCGCCCGGCAAATGGCCGAGCAGCACGCGATGGCCGTGCAGCGCGCCCTTGGGCTGTCCGGTCGTGCCGGAAGTGTAGATCATCATGGCCGGATCGTCGGCCGCGGTATCGACCGGCGTGAAATCGGCGGAGGCGCGCGCGATCAATTCGGAAAAGCCGTGCGCGCCGGGCGCCGTGCCGTCGACCGAAATTACGCAGGCGAGACCCGGCACCTCGGTACGCACCTGTTCGAGCTTGGCGAGGCCCTGCGCATTGGTAAGCAGTGCCTTGGCGCCGGAATTCTGCAGGCGATAGGACAGCGCGTCCGGCCCGAACAGCATGGCGATCGGCAGCGCCACCGCGCCGAGCTTGTAGATCGCGATATGCGCGGCCGCCACTTCCGGCGCCTGCGGCAGGAAGATCGCCACGCGGTCGCCGCGCGCGACACCATATGCGGCAAGCGCATTGGCGAGGCGGTTGGAGGTCTCGCGCAGCCAGCCGTAGGTGATTTTCTCGTCGCGGCCGTCGCCGCGGATGTTCACGATGGCGAGCCGTCCGGGATCGGCCGCCGCCCAGCGGTCGCAGATATCGGCGCCGATATTGTAACGCGCCGGAATGGCCCAGCGGAAATTGCGATAGAGCGTGTCGTAGTCGCGAACGTCGGACGGTCCCAGCATGGGGCGCAACGCTAGTCAGTCGAATACATCAGGTCCAGTGGGTCGAGCCAGCGCAGCGCCATTTGCCGGCTTGGATTTCAGCCAACGCTCCGCCGCCCGTATTCTTGACGGCCCCGGGTAGGCCGTAGCTTATTTCATCGCCCCCTCGAGGGAGCGGAGCGCCGGGAAACGCGAGGCACTTGCGATCGTGCCCCGTGGGCGGCTTGGCGAGAGCTGCCCGAGACGCGCTTGCGAGGCGCGTCGCTTCCACTTGCGTGGAAGCGCGCCTCCCGGCGCTCCGTCGTGGCGTCTTCGACAGCGACGGGCCGCGCTTCCGAAGGAGCCCGAAGGCTCGGCATCGTCAGCCAGCTCCTGGCGGCGGGTCATAGTGCCCGCGAGCGGAGCCCCGGCGCCGCCCGAGCGCGTGCTTTGCGAGAGCACGCCCGCGGGCGCCACATCCGGCTCCATCATCGAGACGCCTCTAGATGACGCCCTCAGTCGAGCCGGACGGGAGGGAATATAAGCCTGTCAGGATCCCCCGGGGATAAGTTTTTTCGTCGGATGTCTAACCCGCCGCCAGCCGCGCGATGCTCGCGCGCGCGGCGCGGATCACGCCGGCCACGGCCGCGTCGTTGTTGGGCGCCATGATGTGCACGCCGGCGACACCCGGAATCCCGGTTAGCGCGGCGATGGTCTCGACGCAGATGCGGCGGCCTTCGTCGGCGGGATCGCTCGCCCGCTCCATGCGTTCGATGAGCGCGTCGGGGATGACGGTGCCGTAGAGTCGTTCTTTCATCCAGCGCGCCGATTTGGCCGAGCGCAGCGGCGCCACGCCGATGAGAAAACGCAGCTTGCCGGTGAGCCCGTATTCGGCCAGGCGCGCGAGATAGCGGCGCGCCACGCCGGCGTCCATGCAGAACTGCGTCTGCACGAATTGCGCGCCGGCCTCGACCTTGGCGGCGAGCGCCTTCGGCTCCCAGCCCGGCGGCGGATCGATCGGATTGTCGGCCGCGCCGAGAAAGAACGGGGCAGAGCCGGAGATTTTGCGGCCGGTCGGCAATTCGCCCGCGTCGCGCAAACGGCGCGCGGTCTCGAGCAATTGCCGCGCGTCGAGATCGAACACGGGCTTGGCGTCCGGCTGGTCGCCGACGCTCGGATCGTCGCCGCGCAGCATCAACAGATTGCGCACGCCGGCGGCGGCGGCCGACAGCAAGTCGCTCTGCAAGGCGATGCGGTTGCGGTCGCGGCAGGTGAGCTGGAGGATCGGCTCGATGCCGGCTTCGACCAGCATGGCGGCAGCCGTCACGGCGCCGAGATGCGGACGCGCGCCCGCGCCGTCGGTGACATTCACCGCGTCGGCGAGACCCGCGAGCGGCGCCGCCTTGGCGAGCAATTCGCCGCGGTCGGCCGAAACCGGTGGCGTGACCTCGGCGGTGAGCACGAAGCGGCCGGCCTCGATCTTGTCTTGCAGCTTTTCTTGCAAGGTTCCTGTCATCGCCACCACGTCGCAAAATTGTGTGGACCTTGCAAGCCGAGGGGTGAGAAAAAGACCGCGGCGGACGCATGGGCCGCTTCCCACAGGGATTGCTATGTTTCAGATCGCCAAACCGCTCGACGAAGCGCTCGCACCCGTCACCGACGGCTCAATGCTGGTGGTGCCGCGCGAGGTCGCCGGCGCGCCGATGGCGGCGACGCGCGCGCTGATCCGGCGCGGCGTCAAGCGCCTGCATCTGGTCGCACTGCCGACCTCGAGCTTGCAGGCGGATCTCATGATCGGCGCCGGATGCGTCGCGACGCTGGAAACGAGCGCGGTCAGTTTGGGCGAGTTCGGCCCGGCGCCGCGCTTCTCGGCGGCGATCACCGGCCAAACCATTTCGATGAAGGACGCCACCTGCCCGGCGCTGCATGCCGGCTTGCAGGCGGCCGAGAAAGGCGTGCCGTTCATGCCGCTGCGCGGATTGATCGGCTCCGACGTGCTGAAATATCGCGACGACTGGAAAGTGATCGACAATCCGTTCGGCAACAGCGACCCGATCGTGCTGTTGCCCGCGATCAAGCCGGACGTCGCGCTCATCCATGCGCCCATGGCGGACCGCTTCGGCAATGTCTGGATCGGACGCCAGCGCGAGCTCGCCACCATGGTGCATGCGGCGGCGCGCACCGTCGCGACCGTGGAGAAAATCCACGACGGCAATCTGCTCGACGATTCCGTGCTGGCCGCCGGTACGCTGCCCGGCTTTTATGTGGAGAGCATCGCCATTGCCGAGCGCGGCTGCTGGCCGCTGGGATTGCCGGATCGTTATGCGGCGGATGCGGAGCACCTCGCGCTGTACGCAAAGATGGCGGCGACGGCGGAAGGGTTTGCGGAGTATCTCGACAGGTATGTGTATGAGAAGAAAGCGGCGTGAACTTTTTTATCCCTCCCCCGCTTGCGGGGGAGGGTGGCGAGCGAAGCGAGCCGGGTGGGGGCACTGTGTGAGACAACTAATCAACCCCACCCGTCTCCGCGCTTCGCGCGGAGACACCCTCCCCTTTCAGGGGAGGGATAAAGCGTGACCTTCTGCCCCGAAGAACTCCTCGCCTCCGTCATCGCCGACCTGATCGGCGACGTGCGCCATGTCGCGGTCGGCAATGCCTCGCCGATCCCGGCGACCGCCGCACTGCTCGCGCGCGAGCGCGGCAAGTTACAGGGCATTGGGCGTCCTTACGTCTCGCTGCTCGGCAGCCCGAAGCACACGTTCTGGACCGACGGCGGCCGCGAATTGTTCGACTGCGCGGGGCAGGGCCGCATCGACGTGTTCTTCCTCTCGGGCGGACAGATCGACGGGCACGGCAACATAAACCTGGTCGAGATCGGCCCGCACGAGCGGCCCAAGGTGCGCTTCCCCGGCTCGTTCGGCTCGGCCTATCTCTATTACGTGGTGCCGAAGGTCATCCTGTTCCGCACCGAGCATTCGCGCCGCACGCTGGTGCCGCAGGTCGACTTCATCAGCGCGCCGGGCACGAGCGAGCCGAATGTGTTCCGCACCGGCGGACCGATCGCGCTCGTCACCAACCGCTGCCTGTTCTCCTTCGCCAACGGCCGCTTCCGGCTGGAAAGCGTGCACCCCGGCCATACGGTCGAGGAAGTGACCGAGCACACCGGATTCGAGTTCGACAGGCCGGCCAGCGTCGGCGAGACGCCGGCGCCCTCGCCCGAAACGCTGCGCCTCATGCGCGAGGCGGTCGCGCCCGAATTGGCCGCGGTCTATCCGCAGTTCGCGCGCCAGGTGTTCGGGGTTGGCGCTTTCGCAGAATGAAAACCGGGCTGCGTACCCCGGATGCTGCGCAGCATGAGCGACAGCGAAATGCTGCGCTGCTGATCCGGGGCCCCGGTTAAGAAAAGCGGGGTCCCGGGTCTGCAGCGCACCGCTTCGCGCTGCGCTGCGCCCGGGACACATACTTCCGAACACCAAGCGCCTGAGCTAGTCTCCCGCCCCGCGCGGCCGGCCGGCGGCGCGGCATCAACGACAAAGAACGAAGGAAACGTCCGGTGAAAACGGTGGAAGCGGCGGTAATCGGAGTCGGATGGGTCGGAGGCACGCGCGCGGAAACACTGGCGCGCACCGCGCTGGTCGACAAACTGCATCTGTGCGACATCCGCCCCGAGCGGCTGAAAGAGGTGACCGAACTGTACAAGCCGGCGACTTCGACGCTCGACTACAACGACATCATCAACAATCCGAACATCTCGGTCGTTTATATCTCGACCACGCCGGAAACGAACCACTACCCGATCTGCCGCGACTGCCTGAAGTCCGGCAAGAACGTGATGCTGGAAAAGCCGATCGCGCTCGAATTGTGGGAAGCCGACGAGCTCATCCATCTCGCCAGGCGCAACAATTTGAAATTCACCATCGGCTATTCGCAGCGCTTCAACCCGAAGGTCGCCTACGCCAAGAAGAAGATCGTCGACGGCACGCTCGGCAATGTCGTGTCGGTGCTGGTGAGCCGGCATCTGTCGCGCACGCTCGGCTCCAAGATCGCGAGCCGCGTGCGGCTCTCGCCGGTGGTGATGGAGTCCACCCACGACCTCGATTTCGTGTTCTGGCTGTTGGAGCCGGCCAAGCCGGTGCGCGTCTATAGCCAAGGCGCCTATGGCTACATGAAGCCGGTGAACGGCTCGCACGACGTGATGTTCACCACCGTGACCATGGACAACGGCACCGCGGTGATGATCGGCGGCGGCTGGAACATGCCGCCGAACTATCCGAACTATTGCGCGACCTGGATCGAGATCACCGGCACCGAGGGCTCGCTGTTCCTCGACGACACCCAGCGCGACAACTGGCTCAACACCGCGAAGAACGGCACCTGGTTCCCGATGTCGACCATGCCGGGCGAGTGGGTCGACAACGTGTTCGCCGGCGGCATGGGGCCGGAGACCATCCACTTCCTGGAAGCCTGCATCCGCGACACACCGGTGATGGTGACGCCGGAATCCGCGCGCGTGGTGATGGAAACCTACAGCGCGGCGGACCTCTCGGCCGATCGCAACGAGCCGGTCGACCTGCCGCTGACCAACGAGACGATCTCCGCCATCGCCGAGTTCAAGGCGAAGTTCAGGGCGGGGGATAACAAGTAGCATCTGTCATTCCGGGGCGGCGCGCAGCGCCGAACCCGGAATCCAGATGCTTGCTTGGAATCTATTTCTGGATTCCGGGTTCGCGCCTCGGCGCGCCCCGGAATGACAAGTGAAAGGACATACATGAAGCAAAACGCCAAAGGTCTCGGCCTCGCCATCATCGGCGGCGGGCGCGTCGGGCTGTTCCGCGGCGAGGTGGCGGCGCGCCATCCGTCGGTCGAATGGATCGGGCTCGCCGAGAAGAACCCGAACCGCGCCGGCGAAGTCGGTCCCAAGATCAACGCCGATTTCGTGACGCAGAGCCATGTCGAATTGATCAAGCGGCCGGAGGTCAACTGCGCGATCGTCGCCACCGACGAGCACCTGCATGTCGAGCCGATCATGGCCTGCATCGAGCGCGGCATTCCGATGCTGATCGAGAAGCCGCTCGCCACACGGCTTGAAGAATCCGCGCGCGTCATGAAGCTGATCATGGACGCCAAGATCGACGCCGTGGTCGGCTATACCCAGCGCTTCCGCCGCCGCTGGCTCGCCGCCAAGGAAAAATGCCGCAGCGGCGCCTTGGGCGAGGTGACGCTGGTCACCTCGCGCGCCTTCATGAACCGGCTGGTCGCGATCGACAACTACAAGCGCACCGACGATCCTTCCACGATATCGCCGATGGTGATCTCCGGCACGCATGCGCTCGACATCTGCATGTGGTGTCTGGAAGGCAAGACGCCGGTGGAGGTCTATGCGCGCTCGATCGACAAGGTGCTGGGCCCGCTCTACAAGGGCATCGACGCCACCGCCGGCATGATCTCATTCGACGACGGCACGCTCTATCATCTCAGCATATCCTGGGCGATGCCGGTGACCTGGCCGGCGTCGGTCTATTCGCTCGAAGTCGGCATTTCCGGCACCACCGGCGTACTCACGATCGACGACACCCACCGCGACATCGTGCTGGCGGTGTCGAAGCCGCAGTCGGAAGGCTACAATCCGGACGCCACGCGGCTCGTCGACTTCATGGGCAGCTATCCGCCCGGCGACATGGCGCTCGGCGAATTGCGCGGGCCGATGGCGGAGGAAACGGTGAGCTGGCTCAACCGCGTGTCGCTCGGCCTGCCGACCGCCGCGACCACCGTGCAGGAAGCGCACCGTAACCTGATGATGACCAAGGCGCTCGACCTTTCGGCCAAGCGCAAGGCGCCGGTGAAGCTGCCGCTCGACGCCGACGACATCAAGGCGGTGGCATAGGGTCTTCGGATATCGGTGCGCCGCCAGCCGGCGGCCGGCGTCGATCGTGACGGGGCTTGCCCGCAATGGAGTAAGGATTATCGTGTAAGCGCATTAAAAAAACCCGGGTGGAGGATCCAATGACGAGGGTAGCGGCGAGTAAGTTGCGTGTCGGCGGCCTGTTGTTTGGCCTCCTGCTCTTGTTCGGTGCGGCCAAGGCCCAGGCGGCCGACGACGCATCGAATTACCCCAACAAGCCGATCCACATCATCGTGCCGTTCGCGCCCGGCGGCGCCTCGGATTACGCGATCAGGCTCATCCAGCCCGCGCTCACCAAGACGCTCGGGCAGCAGCTCGTGATCGACAACCGCTCGGGGGCCTCCGGCAATATCGGCATGGAAGTCGCCGCGCATGCCGCGCCCGACGGCTACACGCTGTTCTTCGGCAATATCGGCACCATCTCGATCAATCCGCACTTCTACCCGGACCTCAAGGTCAAGCCGGACCGCGACTTCATCCCGATCTCGATGGCGGCGGAAACGGCCGGCATCCTGGTCGCCAATCCGAAGTTCCCTGCCAATT
>JAKAHJ010000130.1 GCA_021815055.1 Pseudomonadota bacterium | reverse complement strand
AGTGCTCGCGGACCCGTGCGACATCACCGACCGGGCCGCGCTCGAGCAGTTGTTCGCCACGATCCGTTCGACCATGCCGCCGATCGCCGGCGTGATGCACGAGGCCATGGTTCTGGACGACGCCATCCTCGCCAATCTCGACGCCGAGCGCTTCCATCGCGTGCTGGCGCCGAAGGTGGCCGGTGTCGACAATCTCGATTATCTCCTGCGTGGCAAGCCGCTCGACTATTTCGTGCTGTTCTCCTCGGTCACCACGCTGATCGGCAATCCGGGGCAGGGCAACTACGTCGCCGCCAATGCCTATATGGAAGGCATTGCGCGCCGGCGGCGGCAGAAAGGCCTGCCGGCGCTCGCCATCGGCTGGGGACCGATCACCGATGTCGGCGTGGTGGCGCGAAACCAGAAGCTGCAAAGCGGCCTGCAGAAGCTCACCGGCGTCATGGGCATGCGCGCCCGCGAGGCATTGGAGCTGATGGCGCATGCGCTCGAGCAGCCCGTCGACATGCCCGATACCGCCGTCATGACCGTGTCGCCGAGCGAGGGCGCGTTCGGGGCCGACCGGCTCGCGGTGCTGCGTTCGCCGACCTACGCGGCCTATCTCAGCGCCACCAGCCGTACCGGCGAGGGTGACGGCGAGAGCATCGACCTGCACGCGCTCGCCGCCAGCGAAGGCGTCGAGGCGGCGCGCCGCAAGGTGGCCGACGTGATCAGCGCCCAGCTCGCGCATGTGCTGCATTTGCGCGAGGAGGACATCAGCCACGTGCGGCCGCTCGGCGAAATCGGTCTCGACTCGCTGATGGCGCTCGAACTGGTGATGAATCTCGAAGAGTGCTTCGGCATCCACATCCCGCTGTCGGGATCGTCGGGCGGCATGACGATCTCCGATATCGCCGACGAGATCATCGCGCATGTCGGCCTGGGCCGCGACCGCGACGATGCGATGGTCGCCACGCTGGCCGAACAGCATCACCAGGGTGAGATCGACCCGGCTCACATCGAAACGCTGAAGGGCATGATGAACGAGGAAGGCCGTACCGCGAAGAGGCTGCTCTCGTGACCAAGGACACCGCATTGACCGGGCGCGCACGCGAGCATCTGTTCTCGCGCGTCGCCTCGATGCGCAAGCCGGAAGTCCTGGAACGGGCCGAGCCGGTCGATCTGCGGCTGGTCGGCAACAAGTTCACCGATTTCGCCACGCTGCCGGGCTACGACGAACTGCGGCTGCAGCGCCTGATCGGCGAAAAGCTCGGCCTGGAAAATCCCTATTTCCGCATGCACGACGCGCGCATCACCGCGCGCACGAATATCGGCGGACGCGAGCTCCTCAACTTTTCCTGCTACGACTATCTCGGCCTGAACGGCCATCCGGAAGTCGTCGCCGCCGCCAAGCAGGCGATCGATCGCTACGGGATTTCGGCGTCCGCCAGCCGCCACGTGGCGGGCGAACGGCCGGTGCACCGCTCGCTCGAGCGCGCGCTCGCGGACCATTACAGCGCCGACGACGCGCTCGTCTTCGTCAGCGGCTACGCGACCAATGTGAGCGTGATCGGCCAGCTTGCGGGACCGAAGGATCTCGTGATCTCCGATGCCGCGGTCCACAACAGCGCGGTCATGGGCAGCGTGCTGTCGGGCGCTTCGCGCCGCAGCTTCGCGCACAACGACCTCGACAATCTCGAGCAGATCCTGGCGGGCGTGCGCAACAAGTTCGAGCGCGTGCTGATCGTCGTCGAAGGCCTCTACAGCATGGACGGCGATTTTCCCGATCTGCCGCGCCTGATCGAGATCAAGAAGCGTTTCCACGCCTGGCTGATGGTGGACGAGGCCCATGCGCTGGGCGTGCTCGGCCGCCGCGGCTACGGGCTGTTCGAGCATTACAGCGTCGATCCGCGCGAGGTCGACATCTGGATGGGCACGCTGTCGAAGACGTTGGCCGGCTGCGGCGGCTATATCGCAGGCTCCGCCGTCATGGTCGATTATCTGCGCCTGATGGCGGGAGCCTTCGTCTACAGCGTCGGCATGCCGCCGGTGGTGGCGGCGAGCGTGGAGAAGGCGGTCGAGCTCATGCACCGCGAGCCGGAGCGCGTCGCGCGGCTGCAGAGCAACAGCAGACATTTCCAGGCCTATGCCAAGAAGAAGGGCCTCGATACCGGCAACGGCAGCGGGCTCGCCGTGATCCCGATCATCGTCGGCGAGTCGATCGCCACGGTCATGCTGTCGCAGGAACTCTACAACCGCGGCATCAATGTGCAGCCGGTGCTCTATCCGGCGGTGCCGGTGAAGTCCTCGCGCCTGCGGTTCTTCGTGACCGCCATGCATACCCAGGAGGACATCGAAACCGCGGTCGATACGATCGCGGAGGAGATGGCCAAATTGCCGGAGCGGCTGCGCCTGCTCAAGGTGCCGGTCTAGGCAGGCGCCGGCCGATAGACTGGGTCCGCGGGCGGTTGGATCGACGATGGCCGGCACGGTTCTCATCACGGGCGCTTCGAGCGGCATCGGCAGGGCGCTGGCGCTCCATTATGCCCGCCAGGGAAGACGGCTCGCGCTTATCGGGCGCGACGCGGTTCGCCTCGAGACCACCGCGGAGGAATGCCGCAGGCTGGGCGGAAATCCGCAGTGCGGATTGCTCGACGTGCGCCGGCGCGACGCGATGGCCGAATGGATCGGCGCGTTCGACCGCGCGACGCCCATCGATCTGGTGTTCGCCAATGCCGGCTTGATGGCGGGGACGCCTGCCGACGGTCATATCGAGCCGGCCGATGCCGGCCACGGCGTGATCGAAACCAATGTGCTGGGCGTTCTGAACACGGTGCAGCCCCTCCTGCCGGCGATGATGGCGCGCGGACGCGGGCAGATTGCGATCGTCAGTTCGATCGCGGCGTTCATTCCGCTGCCGGACAGCCCGAGCTACTGCGCCAGCAAATCGGCCGTACTCAGCTACGGCCTGTCGCTGCGCGCGGTGCTGGCCCCGCACGGCGTGGGCGTGAGCGTCATCTGCCCGGGCTACATCACGACGCCGATGATGATGCGCGAATCGGGGCCGAAGCCCTTCGTGATGGCGCCCGAGCGCGCGGTGGCCCGCATCGTGGCGGGCCTTGCGCGCAACAAGCCCGTGATCGCCTTTCCGTTCTTCTTCGCGCTCGCCACCCGCCTGCACGGGCTGATGCCCGACCGGTTGCGCCGCTACATCCTGCGCGGCACCCGCTTCACGGTGGCGGATTAGGCCGTTGCCCGGCGACAAAGATGGTGGTCCGTCATTGCGACCCCGAGCGAAGCGAGGGGGAAGCAATCCAGTTCTGTGGTACGAATTCTGGATTGCTTCGTCGCCCCTGCGGGTCTCCTCGCAATGACGCCGTTGGTTCGCTTCGAACGAGATACGCGCTAAGCCGCTGAGCCGATCTTCCGTTGCGCGTCCGATCCGGGCGGCGGCGGGTTACCCACCGTCTCGGCATAGACCTCTTCGAACCAGGCGACGCGCTCCTCGTGCTGGCCGAGAATGGGGAACGCATCGATCTGCGATGCCATCGACTGGATGCCTTCGCAGATTCCGTTGTCTTCGCTGAAGATCTTGCGGATGTAGAACGGCACCACGTAATAGGCGAAAGGCGCCACCACGCGGCGATAGAGTCCGGCCCAGCGGCTTTTGTCGGTGGCCGGAAACGGTGCCGGAAAATACCAGCAGCGCGAGACGCAGCGGTCCGGCGCCAGCGGCACATATTGCTGCACGATCACATACCAGGTGCCTTCGGCGTCGACGTGCAGGCTCAGCAGGTTCGGAAAAAGCTGAAAGATACGATAGACCTGCGGACTGTATTCGCCGCGCGCGATCTCCGCCGCCATTTTCGCCACTTCGTCGTCGGCGCCGTACCAGAAATAGGCGCTGTGGCGGCCGAGCCGATGATAGTGCGGGGCTTCCCGCGGCAGATAGCCTTCCTTGCCGAAGGTGTCGGGATGCACGGCAACGATGTGATAATCGTCGAGCGTGATGTGGTAGACGAGCCGCCAATTGGCGGCGATCGGCGTCTCGATATAGCGCGGCGCGCGCTTCGGGCTCCACATGGCTTCGAGAATCGGGAAAGCCTCGCCGAGATAGTCTTTCAGCGTCTCCTTGTTCTGGTCGTTCGCAAAGCGCCCGAACACGAAAATGCCGCAGGTGGCGATGTCGAGCCGATTGAGACGCGCATCGAGTTCGCGCGGCGTCACCCCGAACATTTCCTGGCACTTCGGGATGCCGATCGCCACGCCTTCCTTGTTGTACTGCCAGTGATGAAATCCGCAACGGATCGGACCGTTGCCTTTGTCCTCGGTGCGCAGCGGATAGAAACGGTGCCGGCACGCATTTTCGAAGCCGACCAGATCCGCGCCGAAACGTTGCACGAAGACCGAACGGCCGCCGAGCCGGGCGCGGAACCAGTCGCCGTCGCGCGCCAGATCGCTGGTCACGCCGAGCAGCGTCCAGCATTTTCCGAGTTGTTCCTGCTCCCGTGCGAAGGCGTCGCGATCGGTCAGCGCGAGCGCCCAGGCGGGAGAATTGTTTGCGGAAGGACTAATGCTGTGCATTGGCGGCGGCGTCTCCGTCCGAGAGATGATTATGCTACAAAAATAGCCAATTTTGCGTGTTCCGCCTATCTCGAATGTCGCCTGTAGCGGGTGGGGCTCTTGGTCCAAATTCCACGATGTAGTATTTTGTCTCGGCCGACGGGAAAACATCAAGTCAATAATCAGACAGGTCAAATGCAAAGCCCGAGTGTGCCACGTCCCGCTCTTTCCCATCTGAAGCGTCTGGAAGCGGAAAGTATCCACATCATGCGGGAGGTGGCGGCGTCGTTCGCCAATCCGGCAATGCTCTACTCGATCGGAAAAGATTCATCGGTGATGCTGCACATCGCGATGAAGGCCTTCTACCCGTCGAAACCGCCGTTCCCGCTGCTGCATGTGGATACGACTTGGAAGTTTCGCGAGATGATCGCATTTCGCGACGAAACCGCGAAGCGGCTCGGCCTCAAGCTGCTGATCCACGTCAATGAAGAGGGTCTCGCGCGCGGAATCAATCCGTTCGACTCCGGCTCGGCCCTGCACACGCAGGTCATGAAAACTGAGGCGCTCAAGCAGGCGCTCGAAAAGTACGGTTTCGATGCCGCCTTCGGCGGCGCCCGGCGTGACGAGGAGAAGTCGCGCGCCAAGGAACGGGTGTTCTCGTTCCGTTCGGCCACGCATGCCTGGGATCCCAAGAACCAGCGTCCGGAACTCTGGCGCGTTTTCAACACGCGCATCAACAAGGGCGAGTCGATCCGCGTATTTCCACTGTCTAATTGGACTGAGCTCGACATCTGGCAGTATATCCTCGCCGAGAATATACCCGTGGTGCCGCTCTATTTTGCCGATCGTCGTCCCGTGGTCGCGCGCGACGGTACGCTGATCATGGTGGACGACGACCGCATGAAGCTCATGCCCGGCGAGAGCGTGCAAAAACGGCTGGTTCGCTTCCGCACGCTCGGATGCTATCCTCTGACCGGGGCCGTCGAGTCAGACGCCGATACGCTGGAGGCGATCGTCGCCGAGATGCTCGCCGCCCGCAGCTCGGAGCGGCAGGGACGACTGATCGACACCGACGAGCAGGCGTCGATGGAGAAGAAAAAGCGCGAGGGTTATTTCTGATGCATGGTCCGGGCACACACGGCGACTTCAAGACCTATGCCGACGCGCTGGAGAAAAAGTCGCTGTTGCGCTTTCTCACCTGCGGCAGCGTCGACGACGGGAAGTCTACGCTGATCGGGCGGCTGCTCTACGACACGAAGCTCCTGTACGAAGATCAGCTTGCGGCGCTCGAGCGCGACTCCAGGAAACACGGCACGGCCGGCGACGACATCGACTTCGCGCTCCTGGTCGACGGGCTGGAGGCCGAGCGTGAGCAGGGCATCACCATTGACGTCGCTTATCGCTACTTCGCGACCGAAAAACGCAAATTCATCGTCGCCGACACGCCCGGGCACGAGCAGTACACGCGCAACATGGCGACCGGCGCGTCGAATTCCGAGCTCGCAGTGATCCTCGTCGACGCACGCAAAGGCGTGCTCGACCAGACCCGGCGCCATGCCTACATCGCCTCGCTTCTCGGAATCCGCCATGTCGTGCTGGCGGTGAACAAGATCGATCTGGTCGATTTCTCGCAGGAGGCGTTCGACGAGATCGTCGGCGATTTCCTCGATTTCGCCGGCCCGCTCGCGTTTTCCAGTATCGTGCCGATCCCGATTTCGGCGCGTTACGGCGACAATGTGATCGCCAACAGCGCGAACACGCGCTGGTACACGGGCGCCCCCCTGCTCGAAGTGCTCGAGACGGTCGATGTCGAATCGGCACTTGCCGACGGGCCGTTTCGGCTGCCGGTGCAGTGGGTCAACCGGCCCGATCTGGATTTCCGCGGCTTTTCCGGCACTATCGCCGGCGGCGCTGTTGCGGTCGGCGATACGGTGGCGGCCGCCCTGTCCGGGCGCACCAGCACGGTGACGCGCATCGTCACCATGGACGGCGACCTCGACAGGGCCGCCGCCGGCGCGGCCGTTACGCTGACGCTCGCCGACGAAGTCGATGTGTCGCGCGGCGACGTTCTGTGCGCCGCCAATGCGCGGCCCGAGGTGTCGGACCAGTTCGCGGCGCATCTGATCTGGATGAGTGAGGAGCAGCTCTATCCGGGCCGACAGTACATCCTGAAGATTGCGACCAACACCGTGACCGCCCAAGTGACGGCGCTCAAGCACAAGGTCGACATCGGCAGTCTGGAACATTTGGCCGCCAAGACGCTGCATCTCAACGAAATCGGTTACGTCAACATCTCGCTTGCCGCGCCGATCGCGTTCGATCGCTATCGCGACAACCGCGACACCGGCGGCTTCATCCTGATCGATCGTTTCACCAACGCCACGGTCGGCGCCGGTACGATCGACTTCGGGCTCAGGCGTGCGACCAACGTGCATTGGCAGGCGCTCGACGTCGACAAGCATGCGCGCGCCGGTCTCAAACTGCAGAAGCCGGCCGTGCTCTGGTTCACAGGGCTCTCAGGTTCGGGCAAGTCGACTATCGCCAACCTGGTCGAGCGGACGCTGCACGCGCAGGGGCGGCACACCTACATTCTCGACGGCGACAATGTGCGGCACGGGCTCAACCGCGACCTCGGCTTCACCGACGAGGACCGCGTGGAAAACATCCGGCGGGTGGCCGAGGCGGCCAAGCTCTTCGTCGACGCCGGGCTGATCGTGCTGGTTTCGTTCATCTCGCCGTTCCGCTCGGAACGGCGGATGGCGCGCGAGCTGATGGGGACGGGCGAATTCATCGAGGTCTTCGTGAATACGCCCATCGAGCTATGCATGGAGCGCGACCCCAAGGGCCTGTACCAAAAGGCCAAGGCCGGCGCGATCAAGAACTTCACCGGGATCGACAGCCCCTACGAGGAGCCCGAAGCCGCCGACATCATCGTCCGGACGGCCGAAGGCGATCCCGCCGCGCATGCGGAGGCGATCGTCCGCTACCTGCGGGAGCGGGGCTACTGCACTTGACCGGCCGGCCTGTCCGGACCTGGAACCGGGCGCGCAACCGGCGTCCGGCATGTCTCATTTTGCCACAATTGGCCGGAACTGCTGCGCGGCCAAAAATCGGTCATGGCCTGTTAAATTCATGGATGTATAAATGTCACGTGCCGCAACTTGTTTGTAATTCACAGATTTTTCTGCCTATCTAGTGGTAAGCGGAGCGTTG